>NZ_CAVK010000143.1 GCF_000382885.1 Sphingobium indicum BiD32
GACAACCAGCCTACCCCGATCCTTGCGTTTCGGAGGACTGTTCATCCCATCATGTTGGCGACCGTAAAACGCGCTACCCGCTGGCAGCGCCCCGTCCGGTGAACAGCCCTCTAGGTAGACACGCAGATTCGGTCAACAGGGAAATTGCCCAGGATGCGATTTTTTGTTGAGAATGTTCACGAAAATGACGCCAAAACCCCTCAAATATCGCAGTTTGCACGGGCTGAAACGGACAATGGCGCGGGCAGCTTTTCAGCCATCCCGCGCCATTCTCGTCGCCCGATCGTGTCAGAAACAGCGAATCGTCACGCCGAATCAGCGCTATCGCCGCCCCTACAGCGGCAAACCCACATAATTTTCGGCGATCGTCGTCTGCGCCGCCACTGACGAGGCAATATAGTCCAGATCCGCCACCTGCATCCGCCGGTCAAACGCATCGCTGTCGGGGAAACGGTGCATCAACCGGGTCAGTTGCCAGGAAAAGCGTTCCGCCTTCCACACGCGCGCCAGCGCCTTGGCAGAATAGCCTGCCACCCCGTCCGCATCCCCGCGCCCGAAATAGCCGATCAGCGCCTGCGACAGATAATGCACGTCCGACGCGGCCAGGTTCAGCCCCTTCGCGCCTGTCGGCGGCACGATATGCGCGCTGTCGCCTGCCAGCATCAGCCGCCCGTGCCGCATCGGCTCGAACACATAGGAACGCAGCGGCGCGATCGACTTTTCCAGCGCCGGGCCGCGCACCATCTGCGCTGCCGCCTCCGGTCCCAGCCGGATCGCCAGTTCGTCCCACAGCCGGTCGTCGGACCAGTCCTCGACCCTCTCGTCCAGCGCCACCTGCACATAATAGCGGCTGCGCGTTTCCGACCGCATCGACGCCAGCGCAAAGCCGCGCTCGTGATTGGCGTAGATCAGCTCATGATTGCAGGGCGGCACGTCGGCCAATATGCCCAGCCAGCCAAAAGGATAGACTTTCTCATAGGCGGTTGCCACCGACGCCGGGATCGCTTTGCGCGAGGGGCCATGGAAACCATCGCATCCGCACAGAAATTGCGCATCGATCCGGTGGCTCGCACCATCCTTGCTGTAGGTCAGATAGGGCGCATCGCTATCAACATCATGCAGCGCGACGTCGCCCGCGTCATAGATGATCTCCAGCCCGCGTTCGGGCGCCGCCTCCATCAGGTCGCGGGTGATTTCGGTCTGGCCATAGACCATCACCTGCTTGCCGGTCAGCCCTGCGACATCGATGCGGATCAGTCGCTCGCCATCGGCCAGGTGAAAGCCGTCATGCGGCAAGCCCTCCGCGTGCATGCGCGCGCCCAGTCCAACCCGGTCCATCAGATCGGTCGTCGTCCGCTCCAGCACCCCCGCCCTGATGCGCCCCAGCACATAATCGGGCGCGGCCCGTTCGACGATGATAGTGTCGATCCCCTCGGCCCGCAACAAATGGCCCAGCAATAGCCCGGCTGGCCCTGCTCCGATAATGGCGACCTGGGTTTTCATGCTATGCCTCTCCTGCCGAACCAGATTTGCGCCGATCATGCCCATTTGCCGGTCGCCATCACAGGGGCGGAGCAACCATATAGTTGGATGATTCAGCAGCCCTGCTCCGTTAATGCAGCGTCAACTTGACCGAAACGGCGGATTATCACATGAAATGCCGGTTGAGCCAGTAATGGACGATCCGACAGAGAGGGAGAGACATGACCGACACCCTGCCCCGTCGCAGCCTGCTCAAGGCGATGCCCGGCCTAGCCCTCTCCGGGGCTGCCACGCCCGCCATGGCCGCGCCTTCTGACGCGCTGGCGACTCCGCCCCTCACCCTTGCCATGCGGTTGCGCGTCCTGATCGGCGCGCCGCAGGAACTGGGCACCGTCGATGGTGTGCGCAAGCGGGTCATTCCCATTACTGGCGGCAGCGTGGACGGCCCGCGCCTGATCGGCAAGATCCTGCCCGGCGGCGCGGACTGGCAATCTATCCGCCCGGACGGCACGGCCGACATTCTCGCCCGCTATTCGATAGAGGCCAGCGACGGCACCATATTGTCGATCGTCAATCCGGGCTATCGCCATGGCCCCGCCCCGGTGCTGGCCCGGATCGCGGCCGGGGACGCGGTCGATCCAGCCCTCTATTATTTCCGCACCACGCCGCGTTTTGAGGTGGCGAGCGATGGTCCGCATGCCTGGCTTGGCCGCACCGTCTTTCTTTGCACCGCTGCACGCTATAGGGATCATGTGCGGCTCGATATTTTCGCGGTTGGTTAAAAATAAAAGGATTGAGGATGGCGGAATACGCAACGGACGTCCGGCGGCAACTGGATGAAGCACCTATGGGGCGGCTTCAGATCATCGCGATCATCCTTTGCGTCCTGCTCAATGCGCTAGACGGGTTCGATGTGCTGGCGATCAGCTTCGCTTCGCCTGGTATTGCCAAGGAATGGGGCGTGGAGCGCGCCGCCCTCGGTCTCGTCCTGTCTATGGAATTGATCGGCATGGCCATAGGCTCCATCCTGCTCGGCAATGTCGCCGACCGGATCGGTCGCCGCCCTACCATCCTCTTCTGCCTCATCGTCATGGCACTCGGCATGGGCGCGGCGACGCAGGCTTGGGACGTCATCTCCCTCTCGGTCATCCGTCTGGCCACGGGGCTTGGCATTGGCGGGATGCTCGCCTGCACCAATGCGATGGTCGCGGAACTCGCCAATGCCCGCGCGCGCAGCCTGGCCGTCGCGATCATGGCGGCGGGCTATCCGGCGGGCGCGATTCTTGGCGGATCGGTCGCCTCCCATCTGCTGGTCGCGGGCGACTGGCGCGACATCTTCCTGTTCGGGGGAATCGCCACTGCCCTGTTCCTGCCCTTCATCTGGTTCCTGCTCCCTGAGTCGATCGGCTTCCTGCTGCAAAAGCGGCCCGACAACGCCCTGGCGCGGGTCAATCATGCACTCCGCCGCCTGGGCCATGCCGCGCTCGACGCCCTGCCGCCCGTCGACACCGCCGCGCTCAAACCCTCCTTTGCCGCGCTGTTTGCGCCGGGCCTTGCGCGCACCACCATCCTGCTGACGCTTGGCTATTTCTGCCATATCATGACCTTCTATTTCATCCTGAAATGGGTGCCCAAGATCGTGGTGGATATGGGCTATGCCCCGTCGGCCGCAGGCGGTGTGCTGGTATGGGCCAATGTCGGCGGCCTGCTTGGTGCGCTGTTGCTGAGCGCGCTCAGCTGGCGGATTGCGATCCGGCCGCTCGTCATCATCGCCATGATCGCCTCCACCTGTCTGGTCACCTTGTTCGGTCAGGAACAGACGACGCTGGCGGGCCTCAGCCTGATTGCGGCCGCCGCCGGTTTCTGCACAAATGGCGCGGTCGTCGGCCTATATGCGCTGATGGCCCAATCCTTTCCCACTGCCGTACGCGCGGGGGGGACCGGCATCGTCATCGGCTTCGGCCGGGGCGGCGCGGCGCTGGGACCGATAGTGGCGGGCTTCCTATTCAGCCTTAACGTCGGCTTGCCATGGGTTGCCTTTGCCATGGCGCTCGGATCGCTGGTCGGCGCGGCACTACTGATCCTGCTGCGCCCCCGCCCCGCCTGACGCCGCCGCCCATGTCGGTCGCCCCGGTCCCCAGCTTCTACCTTTATGGCGAACCGCAGCGCAGTGTGGCGGAGGGGTTCGTCCATGTCGAAAGCCTGGACGACCGCTCCCGTCCCAGCGAATGGACGATCAACCGCCATGTCCATCGCGACCTCAACCATATCATCCTGATCGCGCAGGGCGGCGGCGCAATGCAGGCCGAAGCCAGCGAATTCCGGTTCGAGGCACCCTGTCTGTTGCTGGTTCCCGCCGGAATCGTCCATGGCTTCACTTGGCACCGCGAGTCCAGCGGCCATGTCACCACCATCGCCGCGGCCTATCTGCGCCACCTCATTGCCCGCGACGCCGATCTCGCCCCGCTCTTTGCCCACCCCCATGCCATCATGCTGCCACAGGCGGAGGGCGATGCCGCCGAAGCCGAGATCACACGCATGGCGCAGGAGCTGGGCTGGTCCGGCCCCGGCCAGCGCGCCGCAGTGGAATCCGCCCTGCTGCACCTCATGGTGCTGGCGCTACGCCACGCGGCTCTCACGCAACAGGCGCAGCCCGGCACGCCGCGCCAGGCCGCACTCGTCGCCCGGCTGCGCGAACGGATCGAGCAGCGCTTCCGCCAGCGCGAGCCGGTGGCGGACCATGCCCGCGCATTGGGTGTCAGCCTCACCGCCCTGCGTCAGGCCTGCGCCCGTGTCACGGGCACCTCTCCCGCTCAGATGCTCGATGATCGCGCTTTGCTGGAGGCACGCCGCCTGCTGCTTTATTCGCAAATGTCGGTGGCACAGATCGCCTATGCCACAGGCTTTGAGGATCCGGCCTATTTTTCCCGCTTCTTCGCCCGCCATATCGGCCAGCCGCCGCGCAGCTGGCGCGCCGCCAGAGACGGTTGAACCCGCGCGTCCCCGGCCCTATGCGTAACGCCATGACCGTGGACAAGCTCACCGACCTGCTCGTGGCGAAACTGCTGCGCGACCATGGCAAGAGCAAACATCATTGGCGCAAACTGATCGGCCCGATCCGCCTCTACAGCCGCGCCACGCACCCCCATTGCAACTGGTCGGTGACGCCGACCGGTGCCTTTGCCGATGTGGCCCGGCTCGAAACCCTGCTGGACGATTTGCGGCTGGCGCACCCGTTCGTAACCGTCTGACGCACAAAAAAGGCGCGGTCGGTTGCCCGCCGCGCCTTCCTTGCGACCCCGCAGGGATTCCTTTTACGCCAGCTGCTGCTCCAGCTCGCCCAGCACACGATAGCAATCGAACACCTTTGCGACGCTCGAATTGGGTTCGCGGCCTTCGCGGATCGCGCTGATGAATTCGCGGTCCTGCAATTCGATGCCGTTCATCGACACTGCCACCTTGGACACGTCGATCGGCTCTTCCTTGCCGTTCACCAGATCGTCGTAGCGCGCGATATAGGTGCCGGTGTCGCCAATATAGCGGAAGAAGGTGCCCAGCGGCCCGTCATTGTTGAATGACAGCGACAGGGTGCAGATCGCCCCGCTCTCGCTCTTCAACTGGATCGACATGTCCATCGCAATGCCCAGGTCGGGGTGGATCGGCCCCTGCATCGCGTGCGCCGACACGATCCTGCCCGCCTGATAGGCGAACAGATCGACCGTATGCGCCGCATGGTGCCACAGCAGATGGTCGGTCCACGACCGCGCTTCGCCCTTGGCATTGATATTCTTGCGGCGGAAGAAATAGGTCTGCACATCCATCTGCTGGATGTTCAGATCACCTGCCGTGATCAGATTATGGACATATTGATGGCTGGGGTTGAACCGCCGCGTATGCCCGACCATGCAGGTCAGGCCGGTTTCCTGTTGCTTGGCCAGCACCGCCTGCGCGTCCGCCCAGCTATCGGCCAGCGGAATCTCCACCTGAACATGCTTGCCCGCCTCCATGCAGGCAATCGCCTGCGCTGCGTGCATCTGCGTCGGGGTGCACAGGATCACCGCATCAACATCATCGCGCGCCAGCGTGTCCGCCAACTCGGTGGTCGCATGACCAATGCCATATTTGTCGGCAATCGCCTGCGTCGCATCCAGCCGTCGGCCAACCAGCGACGTCACGCTCACGCCATCGATATTCTTCAGGCCGTCGAGATGCTTTTCGCCAAAGGCGCCTGCACCAGCCAGGGCAATACGCATGAGAAACTCCGTATTATAAATGCCCCTCCCATTTAAGGGAGGGGTTGGGGTGGGTTGAGGCACGCGCCAAGGCACGCCTCGATGAATGTTACTCCGCTGCGATCGCCGTCACCGTATCGCTCCCGGTCATATCCAGCCCTTCGCCATTATCCGGGCGCAGCACCATATGGCCGATCGCGGTGTTGGAGCAGGGCACATGATAATGGCGGTGCAGCGCGCGGGTCTTTTTCCCCAGCGCCCCGCGCATCACCAGCCACATCACCATTTCAATGCCTTCGCTGCCCGTCTCGCGCAGATATTCGATATGCGGAATCCGGCGCAGATGGTCGCTCTCACCGACCAGCCCATCCAGGAACATATTGTCCCATTCCTTGTTGATCAGCCCCGCGCGCGGTCCCTGCAACTGGTGGCTCATGCCGCCGGTGCCCCAGATCTGGACGTTCAGATCTTCGGGGAAGCTTTCGACCGCCTTCTTGATCGCTTCGCCCAGCGCCCAGCAGCGATTGCCCGACGGCGGGGGATAGGTGACGACATTGACGGCCAGCGGCACGACCTTGCACGGCCAGGCGTCGGGCTTGCCGAACATCATGCTGAGCGGCACGGTCAGCCCATGGTCGACGTCCATCTCGTTGATGATGGTCATGTCGAACTCGTCTAGCACCAGGCTCTGCGCAATATGCCAGGCCAGGTCGGGATGCCCCTCCACGTCCGGCACCGCGCGCGGCCCCCAGCCTTCGTCCGCCGATTTGTAGCGCTCGCCGCAACCGATCGCGAAGGTCGGGATGATCTTCATGTCAAAGGCGGACGCATGGTCATTATAGACCAGAATGATGACATCGGGCTTTTCCGCCTTCTCCCATTCGCGCGTCCAGTCATACCCTGCAAAGATCGGCCCGAAATATTCGTCACGATCCTTGTTGAAGTCCGACGCCACGCCCAGCAGCGGCACATGGCTCGACGCCACGCCAGCAGTAATCCTCGCCATCATCTTTTCTCCCTGATCGACCGCTGGCCTTCGGGTGAACGGCCACCATTCATCATCATTTCCCGATATTCGGGAAAGCTCATGCCGGTCATGGTGCTGACCGCCTCGGCGAACGGAATCCCGTCGGTCGAAAACAGCTTGGACAGGAAATAGACATTGCCGCCCAGGTCCAGGCACCGATTATAGTCGCGCGCCAGCAACGCCAGCTTCTGGTCCTCGGTCAACGGCCATTCGTCCATATAGGCGCGCTCGTCGGCCTTGAACCGGGTGCGATTTTCGTCCTTCATCAGGCTCATCGCAAACTGGTTCATATGATAGCCCTTGCGCGCGCGTGCCGCCGTATAGACGCGGGTGCCGGGAATATCCTCGAACTCAGCCAGATATTCGTGAATATCCTGATGCTTGGGATCTTCTGTCATCATAGTCCCCTCTCCTTTAATTGCGCGTCCAGCCGGGGAAAGACGCGGCGGGCATTGCCCTCGAAAATGGCGGCGCGCTCGGCCGCGCTAATGTCCAGCGCATCGACATAGCGCTTGGTGTCATCGAAATATTGCCCGGTGGTGGGGTCGATCCCGCGCACCGCGCCGACCATTTCCGACCCGAACAGGATATTCTTGTTGTCGATCACATCGGCCAGCAGATCGACGCCCGGCTGATGATAGACGCAGGTGTCGAAATAGATG
Source organism: Sphingobium indicum BiD32 (assembly GCF_000382885.1). Classification (GTDB taxonomy): domain Bacteria; phylum Pseudomonadota; class Alphaproteobacteria; order Sphingomonadales; family Sphingomonadaceae; genus Sphingobium; species Sphingobium japonicum_C. The sequence continues at coordinate 7,404 of NZ_CAVK010000143.1, forward strand.
TTGTTCATCAGATGCGTCGACAGATCGGGCTTTTTGAGCATGTCGGCCAAGCCGCGATAACGCCCCCAATGATAGGGCACCGCGCCGCCGCCATGCGGGATGATGAAACGCAGCGTCGGGAAATCCTTGAACAGGTCGCCTTCCAGCAACTGCATGAAAGCGATCGTGTCCGCCGCGATATAATAGCCGCCGGTCGCGTGCATCGCCGGGTTGCAGCTGCCCGAAACATGGATCATCGCCGGGACGTCCAGCTCGACCATTTTCTCGTAGAAGGGATACCAATAGCGGTCGGTCAGCGGCGGGTGGGTGAAATGCCCGCCGCCCGGATCGGGATTGAGGTTGCAGCCGATGAAACCCAGTTCAGTGACACAGCGCTCCAACTCGGCGATGCTATTGCGCATGTCCGCCTTGGGCGACTGCGGCAACATGCATACGCCGACAAAGGTTTCGGGGAACATCGCCACCACCCGCGCGATCAGGTCGTTGCAGCGGATCGCCCATTCCCTGGCCATCGCTTCATCGCCGACATGCGGTGCCATCGCCGATGCGCGAGGCGAAAAGATCGTCAGGTCCGCGCCACGCTCCTTGATCAGCCGCAACTGGTTCGCCTCGATCGTCTCACGAATCTCTGCGTCGCTAATATCGGGATAGGGCGGGCACGGCGTCCCGGCCTTGAACGCCGCCTTCTGCTCCTCGCGCCAGGCATCATGCCCCTTGGGCAACACCGTATAATGGCCATGGCAATCAATAATCAGGCTCATTGCGTCTCTTTCCTAAACCCTGTTCCGTCACCCCGGCGCAGGCCGGGGTCTCAGGCATCGACGCACCGCGCCTGCCCAACAAAACCCCGTCATTCCTGCGAAGGCGGGAACCCGTCTCCCAACAGTTCCTCCTGTCGCGAGGTAGCGAGGTGGATTCCCGCCTCTGCGGGAATGACGTGGGAAGAAACCACGCCAATCTTCGCTCCCAGCCCTTCCGGCACCGCCATCACGCCCAGCGCGCCAATTGCCCGCTGCCGTTCCACCGTGCCGCGCGTCATGATCGCACCCGTGCCCAGCCCCTCCAGCGTCTTGACCACTTCCTCCATCTCGGCGGCGCGACGCAGGCCATGCACCAGCATCCGGTCCAGATTATAGTCCGCCCGCACGTCCCAAGGCTTGGCCTTCTCGCTCGCATCGAGCGACGCCAGCACCTCGTCCAGCACATTTGCCGCATCGGCCGCCAGCACACATTCGGCGGTCAGCGCCTCTATGCCCTTGACCATGACCGAACGGATCATCTTGATCGACGACGCCCGCCCCACGTCCGCGCCAACGATGCGGGTTTTGGCAAAACCCAGCGCCCTTAGCCGCGCCTCTGCAATCTGCGCCTTCTCGCCACTCAGCAGCAACGGCACGTTCAGCCGCGCCGGATCGACCGGGGCCATGACAGCGATATCGACATAATGCGCGCCCGCCGCCTCGATCGCCCGTGCGGCCGCCTGCTTGGTCTGCGGCGCAACGCTGTTCATGTCGCAGTAGATCGCGCCCGGCGCGATCAGGTCCGCCGCGCCTTCCGCCACCGCAAGCGCCTGGTCCGCCGTCACCAGCGACAGGATCAGGTCCACACCGTCGAGCGCATCTTCCATGAAGAGCGCAGGCAGCACACCCGCCTGCGCATAGGCCGCCAGCATCGATTCGCGCGTGGTCGCGCATTCCGTCTTGGCATCATAGACATGGGCGGCGGCGGCCCAATCCCCTGCCCGTGCAAAGGTGGACCCTGCTTCACCAAACCCGATCAGACCGACTTCCTGCTCCATGATGAAAATGATGCAATAACGCGCGTGGCGTCGCCAATCATATCCAGGGGCATGATATTAGAATTTACGAATTCATGTCCGTGACGGCCTGGCTGATGGCAGCCATGAATTGCTGCTGCATCCGCGTCGGCCGCCAGTCGGCCCGGCTGGTCAGGCCGATGGTACGGCTGATCTCGCCCGGTGCCGGCCCAATATCCGCCAGCATCCCGCTGTCCAGCTCGACCCGCAACTGGTCGACCGACAACAGCGTCAGATACTCACCACTCACCAGCAATTGCCGCACCGTCATCACCGATCCGCACTCGATCGGCACTGCGGGCAGCTCTCCCCCCAGCGCCGCGAACATCGCCCGCCACAATTGCCGCAACGGCGTTCCTTCGGGCGGCAATATCCATGGGAAACGCCGCAGATCATCACCATCCCAGCCCTGCTCCAATGGATGGCCCGCCCGCGCAAATATGGTCGGCCGGTCCTCGAACAGGGGCTGCTGCACCAGATCCTGCCCGATCGTCGCATCGCGCAAGGCACCAACCATCATGTCGATCTCGCCATCGCGCAGCGGTCCCACCAGTTCGGCGTGCGATCCTTCCACCACCGATATATCGACCTGCGGAAAATCGCGGCGAAAGCGGGTGATCGCCAGCGGCAACAGCCGCGCGCGGCTCAGCGGCATCGCGCCGACCAATATCCGCCCGCTCTCCTGTCCCCGCAGCGCGGCAATCTCCTCCAGCCCCTGCCGCAACTCGGCCAGCGCAAGCCGCAACCGCCGCGCCAGCGCCACGCCAGCGCGCGTCAGCATCAGCCCCCTGCCCCGCCGCTCGGCCAGCCTTACCCCCAGCGCCAGCCCCAGATCGCCCACCGCACGATGCAGCGACGGCTCTGCCACCCCGACCAGCGCCGCCGCCGCGGCATAGCTGCCCGCGCGCGCCAGCGCGACGAAGGCCCGGATTTGCGCTGCCGTCACCCGGCTGCTGCCGATCAGGCGCAACACGACCTCGACACGCGGCTTGAACCGCAGCGCCACCTCGGTCGGCACCATCCCCCCCGGCCGCCGCTCGAACAACGCCACACCCAACTGCCCCTCCAGCTTCGCGATGCCCTGCGTCACCGCCGGCTGGGTCAAATTCACCGCCCGCGCCGCCAGACTGACACTGCCCTGATCGACCACGGCGACCAGCGCGGCGAGGTGCCGGATATTGAACTGATCAGCTTCCATTTTTGACAATTAGCAAAATTTTATGACATTGCGCCAGAACCGATTTGAGCATTTCGTTACATATGTCCATCTCACTGTCGGGTTTAGGTAAAGAGGAGCAGCGCCATGTCCGGCATCGTCGTCCAGAATATCGAACGGGCGGACCTTTCCGTCATTGACGGGCTTGCCCAATGCGGCGTCGCCACCGTCCATGAAGCCCAGGGCCGCACCGGCCTGCTCGCCCCCCACATGCGCCCCATCTATCCCGGCGCCCGGATCGCGGGCAGCGCCGTCACCATCTCTGCCCCTCCGGGCGACAACTGGATGGTCCATGTCGCTATCGAACAGCTCAAGGAAGGCGACATCCTCGTCCTCGCCCCCACCAGCCCCTGCACCGACGGCTATTTCGGCGACCTCCTCGCCACCTCCGCCCAGGCCCGTGGCTGCCGCGGCCTCATCATCGACGCAGGCGTCCGCGACCTGCGCGACTTGAAGCAGATGAACTTCCCGGTCTGGTCAAAGGCGGTCCACGCCCAGGGTACGATCAAAGGCACGCTGGGATCGGTCAACGTTCCCATCGTCTGCGCCAACGCGCTGGTCAATGCAGGCGACGTCGTCATCGCCGACGATGACGGCGTCTGCATCGTCCCCCGCGCCGACGCCGTGTCGGTGCTGGAAAAGGCACAGGCCCGCGAAGCCGCCGAAGAAGCCAAGCGCGTCCGCCTCGCCGCAGGCGAACTCGGCCTCGACATCTACAACATGCGCCCGCGCCTCGAAGAGATGGGCCTGAAATATGTTTGACCGCGCCCGCGTCATGTGGATGCGCGGCGGCACGTCGAAGGGCGGCTATTTCCTGGCCGACGACCTGCCCGCCGATACCGCCGCCCGCGACGCCTTCCTCCTGCGCGTCATGGGGTCGCCCGACCCGCGCCAGATTGACGGCATGGGCGGTGCCGATCCGCTGACCAGCAAAGTCGCGATCATCAAAAAGTCACAGCGCGACGGCGTCGATATCGACTATCTCTTCCTGCAAGTCTTTGTGGATCAGGCGATCGTCAGCGACGCCCAGAATTGCGGCAATATCCTTGCCGGGATCGGCCCCTTCGCGATCGAGCGCGACCTGATCGCCGCGCAGCAGGACGAAACCCGCGTCGCCATCTTCATGGAAAATACCGGCCAGATCGCCATCGCCACGGTCCAGACCCCCGGCGGCATCGTGCGTTATGACGGCGACGCCAAAATCGACGGCGTCCCCGGCAGCGCCGCGCCGATACCGCTGGAATTTCGCGACACCGCCGGTTCTTCCTGCGGCGCACTGCTACCGACCGGCAACGCCTTTGATATAGTGGACGACGTCCGCGTGACCCTGATCGACAACGGGATGCCCTGCGTCGTCATGAAGGCAAGCGATGTCGGCGTCACCGGCTATGAGGACCGTGACACGCTGGACAATGACAGCGCGCTCAAGGCCCGGATTGAGGCCATCCGCCTCGCCGTTGGCGAACGGATGAACCTTGGCGATGTCACCGAAAAATCGGTACCCAAGATGATGCTGGTCGCCCCGCCGCGCAATGGTGGCGCGGTCACCGTCCGCAGCTTCATCCCCCACCGCGCCCATGCCTCCATCGGCGTGCTGGGCGCGGTCAGCGTCGCCACCGCCTGTTTGATCGAAGGGTCGCCAGCCGCCGAAGTCGCCAGCATCCCCGGTGGCAACCGCAAGACGCTGTCGGTGGAACATCCGACCGGCGAAACCACCTGCGTCATGGAACTGGACGATAGTGGCACCGTCACCAGCGCCGCCATGCTGCGCACCGCGCGCAAATTGATGGATGGAGAGATTTTCGCATGAGTGCCAAAGAAACCGGACGCATTGTCTCATGGCATGGCAATCCGTCCAAGCCGCTCTACACCCCGCCCCCCGGCGCGATCGACGCGCATTGCCATGTGTTCGGGCCGATGGCGGACTTTCCGTTCAGCGCGAAGGCGAAATATCTGCCGCAGGACGCCGGGCCGGATATGCTGTTCGCCCTGCGCGACCATCTGGGCTTTGCCCGCAATGTCATCGTCCAGGCCAGCTGCCACGGCACCGACAATGCAGCGACGCTGGACGCCATCGCCAAATCGAACGGCCCAGATGGAATACAAAGGGCGCGCGGCGTCGCCGTGGTCGATCCAGCCATCTCCGACGCCGAACTTGCCGCCCTGCATGACGGCGGGATGCGCGGCATCCGCTTCAATTTTCTGAAGCGCCTAGTCGATGACGCGCCCAAGGACAAATTCCTCGAAGTGGCCCAGCGCCTGCCCGCAGGCTGGCATGTCGTCATCTATTTCGAGGCGGACATTCTCGAAGAACTGCGCCCCTTCATGGACGCCATCCCCGTGCCGCTGGTGATCGACCATATGGGCCGCCCCGACGTGACCCAGGGGCCGGACGGCGCGGAGATGAAGGCGTTTCGCGCGTTTCTCGACAGCCGGGACGATATCTGGTTCAAGGCGACCTGCCCCGATCGGCTGGACCCGAATGGCGACCCGTGGAACAGCTTTGCCGACGCCGTCGCGCCGCTGGTCGCCGACTATCAGGACAGGGTTCTGTGGGGCACCGACTGGCCACACCCCAATATGCAGGACGCCATCCCCGATGACGGCCATCTGGTCGACATGATCCCACGCATCGCGCCCACCGCTGATCTGCAACGCAAGCTGCTGATCAACAATCCAATGCGGCTCTACTGGCCCGAAGAGATCAGCGCCTGATCGCCCGTCGGGGTCAGTCGGTCAGGCCGACCCCGACATCATGCCCGGCCCATGCCTGCCAACGGGCGGCTTCGGGCCGGGCCTCCACCCGGTCGGCCAGGTTGAAGATCATCATCTGCCCCTGGCTGGCGTCATAGGCTGGCCATGCCGCTTCGGGCCGACCATGGCGCACGAAATGTGCGATGTGCCGCGTCATCCGCTGCCCCAGTGCCGCGCGGCGTCCCGTCATCCGTCCACCCCGCGCCAATGCAGCGCGCAGCCCTCGCATCGGCCAGGTCAGGGTCAGGTCCAGCCCATGGGTCGCCCCGGCGATCGGATGGGCATAGTCGAACCGATAGAACCAGGTCGGGCTGTGCGCGGCATGGCGGTCGGCGAAATGGCGGGTCGGCATGACGAAGGTCAGGTCGCCCGCCAGCGCCCGACGCCCGGCCGTGGTACGCGGATAGGTCGCCAATATCGCCTGCGCCCGTTCCGTTCCCAACTGCCCGTGCAGCAGCGTCTCCAGCGCAAGCCAGCTGGTCGGCAATATGTCGCCGGGCATCAACTCGAACAATCGCACCTCATCGCGCGTTGCCCCCGCCAGCAACGGCACCGGCGCTGCCTGCGCCCGATGTACATCCGCCAGCGTCCCCGGCACCAGATCATCGTCGAGCCAGGGCGAGGCGGGAATCGTGCCGGGATTGGCGGCACCGACAGCCGCCTGCGCCTCGAACAGGCGGTACAGATCTACGGCCTTTAGGGCTTCAAGGCTGCGGCCATCATCGCCCAGCACGGCGCGATACTGCTGCGCGATTCCCACGCTCTTGCCCAGACTATGGATCATGCTGACCGCGCCACTCTGCATGATAGCCTGCTGGAACAGGGGGCGGGCAGCCGTTGCGTGGAGCAGCAGCGACACCGACATCGACCCGGCCGACTGGCCGCCGATTGTCACCCGACAAGGATCGCCGCCAAAGGCCGCAATGTTCGCCTGCACCCAGGTCAGCGCTGCAATCTGATCGCGCAGGCCAAGGTTTGAAGGGATGTCGGACGTTCCTAATGCCGCCCCGAAGTTGACGAAACCCAGCACCCCGACACGATAGTTGATGGTGACGACGATGATCCGCCCGTCGCGCGCCAGTGCCGAACCATCATAGCCATTGCCGCTGCCCGCGACGAAAGCGCCGCCGTGAATCCACACATAGACGGGCAGACGTTCGCCCTCGACCAGATCGTCCGGGGCGTAGATGTTGAGTGTCAGGCATTGTTCGGAAAAGTCGGGTGCAGCGATCCGGGCGCGCTTGGCGGCGTTGCCATACATTTGCGGGCATTGCGGCCCCACAACGGTCGCGTCCCGCACGTCGATCCAGGAGGCCGCTGGCATCGGCGCAGCGAACCGGGCGGCATCAGCATAGGGAATGCCCAGCCAGCGCCGTGCGCCGTCACTGACTGTTCCCCCAACCAAGCCTGATTGCGTAGCGACGACCAACCCGTCCATAGCCCATACCTCCCCCGGCGGCTTCACGCCGCTTGCTGGCCAGACCCTATCGCAGCGAAGCTGCCGACCCAACAGCGATTGTCGATGTCCTGATCGCCGCCCCGATATCGGCTGTGGGGAAGCTTGAAGGGTGCCGATCCGGCCTGATTGCGACTAGCCTAGTCCTACATGACAGGAGAGGCAGGCATGGACGCATTGGCGCAACTGGTTGCGAAGGACGAGATCCGGGAACTGGCGCAACTTTATGCGCGGGGGATTGATCGCAAGGATATGGGCCTGCTGCGCACGCTCTACACCGACGATGCGATCGACAATCATGGTCCCTATTCCAGTGGTCCTGTCGATCGATACTTCGCCTTTCTGGAGCGGTCACTGCCCCATATGCATATTGGCAGCCACCACATCTGCAATCATCTGATCAGTGTCGACGGCGACAGGGCGACCGGCGAAGTCTATGCCATTGCCTGGCACCGCATCCCCGACGGCAAGGATGGATTGGCGCATGACATTCGACATGAAAATGCTGCTCCCTGCCGCTGACCATGGTGAAAAGCCGGACCCCGGACAGGACGTCTCCTATCACATGCTGCGTTCGGCGCTGTTCGCCCGTCATTAAGTTACGCCACGGCTTCGCTCAGGCGATCACAATCCGGCCTTGCTTGACAGTCCGGAGGCCCAAGTTGATCACCTGTTCAAACACGGATGAGATCCACAGGGATCGAACGACAGGAAGGATTTGGCGATGACACGCTCTCTCAATGGCAAGGTCGCAGTGGTGACGGGTGCTGGATCAGGTATCGGCCGTGCCATCGCCATCCGACTAGCCGAAGATACCGCAAAAATAGCGATCTGGGACATTAATGCCGAAGGCGCTGCGGAAACCGCCCGACTGGTCGAGGCGGCAGGTGGCACCGCCATTGCGCTGACCGTCGATTGTTCCGACAAGGCTGCAATCCATGCGGCGGCGGAAGAAACCCGCGCCAGGCTGGGTCCGGTCGCGATATTGGTGAACAATGCCGGGATCGCCCCCTTCACGCCGTTCATGGACATTGATGACGACCTGTTCGACAAGGTCATCCATATCAACCTGCGCGGCCCTTACCTTCTGACCAAGGAAGTGCTGCCAGACATGCTCGCCGCCGGCTGGGGCCGGGTGATCAATATCACCTCCTCCTCGGTCCAGTCCGGTTCCTTCGCGCAGGGCCATTATGTATCGTCCAAGGGTGGGCTGATGGGCATGACCAAGGCGCTGGCGCTGGAATTTGCCGCCAGCGGCGTGACGTTCAACATGGTGCCGCCCGGCTTCATCGACACCCCAATGCTACGCGCCGCGCCAATTGATGCCGAGGCCTTCGCCCAGACGCTACCGATGAAGCGCATCGGCAAGCCGGAGGATATCGCCGCCGCCTGCGCCTATCTGGCGTCGGAAGAAGCCAGCTACATCACTGGCCAGACGATCAGCACCAATGGCGGCCGCTATATGGGATCGCATTAAGGGTAAGGTCGAAGGGACAAGACCCATGCGGCTTGCGGGCAAGATCGCGATCATCACCGGCGCGGCGGGCGGCATGGGCGAAGCGGCCGCATTGTTGTTCGCGCGCGAAGGCGCGAAGGTCGCCGCTGTCGATCTGGATGAAGCCAGGGTTGCGGCCGTTGTGGAAGCCATCCGCGCGCAGGGCGGTCAGGCGATCGCCATCGGCGCCGATGTCAGCAAGACCGCCGACATAGTACGCATCGTTGCTCGCATCGAGGCAGAACTGGGCCTGCCCACGATCCTGTTCAACAATGCCGGCGTCGATACGGAGAATAAACGGTCGATCCTGACCATCGACGAAGATGCTTTCGACGCATGTATCGCCGTCAACCTGAAGGCCGTCTGGCTGATGATCAAGCATGTCGCCCCGCGCATGATCGCAGCGGGCGGCGGATCGATCGTCAACACCGCTTCCATCGCGGCGTCGATCGTCGCCGGCACGGCGGGCTATTGCGCGTCCAAGGCGGGCGCAGTTGCGCTTACGAAGGTAGCGGCGGTCGAATTGGGGCGTCATAACATCCGCGTCAATGCGCTCTGTCCCGGCGCGACCGAAACGCCAATGGCCAAGCATCAGCGGCAGGAAATGGAGAAAGCGGGCCTGCCCACCTCCTCCATGTTGATGGACCGGATGGGCGTGTTGGGCCGCATGGCGCAACCGGAGGAAATGGCGATGATGGCGCTGTTCCTGGCAAGCGACGAGGCAAGCTTTGCGACCGGCGGCGTGTTCAATAATGATGCGGGCTGGACCGCGATGAGCGGCATATCCGTCCAGGATTTCGCCCGGTGACCGTTCGGGTGGTCCCGCCGCCGTCCATCCAGCACTCTTGCACACGCGGCAGCGACACCTATGGTCGCGCAATGGTCCAGAAACGTCGCATCGGGGCGGAAAGCTCCGAAACCCGCGCCCGCATTGTCGAAGCCGCCGAACAGGTGATCCGCGATGAAGGCTATGCCGCCGCCAGTTCACGACGCGTCGCGCTGCGCGCCGAATTGCCGCCGTCGCTGGTCCATTATTATTTTCCGACGACCGACGACCTGCTGCTGGCCGTGTTCCGGCGGGGCGCGGAACAGAGCGACACGATGATCGAGCAGGCACTGGCCAGTGACGATCCGGTCCGGGCGCTGTGGCGCTTTTTTTCCGACACCAGCCGCACTGCGCTGGCGATGGAATTTGTCGCGCTGGCCAACCATCGCAAGGCAATCCGCGCCGAAATCGCCCGCCACAGCGAAGCGATGCGCGCGCGCCAGACCGAATGTTTTGAACGCCTGCTGGGCGACCGGCTGGCGCAGCGCGGCGTCAGTGCGACGGGGCTGAGCCTGTTGTTAGCCAGCGCCGGGCGCGCGCTCGTAATGGAAAGCGGATTGGGTGTCGCCGCCGGACACGCCGACGCACGGCAGGCGGTAGAACAATGGCTGGACGATCTGCTCGCGTGAAAAATGAGAGGTGTTGACTTTTTGCAGGCGCAGTGCTGAACATGTGTTCAACGTACAGGCTACACTGAGGAGAGTCGGACATGGCAACCACCGCGATCACGCGCTTTGCGCATGAAGAGATCAAGCCGAAGATCGGCAGCCGCATCCTGAACAGCAAGGAGGAGTTGCTGGCGGGCGATCTGGGGCCACAGATCCGCGACTTGCTGGAACAGCGCGGCGTGCTGGTGTTCCCCAAGATCGATTTCAACGACGATGAACAGATCGCCTTCACCAAGACGCTGGGTACGTTCGCGCCGGAAATGCAGGACGGGACCAATCACAAGATCCACAAGATCACGCTCGACGTGAAGGAAAATCCGCAGAGCGCTGAATATCTTAAAGGCTCGCTCTACTGGCATATCGACGGCACGATGAATGACACGCCGATCCTGGCGTCGCTGCTGTCGTGCAAGGTCAAGGCAAGCTGGGGCGGCAATACCGGTTTTTGCAACACCTATGCCGCCTATGAGGCGCTGAGCGACGAGCAGAAGGCCGAATATGAAAAGCTGCGCGTGATCCATTCGGTGTGGGCGACGGTATTTTATTATGAACCCGAACCCAGCCTGGCCAAAATCCAGGGGATGCAGCGGATCGGCGAGAATGAACTGCCATTGGTGTGGAACCACAAGTCGGGCCGCAAGTCGCTGGTATTGGGCTGCACCGCGCACCGGGTGCTGGACGTACCGGCGATGAAGAGCGCCGAAATACTGGTCGGACTGCGCGAATGGGCGACGCAGGAAGAATTCAGCTACAGCCACGACTGGAGCGTGGGCGATCTGGTGATCTGGGACAATACCGGCACGATGCACCGCGCCGAAGCTTATGATCCAACCTGCAACCGCATGATGCACCGCACCAAGCTGCAGGGTGAAGAGCCGTTTGAATAGGCGGCATAGCGCAGCTAACCAAAATGCCCGTCGCCAGATATGGCGGCGGGCTTTTTGGTTGGGCTTTGCAGATATTCAGTCGATCGGCTTGGGTGCCCCCGTCCCCATATAGCGCGCCAGGTTATGGTGGAGGCTGGCAACCGAGCGCTCCATATAGGGGTTGGGCTGGGTACCGCGGAAGCCGATATTTTTCATGCCCTGCTGGACGGCGGCCATGTTGGTGAAATCCTGTTGCAGGACAGGAGGCCAGGCTTCAGGCGGGGTATATTCCCATTCCGTGGCTGGCGCTTCGCCCTCCGGGAACAGTTCATACACCGCGGCTTCAAAGATGCATTTGTCGGGATCGCCCAGATAGGGGCGGGCCGAATAGCAGAGCATGTTGTTGACGGCGTGGCCAATCTGGAAGTTGGGGAAAATCTGCCAGGCGGTGCCGCTTCTGGCGGTATGGGCCGGTTCGACCACGGGCCAGAATACGCCGCGCTTTGCATCGTCGGCACGGGCGGACGCCAGCCAATGTTGCAGCACCTGCGGCGCGGGTGTGCCTTCGGGCAGTTCGTCCTTCAGGCGGGTGGCTGCGTTGACCAAAGTCATGGTCGTGTTGGTGTTGGCATTTTCCCAGGTGAAGAGCTGCATTTCCGCCGTCGACAGGCGCGGGTCCTCGCCCGAACCGATGCGCAGCTTGGCCTGGTTCTCATCCATATTCTTGGGCGCGTCATAGCCGATATTGCTGTGCAGGCCGTGCTGGCGCGCCCAGCCGCGAAATTCGCCGAAAGCGTTGAATTCGGGGTGGGTGGTCTGGACATGGTAAGTCTCGCTGAACGCTTCCAGCGCGACCTTCCAGTTGCAGTCGAAGATGATCCATTTGCGCCAGCGATAGCGCATATTCGCAAGGCCGAACGGATCGAGCATCTCCGGCACGACGCCCAGATAGTCAGCAAGCGGTTCTGCATCGGGGTTGAGCGTGATCCACGCCCAGCCGCCCCAGCTATCGACCCGCACCCTGCCGAGCGCCGTGCGCTCCGCCGTCAGCTTGCCCTGCCAGTCGTCCTGATGATTGACGAAGCTGCATTGCCCGGCCCGGTCGAAGGTCCAGCCGTGGAAGCCGCAGATGATGCTCGTCCGGTTGCCGCGCGCGTTACGGGCGCCGGGTGGCGTGTCGATCAGGCGGCGGCCGCGATGGGGGCAGACATTGTGGAAGGCGCGCAACTCGTCCGGGCCGGTGCGCATGACGATGACCGAGTCTTCCAGGATGTCATAGGTGATGAAGTCACCGACATTGGGGATGTCTTCCAGCCGGGCCGCCTGTAGCCAGACCTTGCGCCAGAGGCGGTCCTGTTCGGCGCGGGCATAATCGCGCGACACATAGGCTTCGACCGGGACGGTGACCGGTTCTGTCAAATCTGTCATAACATCCTCGCTTGTCATCTATCGGCCCTGCCAGTTGGGCGAGCGTTTTTCGGCGAAGGCGCGCGGGCCTTCCTGCGCGTCCTGGCTCATATAGCTATGTTCCGAGGCAGCGCGGGCTGCTTGCAGCGCGGCGGCGCGGCCCATTTCGGTCGCCAGCATCACCGTGTCGCGCCCGGCCTTCACCGACAAAGGCGCGCCATCAAGAATTTCGGTGGCGAGGGTGATGGCGGCGTCCAGCAGCGCTTCGGGTTCGGCCAGACGGTTGACCAGACCAATCTCATAGGCGCGCTGAGCAGTGATCGGTTTGCCGGTCAGGATGATCTCCATCATGATCCGCTGCGGGATCATGTGAATGAGCGGCGCGGCCCAGGGGGAGGAGCGGCCGACCTTGACCTCGGTGATGGCAAAGCGTGCCGTAGTGCTGGCGACGCACAGGTCGCAGGCCTGCGCGATCATCCAGCCGCCGGCAAAGGCAACGCCGTTGACGGCGGCGATGGTCGGCTTGCTCAGTTCGATACTGTCATAGGGCAAGGGGAACATGGCGCGCGGCGGCACGGTCATGCCGGTTTCGACCATTTCTTTCAGGTCACCGCCCGCGCAGAATGCCTTGTCGCCCGACCCAGTCAGGATGGCAACGCGCAGCGCCGGGTCGGACTCGAACTTTTCCCATGCGGCGCGCAGCCCTTCGCGCACTTCGCGGCTGAGGCAGTTGCGCTGGTCGGGGCGGTTGATCGTCAGGATGGCGATGCCATCGGCGCGGGCTTCAAAGAGGACAGCGTCGGTCATGATCAAAATCCCCTTTGCGCGATGATATGGGCAGCCCGATCGAGTTCCTCGCGGAAGTCGGGATGGGCAATGGCGATCAGGCGGCGGGTGCGTTCGGCGAGGCTCTGCCCCTTGAGTTCCGCTGCGCCATATTCGGTGACGATGACGTCCACGTCGGTGCGGGCGGTGGTGACCGGGCCGGATAGATGGGCGACGATCTTACTGAGCGTGCCGCCCTTGGCCGAGGCGGACAGCGCGATGATCGAGCGGCCGCCGGGCGATCTGGCCCCGGCGCGGACGAAGTCGACCTGGCCGCCGGTGCCGCCCAGATAGGCCGCGCCCGATTGTTCGGCATTGACCTGCCCGGTAAGGTCAACCTCCAGCGCGGAGTTGATGGTCACCAGACGGGACAGCCGCCCCAATATGGCGGCGTCATGGGTGTAGCTGGTCGCGCACATGCGTATCGCTGGGTTGCGATGCGCCCAGTCGTAGAGGCGACGGGTGCCGATCAGTGCGCCATTGATCGAGACTCCGGGATCGACTTCCTTGCGGGCGTTGGTGATGACGCCCGCTTCGACCAGATCGACCAGGCCATCGCCCAACATGCCGGAATGGACGCCCAGATCCTTGCGGTCGTGGAGCAGGCGCAGGATCGCGTCGGGAACCGCCCCTACCCCGGTCTGGATCACCGCGCCGTCGCCGATATAGGCGGCGCAGTGACGGGCAATGGCTTCGTCAGTCGGGCCGATCGCGGCGGCGGCAACCTCGACCGGGGGCCGATTGACATGGATGGCCACGTCGATGGCCGAGGCCGGGATGGTTTCACCCGGCGTGAAAGGGACCGCTTCGTTGATTTCGGCGATAACGATACGGGCCTTGTCCACGGCGGCACGGACATAATCGCTGATCAGGCCGCAGCTGTGATTGCCATGTTCGTCGGCAGGGCTGAGCTGAATCATTGCGACGTCGCAGGGGATGATTCCGGCGGCGATCAGCGGTGCGACCTGGCTGACATGGACGGGGATGACCTGGAGCTTGCCCGCTCTGGTCATCGACCGCAGCGCGCCGATAGCGCCCATGCTGGAAAGCGCAAAGCTGTCGGCGGTGGCGGGGGTGAAGAGACCGGAGAAGCTGGTGGCGATGAAGGCGGACAGGCCAGGAATATCCCGGCCTTGTTTGATCAGCGCCTCGACCAAAGTGGTGGGTTCGCCGCAGGCCTGGCCCAGGACGATATGGTCGCCGGGCCTTAACCCGACACTGAGCTGAACATGTTGCGTCATGTTAACCCGGCCTGTTTGAGCAGTTGTTCAGCACGGCTGAGATAGGGCCGATCAAGCATCCCGCCCTTATAGCCGATCGCGCCCACGCCGGGATTTTTGGCAAATATATCAACGATTTCCTTCGCTTGCGCGATTTCCTCTGCAGTCGGGGTGAAGGCCGCGTTGATGACATCGACCTGCGCCGGGTGGATCGCCAACATGCCGCGATAGCCGTCGCGACGGACCTTTTCGGCGCGCGCCTTCAAGCCGTCGAGATCGCGGAAATCGCCCTGGATCGTTTCGATTGCGGTCACGCCTGCCGTGGCGGCACCCAGCAGGCACATGGAGCGGGCCAGTTCATAGGTGAAGCCATAGCTACCATCTTCATTGCGGTTGCTGCTGGCCCCAATCGAATCGGCCAGATCCTCCGCACCCCAGGTCAGCGCGACGACGCGCGGTGCGCCCTTGTAGCTGCCGGTGTGGAACATGGCCTCAGCGGTTTCAGTGACCAGCACGATCAGCGGGGTGGAGCCTTGTTCGATGCCGTTGGCGACTTCGAGCGCGGAAAGATAATGGTCGAGCCGGTCGACATCCTGCCGTCCATAGACTTTGGGCAGCATGATGCCGCCCGGCCGGGCGGGCATGATCGCGGCGAGATCGAGCAGGGTGTAGGGACCATCGAGCGGATTGATCCGTACCCACAGACGTTCGCGCCCTTCCGTGCGGCTGGCGAGAAAATCATGGACGAGTTTGCGCGCGAGCACCTTGTTTTCGGTGGCGACGGCATCTTCCAGATCGAACAGCGCAATGTCGGCGGCGCTGTCGGCGGCCTTGGCCATCTTCTTGTCGCTGTCGCCCGGCGCAAACAGCCAGGAACGCATCTTGATCGAAAGATTTGCGGGTGTGGACATGATCTTCTCTCCGGTCAGTAGGATTTGGGCAAGTCCAACACTTTTTCGGCGAGAAAGTTAAGTATCATATGCGGGCTGACCGGCGCGGTGCGCGGAATTAGCACTTCGCGCAGCAGCCGTTCGACATGATATTCCTGCGCATAGCCCATGCCGCCCAGCGTCAGCATGGCGGTATGGCAGGCTTCAAACGCAAATTCGGCGGCGAGATATTTGCCGGCATTGGCTTCGACACCGCAATCCTCGCCCTTGTCGAATTTGGTCGCGGCCTGCATCACCATCAGGTTGGCGGCCTCCAGCTGCGCCCAGCATTTGGCCAGCGGGTGCTGTATTCCCTGGTTCATGCCGATCGGCCGGTCGAACACGATGCGTTCGCGGGCATAGCGCGCCGCGCGCTGGATCGCGTTGCGGCCGATACCGATCGCTTCGGCGCCGAGCAATATGCGTTCGGGGTTCAGCCCTTTGAGGATGATACGGAAGCCCTGCCCTTCCTCGCCGATACGATCCTCTTCGGGAATGAAAAGATCGTTTATGAACAGCATGTTGGAGCCGACCGCGTGGC
Source organism: Sphingobium indicum BiD32 (assembly GCF_000382885.1). Taxonomy (GTDB): domain Bacteria; phylum Pseudomonadota; class Alphaproteobacteria; order Sphingomonadales; family Sphingomonadaceae; genus Sphingobium; species Sphingobium japonicum_C. The sequence goes on from NZ_CAVK010000143.1 coordinate 23,423, forward strand.
GGCCCATTTTCGGGATCAAGCGATGTTCGATCTTTGTGCGGTCCAGCCTGGTGAAGAAAAGCGAGAGGCCGTGGGTCTTGTTCTCCACCTCGTCAATCGGCGTGGTGCGCGCGAGCAGCATCATACGATCGGCGACATGCGCGTTGGTGATCCAGATCTTCTCGCCATTGACGCGATAGCCGCCCGCCTCCCGCACGGCGCGGGTCTTGAGCTTGGTCGTGTCGAGTCCGGTATTCGGCTCGGTGACGGCGAAGCACATCTTTTCCGCGCCCGACAGGATCGGCGGGATCATCCGCTGCTTCTGTTCCTCCGTCCCGAACAGGTCGATCGGTTCCAGGCTGAACACCGGGCCGTGGATCGTGGAAGCGGCGGTCATGCCGCCGCCCGCTTCGGCCACCGCCTGCATCATGATCGCCGCTTCGGTAATACCAAGACCCGCGCCGCCGACCGATTCCGGCATGGCAACACCCAGCCAGCCTGCCTGTGCCATCGCCCGGTAAAAATCGTCGGGAAACTGGGTGTCATGATCGCGCGCCAGCCAATAATCGTCGCTGAACGCGCTGCATTGGGCCAGCACGGCGTCACGAATATTCTGCTGGTCGTCGGTAAAGGCAAAATCCACGTTTCTGGCCCTGCTTGCCGCATCGTCGCGGTCCATGATTTCCTGACTTTGGGGTATCAGCGAGAAATGGACCGCACAATCGAACGGCTGTTCAGCACTCGACATATCGGTGGGGCGAAGCGGTTGGCCATGGCATCCGCGCACATCCTGTCCTAGCCCGATGGCATGGAACAGGAGAATATAATGGGCGAGCCAAAGGCGCATGGCGGACCGCTGACAGGCGTGCGGGTGGTCGACCTGACCGCGATGATCTTTGGCCCCTATGCCACGCAGATCATGGCCGATATGGGCGCGGACGTCATCAAGGTGGAGCCGCCGGGCGGCGGCGACCAGACCCGCTATATCAACGGCGGCAATGCGCCGGATCTGGGCGGGGTGTTCACCAACGTCAATCGCGGCAAGCGCAGCATCGTGCTGGATCTGACGCTGGATGCCGACAAGGATGTGCTGCGCGCGCTGATCGCGACGGCCGATATCTTCATCCATTCGATGCGGGGCAAGGCCATCGCCAGGCTGGGGTTCGATTATGCGGCGGTCAAGGCGATCAAGCCAGACATCGTCTATACCAATTGCTATGGCTATAGCCGTCGCGGGCCGGATTGCGACAAGCCCGCCTATGACGACACGATCCAGGCCGAATGCGGCATCCCGCATTTGCAGGGATTGATGACCGGCAAGCCTGATTTCATGGCGACGATCATCGCCGACAAGGTCGCGGGACTGACCGGGCTATACGCCACGATAATGGCGCTGTTCCACCGCGAACGCACTGGCGAGGGACAAGAGGTCGAAGTCGGCATGTTCGAGACGATGGCGTCCTTCATGCTGACCGAACATGCCAGCGGGATGCTGTTCAATCCGCCGATCGGGCCAGCCAACTATCACCGGGTGGTGGCGCGCAACCGCAAGCCCTATGCAACCAAGGACGGGTATGTCGCGGCGCTCGTCTATAATGACAAGCATTGGAACGCCTTCATGGGCGCGGTGCGGCCGGAATGGGCGAGCGAGGAATTTGACAGCCTGCCCAAGCGGGCGAAGCAGATCGACCGGGTCTATGGCCTGCTGGGCGGGACATTTGCGCAGCGCACGACGCAGGAATGGCTGGATTTGCTGGAACAGCTCCACATTCCCGCCGCGCCGCTGCGCACGACCGATGAACTGTTCGGGAATGAGCATCTGAACGCCATCGGTTTTTTCGAGACGGTGGAGACGGAGCATGGCGCGGTGCGTTTTCCGGGCGTTCCGACCTGGTTTTCGGCGACGCCGGGCAAGGTGGCTGGCGGCGCGCCGGGACTGGGCGCGCATGGGGATGAAGTGCGGGAGGAATTGCGCGATTCCTCCCCTGCAAAGGGAGGATTGTTATAGATTCCACCGCCACGGCGATGAAGCGGGGCGGGTGCCCGATCCGTCTTGAACACCCCTCTCCAGCCTTTACCCTTCTGTGTCAAACAGACAGCGGACAGGGTGATATGGCAGAGGTTATGGCAGCGACGACATCGGTTCCGTTCGAGATTACCGATCCCGAACGCATCCCCACGCCGCGCTATTATGATGAAGGCTTCTACAAGCGCGAGTGCGAGGAGCTGTGGCCCCATGTCTGGCAGATGGCCTGCCGCGTCGAACAGCTGCCGGAAGTCGGCGACTGGATCGAATATAGTAATCTGGGCCAGTCGATCATCATCGTGCGGACCAAGGACGGCATCCGCGCCTTTCACAATGCCTGCCGCCATCGCGGTGTGCCGCTGACCGAAGGCAGCCATGGCAATTGCAAGGGCAAGGGGTTCATCTGTCCCTTCCATGGCTGGCGCTGGAATATCGAGGGGAAGAACAGCTTCGTCTATGGCCGCCATATGTTCAGCGAAGGGCAACTGGACGAGGACGACCTGGCGCTGCGCCCGTGCCGCAGCGAAATCGAGATGGGCTGCGTATTCATCAATTTCGATGATGATGCGCCGGGATTCCGGCAGCAGCTGGGGCCGCTGGCCGCCGGGCTGGACGCCTATCATGCCGACAAGATGCGCGCGGAATGGCAATTCGCCACGGTGCTGCCCGCCAACTGGAAGATCGCGATGGAAGCCTTCATGGAAGGCTATCATGTCATGCGGACGCACCCCCAGCTCCAGCAGAAGGTGCCGATCCTCTACAATATGATGTACGGCATGGATACGGGCGGGATCGGCGTGCCGATCAATCCCAACCGGTCGATGAAGGACAATATCATCGATCAGGTCGAACATATGCAATTGCTGAGCGATGGCATGGCGGGCATGTGCCATGCCAAGGATGTGGCGGTGGCGCGCACGCTGATCGACGTGGAATTGCCCGACGATCCGGGTCAGGCGATCATGCAATGGTTCGGCATGGTCAATCATTGCGTCACGCAGGCGGCGCAGGCGCGCGGCGAACCGGCACCCGACCTTAATCACATTGCGGTCAACACGCCGGTCAAGGCGGTGGAATATATCTTCCCCAATTATTTCCTGCTGCCGTTCCTGTCGAGCATGGCAGCATACCGCATCAGGCCGCTTGGCCCCGAAAGCTGCCTGTTCGAGCTATGGTCGCTGACGCATTTCCCGGAAGGTCAGGAACCAGCGCCGGTGATGGAAGCGGTGATGCTGCCCTATGACAGCGATCAGTTCCCGATGATCCCGCGTCAGGATTACAGCAACATCCCGATCCAGCAGAAGGGACTGCACGCCAAAGGCTTCGACTTCATGCGGCTGTCGAAGGATATTGAGGGGCTGATTTCCAACTATCAGCGGATCATCGACGGCTATCTGAAGGGCGTAGAGCCGGAGAAACTGAGCGCGGCGACCCAGAAGCTGGCGGGGAATTTCGACGGGCCGATTTTGGACCTGGGGTTTTAGGCTGCACTCTACTCCGTTCGTGCTGAGTAGGGACTGAGCGAAGCCGAAGGCCCGTATCGAAGCATCATGTGCTGCGCCTGATCCTTCGATACGCCATTTCGACTTCGCTCAATGGCTACTCAGGACGAACGGGGTGAGTGGGTTACAGTTCAGCCCCAAAGCGCCTCCGCGGCGGCCAATCCCTGTCCGCCGCGGCCGCGCAGGTCGCCGACCAGCGCTTTGAGACGATAGGTCCACAGGTGCAGCGGATGTTCGAGCGTCACGCCCATCGCGCCGAAAAACTGGTGGAAGTCGTACACAGTGGCGCGGGCCGATTCCTGTGCGTGCAGGGCAGCTAGCGCCGCGTCGCCGGGGTCGAGCGTCGCGGCGGCTTTGAGCGCCAGCCAGCGCACGCCATTGGCGCGCACCTGCGCTTGCGCGAGGCGGTGGCGCAGCGCCTGGAAGGTGGCGAGCGGACGGCCGAATTGCTGGCGGTCGGTGACATGGGCGACGGTGATGTCGAGCGCGGCGGCGAGGAGGCCGGCGGCTTCGGCGGCGAGCGCGATGCGCCAGCGGATCAGGACTTCGCTGGCGGGGATGGCGTGCAGGGTGCGTTCCGCTGGCACGGTGAGCAGCGTGGCCATGGGGTAGCCGTAGAGCGCTTCGGGTTCGGGACGGACCTGCGCGGCGGTGGCAGTGAAGGTCGAGACGCCGGAGGGGCCGACGAGCAGCACGGTCGCACCTTCACGCAGGAAGCGGATGGGGCGTGTGGTGCGGCCTTCTTCCACCAGACAGAGCGGGCGCGGCAGATCGCCGCCGAGCAGCGGGCGGATCAGCGCGCTGGCGGCGGCTTCGACCGTTTGCGGCAGACGGGCGAGGCGTTCGACCACCAGCGCGGCGGAGACTGCGCCCAGATCGGGATCGAAACCAATGTCGAGAAAGCCGCCTTCGGCCAGATCGCGATCCAGTTGCGCGTCGGGCAGGGCGAAGCCTGCCTCATGCAGCGACGCGCCCGCATAGGGACGGGTCAGCGTGTCGATCGCGTCGAGGATCGCGACCTGATCGTCAGTGAGCGAGAGGTCCATCAGCGCGGCTCCCTGGGCAATTTGAGGACATCGGTGGCGATGATGTTGAGCTGGATTTCCGCTGCGCCTGCCGCGATGCCCGCAACGATGCCGCGCTGGTGATGCATCTTGAGATAGGGATGGGCGTCGGCCAGCGCTTCGGGCAGATATTCGACGATAAATTCGCACACCCGCCGTTCGGCCATGACGGTAGCGAAGCGGGCGGAGCTGGATTCCGCGCCGATCGCTTCGCCCTTGGCACGGCGGTCGACGATGGCGTAGCTGGCCATGCGGGCGGCTTCGGTCAGCGCTGCGCAATGTGCGGCTTCGATTTTCACCGCCTCACCGTCGAACTCATCTTGTGCTTTCAAAATGGAGACGGCGCGGTCGAGCGCGGCGCGGGCCAGCGCGTAACGCGGGATGCCGAGCCGTTCGTTGGTGAGCGAATAGCCGATGATTTCCCACGCCTGCCCTTCGTCGCCAAGCCGCGCGGTGACGGGGACTATGACATCGTCGAAAAAGACTTCGTGGATGTCGCCTTCGCCGATCAGCGAGGGGATTTGCCGGACGGTGATGCCGGGCGTGTCCATCGGCACGAGCAGGATGGAAATGCCGCGCTTGCGATCGTCGCTGGTGCGGCAGACGAGGAAACAGGTGTCGGCAAGGCCGGCATAGCTGGTCCAGATTTTCTGGCCCGTGACGCGGTATTGGTCGCCATCCCTTTCCGCGCGGGTGCGCAGCGAGGCGAGATCGGAGCCGGAGCCGGGTTCGGAAAAGCCCTGGCACCACAGTGCCTTGCCTTCCGCGATCGGGGGCAGATAGCGGGCCTGCTGATCGGGGGAGCCGTAGCGGATCAGCGTCGGGCCGATCCAGTTGACGTTCATATATTGGCCACCACGCGGTTCGCCCGCGATCCACATTTCCTCGGCCAGGATGGTCTGGTGCCAAGGGTCCAGCCCCTGCCCGCCCAGTTCGACCGGCCAGTGGGGGATCAGCAACCCCTGCTCTGCCAATGTGCCACAGAAGCTTTCGGCATATCTGGTGAGCGCGGGCGAGGCCGGGCCATGCTGCGAAAAACGCTCCCAGTCGTCCGGCAGCGTGTCGGCCAGCAGCGCGCGCAGCCGGTCGCGGAAGGCGGTTTCCTGATCTGTCCAGTCAAAGTCCATATCATGCTGATTAAGGGATGGAGCGGGGCGAGAATAGACGCGGCACCAAGAGAACGCCCCGGTGATATGGCATCGACGGACTTGGCCCAATGGCCATGCGAGTTAAAAATGGGGCATGGATATGGACGATACCCGCTTCACCCCCCTGTTGCCGCTGGACGATGTACCCGAAGGCAAAACCGTCGCCGTCGAGGCAGGCGGGCGCGCGATCATGCTGTGTCATTTTGAGGGGCGCATCCATGCGCTCGATAATATCTGTTCGCACGCGCAGGAGCCGCTGGCATGCGGGCGGATGCGGCTGGGCTGGATCGCCTGCCCCGCCCATGGCGCACGGTTCGATCTGGAGACCGGCGAGGCGCTGACCGGGCCGGCGCGCGACCCGATCGCCACCTATAAGGTGCGGGTGGTGGACGCGATGATCGAGGTGGCATTGTAGCGTATCGCCTTGGGGATATCACGGGGCCGCCTCTTGCGCGGACAGCCCGAAGTGCGGCCTAGCTGATATATATTTTGTGGAGGCACGGGACTTTGAGCGAGGCACTGGACAGCTTGCGGCAGGAGGTGCGCGATTGGCTCGCCATTCATGCGCCCAAGGACTGGCGTGGCCAAAGCACGAGCGAGGCGGCCTTTCTGGAATTGCAGCGCAGCTGGTTCGCGACGCTCGCCAAGGCAGGCTATGCCGTGCCGCACTGGCCGGAAAACTGGCCGGGTGGCGGGCGGTCGCTGGCGCAGCAGAAGGTGATTTACGAGGAATTTGCGCGGGCCGATACGCCGCGCCTGCTCTTGTCCTTCATGTCCACCTATCATGCCGCCTCCACCCTGTTTGAATGGGGCAGCGAGGAACAGAAGCAACGCTATATTCCGCGTATCCTTGAAGGCGAAATCTGGTGTCAGGGCTTTTCCGAGCCGGGCGCTGGGTCGGACCTGGCGGCGCTGCGCACGCGGGCGGAGCGGAAGGGTGACGTCTATGTCGTCAACGGCCAGAAACTGTGGTCGACCATGGGGCAGTTTGCCGACCAATGCCTGCTGCTGGTGCGCACCAGCAGCGAGGGCGTGAAGCAAGCCGGGCTGACCTATTTGCTGCTGGACCTGAAGGCGCCGGGGGTGACCGCGCGGCCGATCCACCAGATTCATGGCGATGAGGAATTTGCCGAAATCTTCCTCGACAATGTCGAGATTCCGGTCGCTGACCGGCTGGGCGAGGAAGGGCAAGGCTGGGCCGTGGCGCAATCGACCCTGTCGTCCGAGCGCGGACTGACCCTGCTGGAGCTGAGCGCGCGGATGCGTGGCGCGCTGTGGCGGATCGGCGACCTCATTCGCGCGAACGGGCGCGGCGAGGATGCAGGCGTGCTGCGCGATTTCGGGCGGCTGGCGAGCAAGGTGGATGCGACCTGCGCCGTCGCCGACCAGTTTCTGGCCAATCGGATCGCGGGTGAAGAGCGGGTCGGCGACGCCTCCATCGTCAAGCTGGCCTATTCGCGAACGTTGCGGGAATTCACATCGCTGGGGCTGCGGATCGGCGGGCTGGAGGCGCAATATCATGCGCCGATCACCTTTGGCGGGGGCATGGAGACGGGCAACTGGATGGCCGATTTCATGAACAGCTATGCCTGGACGATTGCGGGCGGCAGCGACGAGGTCCAGCGCAACATCATCGCCGAACGCCTGCTGGGAATGCCGCGTGAACCCAAAAACTGGTTCGTGAAGGAGGGCGCGGCATGAGCATGACCAGAGCCGAATTGCAGGACGCGGCGGCCAAGGCGTTTGACGGCAACCTGACCCCCGATGCGGCCCATAGCTGGAACCTGATTGCCGACATGGGATGGCTGATGATGGCCGTGCCGGAGGAGCAGGGCGGGCTGGGGCTGGGGCGCGCGGCGGCGGGGGTGATCCACCAGGCGCTTGGGCGGACATTGGTGGCGGGTCCGGCGATCGCGCAGATGCTGGTGATCGAGGCGCTGAGCGCGGCTGGCGGGCAGGATGAGTTGCTGGGCCGGGCGATGGCGGGTGAGGTGATGACGGCATCACTGGCGGACGGGCTGAGCGCCGTGCCGGATGCCGACCGGGCGAGTCATGTGTTGCAGGTGGAGGCGGGGATCATATCCTTGTTGCCGGTGGGCGATTTGGCCTTCACGGCGCGGACGACGTGGGACGGGACGCGACGCTTGTTCGATGTGGATGCGGGCGATGCGGCGGGGATAGTGTTGGCGACCGGCGACGCCGCGACGGCGCTGGCCAGTCGGCTGTCGGCGCTGCGCAGCGTCGCGCTGGCCGCCGACTGCCTGGGAGGCGCGGACGCGGCGCTGGCCATGTCGATCGATTATCTGGAGACGCGGCGGCAATTCGACCGGCCGCTGGCGCTGTTTCAGGCATTGAAGCATCGCGTTGCCGACATGAAAACCGCGCTGGTCGCAGCCGAGGCGCTGTTCTGGGCGCGGGCGAGCGACACGGCGGCGGACGCGGTGACGATGGGGGCGATGAAGGCCCATGCGGCGGGTGTCTATCGGCTGATCGCCGAGGAGGCGATCCAGCTGCATGGCGGCATTGGCCTGACGATGGAGCATCCCTGCCACCTGTTCCTGAAACGCGCGACACTGAACGCGGTGCTGGGCGGTGACGGCGATCATTGGGAAGAAGCAAGAGGACGGCAGGCGATGACCGCCTGACCGGCACGACGAGAGGACAAGAGCATGAAGGCTGGATTGATGGTCGCGGGATTCGCGACGCTATCACTGTTGATGGCTGTGCCGGCGGGTGCGGACCAGTCGGCCCAGCCAGCGCCCGCAGCTGACGCGATGTTTGCCCAGCCCTTTATCGACAAGGATGAATGGCGCGACGCGCCAGTGCGGCACCGCTATGTCCATGGCGGCTTTACCGGCACGGAGACGCGCTTTTCCTTCTATTTCCCCGACAAGGCGCACTATCAGGGACGCTTCTTCCAGCATATCACGCCAGTTCCCGACAGCGAGAATAACGGCCAATTGCCCAGCGTCGGCGAGGAGGACAAGGTCGGTTTTGCGCTCGCATCGGGCGGCTATTTCGTCGAGACCAATGGCGGCGGGCGCGGTCAGGTGGGTATGCCGGGCACAGGCGTAGACCCGACCATCGCCGCGTGGCGCGCCAATGCGGCAGCCGCAGCCTATTCGCGCGTGGTGGCGCAGCAAATGTATGGCGGCAAGCGACCCTATGGCTATGCCTATGGCGGCAGCGGCGGCGCGTTTCGCACGATCGGGTCGATCGAAAACAGCGCCGGCGTGTGGGACGGGGTGGTCCCCTATGTCATGGGATCGACGATGGCGATCCCCAATATGTTCACCGTGCGGATGCATGCGATGCGCATCTTGAAGGATCGCTGGCCACAGATCATCGACGCGGTCGAGCCGGGCGGCAGCGGCGATCCCTATGCCGGCCTCACCACGCGCGAAGCCGATGCGCTGCGCGAGGTGACGAAGATGGGCTTCCCCACGCCGTCCTGGTTTGGCTATCGCACCATGGGGGTGCATGGCTTTGCCGCCCTCTATCAGGGCATGGTGATGGCCGATCCCAGCTACTTCACCGATTTCTGGACCAAGCCGGGCTATCTAGGTTTCGACAATCCCGGCGATTTCGACGGCGCACGGGTGCAGCACAAGGCGCAGGTGATAGCGGCGATCACGGCGGCGGAGGCGGCGCGGCTGAAGCTCAACACCAGCGTGGTGGACGGGCGCAAGGATGGCGGGGTTGATAATGCCTTTGCCGCGTTGCAGGGCGAAGGGGCGCAGCTCATCGTCGCCTATCGCCTGTCGAGCGCGCCACCGGCTGTCGATTTTCTGGGTGGCGATCTGATATTGGCGGACGGACGGCGGCTGGCGCTCAGCCGGATCGTCGGGGATGTCGTCATTCTGGGCGTGGCTGATCCTGCGATCGCCGCCAGCGTGAAGGCGGGCGACACCGTGCAGGTGGACAACAGCAATTTCCTGGCCGCGCAGACCTATCATCGCCATCAGGTACCCGGACGCGACTTTCCGGTCTGGGACCAGTTTCGCAAGAGCGATGGTACCTCCATCTATCCGCAACGACCCATGATCCTTGGCCCCTTGTTCGTGCAGGCGACATCGGGATCGCAACTGACCGGCAAATTTGCGGGCAAGATGATCGTCGTGGAAAATCTGTGGGATCGAGAGGCGATGCCGTGGCAGGCGGACTGGTATCGCCAGCGGATTGCGGCGCATTTGGGCGCGGCGACGGACGACAATCTGCGGCTATGGTTTACCGACCATGCGCTGCATGGCGACAGCAGCCGACAGGAGGACCCGACCCGGACGGTCAGCTATCTGGTGCGTGCTGCAACAGGCGCTGCGCGACCTTTCGGCCTGGGTCGAACGGGGCGTCGCCCCGCCTGCCAGCACCGCTTATCGCATTGCCGACGGGCAAGTGATCGTCCCGACCGATGCGGCTGCGCGCAATGGCCTCCAGCCGATCGCGCAGGTCAGCGCCAATGGCGGCGTGAAGGCGCTGGTGAAGTCCGGCGCACCGGTCGCCTTTGCCGCCAGCATCGCCGTGCCGCCGGGCGCGGGGCAGATCGTGGCGGCGGAATGGGATTTTGAGGGCGACGGGACATTCCCGGTCAAGGCCGCCCTCCCCCGCCGCGCGGGCGCGACTGTGACGGTCCGGGCCAGCCACAGCTTCACCCGACCCGGCACCTATTTCCCGGCGCTGCGAGTGGTATCGCAACGGCAGGGTGACGCCATCACGCCCTTTGCCCGCATCCAGAATTTGGGGCGGGTGCGGGTCGTGGTGGAATAGGCTATTCGAGCGGTTCCCCATCCCATGTCTCGGTATCGATCTGCGCCTGCGCGGCGCGGGGATAGCGCGGGCCGGATACCGCACCGAAGCTGAACAGCGCATCGACCGCCGCCAGCGTGCTGGCGGACAGGTCGATCGCCAGCGTCGCCATATCCTCATCCAGATGGGCGATGCTGGTAGTGCCGGGGATGGCGACGACATAAGGGCGGCGCGACAATAGCCAGCCGAGCGACAGCTGTGCCATGGTGCAGCCCGCTTCCGCCGCGATGTGGCCAAAGGCAGCGGCGAGTTGAAGATTATGCGCCAGATGGGGGGCATGGAAACGCGGCATGGACGCGCGGACGTCTCCTGCCTCCACACCTTCCGGTCCCACCCCGCCCGCCAAGACGCCGCGTGCAACGGGGGAGAAGGCGACGAAGCCCACGCCCAGTTCGCCGCAAGCGTCCAGCACCGCGACTTCGGCATTGCGGCTCCAGGGCGAATATTCGGTCTGCATCGCCGCGATCGGGTGAACCGCATGAGCGCGGCGCAGCGTGGCGGCGGACATTTCCGACAGGCCGATCGCGCCGATCTTGCCCGCCTCCACCGCGCGGGACAGCGCGCCGACCGACTCCTCGATCGGCACATTGGGGTCGAGCCGGTGGAGATAGTAAAGGTCGATATGATCGACCTTCAGCCGCTGGAGCGAATCCTCCAGCGTCGCGGCGATCGCCTGGGGTGATCCGTCAATGCCGCGCTTGCCGTCCTTGCCGCCCAGCACGCATTTGCTGGCGAGGGTGAATGCGTCCCGTCGGTGCATGATGGTGCGGCCCAGCAATTCTTCATTGGCGCCAAAGCCGTAAAGCGCGGCGGTATCGAAGAAATCGACCCCGGCATCCAATGCGTGAAGCAACAGCCGTTCGGCCTGTTCGGGCGCGGGCCGGGGCAGATAGGCGTGGCTCAAATTCATACAGCCAAGGCCGATAGCCTTGACCGTGAAGGGACCGATGGTGCGGGGCGACAGCGGGGCAGTCATGTCCGGGCGGTAATCCTGTATCTATGGGGTTGGCTTCCCATAGCGAGGCTTTGCGGGTGCGGGCTATGAGTTTTTCTTGGCTTGTCCATGAAAGGCGGCAATAAACCTGCGGCGGTGGGCGTGAGGGAAGGACAGCAATATGACGCAGGATGCTGATATGAAGGGAGCCGCCGCCTATCCGCGCGCGGTGCTGGACCTGTTCGATGCCTATGTCCATGGCGCGATCGACCGGCGTGGGTTCCTGAGCCAATGCGCGCTCTATGTCGGCAGCACGACGGCGGCCACCGCGACGCTGGCGGCGCTCAGCCCCGATTTCGCGCGCGGCCAAGTGATCAAGCCCGACGACAAGCGGATCATCATCAGCCATGTCGATATTGACTCGCCGGCGGGCAACGGCACCGTGCGCGCCTATATCGCGCGACCGGCGGCGAAGAAGGGCGCGACGCTGCCGGTCATCATCGTCGCGCACGAAAATCGCGGGCTGAATCCGCATATCGAGGATATTGCCCGGCGGCTGGCGGTCGATGGCTATATGGCGGTGGCGCCCGACGCGCTGACGACGATCGGCGGCTATCCGGGGGATGAGGACAAAGCGCGCACTGCCTTTGCAACGCTGGACCGGGCCAAGATTGGCGAGGATTTTGTCGCGGCGGCGACTTATGCCCGGACGATGGCGGGCAGCAATGGCAAGATCGGTACGGTCGGTTTCTGCTTTGGCGGCTGGATCGCCAACCTGCTGGCAACGCGCCTGCCCGATCTGCGCGCCGCAGTGCCTTTCTATGGCAGCCCGCCGACGCTGGCCGACGTACCGAAGATCAAGGCGCAGTTGCTGATCCATTATGGCGGCAATGATGCGCGGACCAATGCGGCCTGGCCCGATTATGAGGCGGCGCTGAAGCAGGCAGGGACGCGCTACCAGGCCTATATTTACGACGGCGCGGAGCATGGCTTCAACAATGATACTACGCCGCGTTTCGACAAGGCGGCAGCGGACCTTGCCTGGGCGCGGACTTTGGCGCTGTTCCGCCAGACGATTGGCTGATTGTGGCTGTCCCGCCCGATGCGGCGGGACAGCCATCATAGGTCAGGCCATCAGTGCCTTGACCGTTTCGACCACGCGCTCTGGCGAGACGATGTAGGCGTCCTCCAGCACCTTGGCGAAAGGCACCGGCGAATAAGGCGCGCCGAGGCGGCGGACAGGTGCCTTCAACTGGCCAAACAACTCTTCGGCGATGGTAGAGGCGATTTCGCCGCCGGGGCCGAAATGGCGCACCGCTTCATGGGCGATGACCGCGCGGCCAGTCTTGGCAACCGACGCCAGCACCGCTTCCTTGTCCCAGGGCGATACTGTGCGCAGGTCGATCAGCTCGACCGAAATGCCCGCTTCCGCCAAGGGAGCCAGTGCCTGCTGGCAGCGGATCACCTGCGAGGACCAGGAGATGATGGTAACGTCGGTCCCTTCCTGCACCACCCGCGCCTTGCCCAGGGGAATAGGCGCCAGATCGTCAGGCACTTCGGCCGGGATGAACAGGGAGCCTGCGGATTCGATGAAGATGCAGGGGTCCGGGTCTTGAATACAGGAAAGTAGCAGCCCTTTATAATCGACCGGGTTGGACGGTGCGACGACCTTGATCCCGGCCGTATGGGCAAACCAGCCTTCCAGATGATCGGCATGTTGGCCCGCTGTCTGCCATCCTGCGCCCGTCAGGGTGCGGATCGTGATCGGCACGGTGCTTTGCCCGCCCGACATGAAGCGCAGCTTGGCCGCATGGTTGAAGATCATGTCCATCGCGACAGCGGTGAAGTTCATCAACATGATTTCGGCGACCGGCTTATAGCCGGCCAGCGCCGCGCCGATGGCGGCACCGATGATCGCCTGTTCCGAAATCGGGGTAGACTTGACCCGGTCGTCGCCAAATTTGGTCGACAGACCAGCGGTCGCGCCGGTGACGCCACCGCCTTCGCGATCGGCGATATCTTCGCCCAGCACGATCACCTTGTCATCATCGGCCATCGCCTGATGCAGTGCCGCATTGACGGCCTGGAGGCTGTTCATCTTCTTCGCGCTCATGCCGGGATCTCCTGCGCAAAAACATCGCGGCGGAGTTCGTCCACCGATGGCAAGGGGCTGGCGAGACCGAATTCCTGTGCGTCCTCAATCTCGGCCTCGATCGTCGCCTGCATCGCGGCCAGCGACTCATCGGTCGCGTGGCCCTGTTCGACCAACCATGCCTTGAAGGCGGGCAGCGGGTCTTTCGCGATCGCCGCCGCTTTCTCTTCCTTGGTCATATATTTGTCGTCGTCGCCCAACACATGGCCGTGGAAGCGGAAGGTCTTGCATTCCAGCAGGGTCGGCCCTTCGCCATCGCGCGCGCGGCTGATCGCTTCATGCGCGGCGGCGAACATCGCCAGCGGGTCATTGCCATCGACGGTATGGCCCGGCATCCCGTAGCCAATTGCGCGCTTGGCGATGAAGTCGACCGAGGTGCCATTTTCGTAGCGCGTATGTTCGGCAAAGCCGTTATTCTGGCACACGAAAATCACCGGCAGCTTCCACACCGACGCCAGATTGAGCGATTCATGGAAGGCGCCGATATTGGACGCGCCATCGCCGAAATAGGCAATGGTGACGCGCCGCGACCCGTCCAGCTTGGCTGCCCAGGCAAGGCCATTGGCGATCGGCATGGACGAACCGACAATGCCGGTCGTAACCATGACGCCGCTTTCGGGATGGGTCAGGTGCATCGGCCCGCCCTTGCCCTTGCAGGTGCCATCGACGCGGCCCGCGATTTCCGCCCAGAGCGGCCGCAGCGGCATGTCCTTGGCCACCATATCGTGGATGCCGCGATAGATGGTGCAGATCTTGTCATCGTCGGTCATCAGCGATGACAAGGTGGCGGGGATCACTTCCTGGCCCCGCGCCGAATAATAGGGCATGACCAGCCGCCCAAGGCGAATGGTCTTGCGGATGGCGTCGTCGTTGCGCTCGATACGGATCATGCGCCGGTAGATATCTACCAGCTGGTCCGGGGTAGGCGCCGGGGCGTTGCTCAGCTCTGCCATGATGTCCTCAAGATGGCCAATGGGATGCCCCTTGAATTGGCGCTCAGGGGCCATTGGTCAACTCGCCGGGGCGATATGTGGCCACCGCCTTGCAATGGCGGAAATGCTGGCCATTCTGGGAGGATGGAAAGAGGCGCGCATGACCGACAAGAGTGACATTATCAAGCAGGCGACCGAGCGCGTGTTGCAGCTGGAAGGCGAGCTGGAGGCCGAGGGCGCGGCATCAACGCAGGGCGACGAACTGGCCCATGCCCGCGCGATGCTGCACCAGTGGGTCGACAGCGTGGTGGCGGTCGTTTCCTCGCCCGGCGTTGGCCGCGTCTCGCTGATTCATGACGATGGGACGGAATCGCGGATATCCTCGCCCGCCCTGCCGTTTCGCCTGTCCCGTCCGGCGCGCTTCGACAGCTAGCGGGACGCGAAATTGGTGCCGTCAAAATGATCGAGCGGGGTCAATGGCGCGGCGGTGAAGTCGATCACCTTGCCAATGCGGATCGCCTTTGCCGCATTGTCGGGCTGAAAGGTGAAGCAATTGGGCGGCACCCGGCTAGCGGTGGATTGCCGCTCCATCGGAATCAGGCGGCCATTGGCGAGAATCGCGCCCCATTGCAGCAATTTGGCGGCTTCGCGATGCGGGCCGTCCAGCCCCTCGATCCAGTCGCGCAATTTCATGATCGACAGGCCCGCAATGGCAATGGGGGCTTCCATCACATGATTGCGGTGGGCGACCTGTAACAGCGGCATACCATCACGGCGGATTTCGGCGGTCGCCAGGCCGTCAATAGGATCGCAGGTGACGATGTCGTAGATGATAGTGTTGGTTTCACCGGCATGGGCGGCGGCCAGCACGGTCAGGTCGTGCAGATGGGTGCAGTTCGCCTTCTTTTCGCCGCGCGCGGGTATATCGGCCAGCGCGACGCCGGTGAAGGTCGCCGCCAGCACCGCAGGCGCACCGGGACAGGTGGTCCAGGGCACGCGCTCCATCACCGATTCGACGCTGGTGACGATCCCGTCGTCATGGCGCAGGATGACCGCCATGCAGTGATAATCATCCTCTAGTGCCGCGATCACCTGACCCGGCGCGGGCGTGACGCGGACGCGCCGCCGGAATCCGGGCAGCGTGTCGAGCGTGGCGCTGTCCATTTGTCGTCAGTCCTTGGCCAGCAACAGCGCCGCCGCCATCGGACCGCCGCCCGATGTCGCAATGGCGACACGGGGATCGCCGCCAATCTGGCGTGCGCCACCCTGTCCGCGTAGCTGGACGACCGCCTCATAGGCAAAGCCAAAGCCATGGAGCCGACCCCAGCCCAACTGGCCGCCGCCGGTGTTCATCGGCAGTGCGCCGTCGCGGGCGATGCGGGTGCCGCCTTCCAGGAAATGGCCACCTTCGCCCACGTCGCAAAAGCCCAGCCCTTCGAGCCAGGTGATCGGCTGAAAGGCAAAGCCGTCATAGAGCTGAACGGTATCGACGTCCTTCACGCTATAGTCGGTGTTGCGCCACAGGTCGCGGCCGGTGGGATAGGCACCCGCCCATTCGGCCTGGTCCCAGCTATAGCGTTCGACCGATCCGGCGCTGGCGGCGATGCGGATCGGCGTGGCCGTAACGTCCCCCAGCGCATCACCCGCCGAAACGATCACGACGGTGGAGGCATCGGTGAAGCGGTCGCAATCATAAAGGCAGAAGGGCGTGCTGATCATCCGTGCGGACATATATTCGTCCATGCTCAGCGGTTTCTTCACCAGCGCGCGCGGGTTGATCGCGGCATTGGCATGATCGTTGAGCGCGACCTGCGCCAGTTGCTCGCGAGTCAGGCCGTAGCGCTTCATGTGGCGCATCGCGAATTGCGCGGTCCAGTTGGCCGCAGAGAAAGCGCCAAAGGGGGAGACCCATTGGGAATTGCCCGACACATCCTTGCGCCGTTCCATAGGCGGGAATTCTTCGGGACGGGCAAGGGCGGCGGCTTCATAGACGGTGCGGAAGCAGAGGACGTGGCGGGCAAGCCCCGCCTTGACCGCATGGGCCGCCTCCACGATCGCGCCCAATTGCGCGGTCGATTCCGCCGCGCCGATATGCCAGCGAGTCTTGAGGCCCAGCACTTCGATCAGATCGTCCGAACTGACCGGCGAAAAGCCCAGGAAGCTCGGCATCTTGCCGGGATAGGTTGCGACGCCGTCAATCTGGTCGAGGGTCAGGCCCGCGTCGGCAATGGCTTCACGCACGGCATCGACCGTCAGCAACAGCGGCGAACGGGTCAGGCGAACGCCGACGTCGGACATGCCGATGCCCGTAATATAGGCTTCAGGCTGTGACATGCTCAGCCCACCTTCTCAAACAGGGGGAACCAGATGCCGTCCTGCTCCTCGAACAGGACACGGACCCGATCATCCATATCCACCGCATCGACCGGGCTGCCGACGATATTGGTGGTGAGATAGACGCCGGGCGCATCGTCCAGCTTCACCCGCGCAATGACGAAGGGGACGTCCATATCCTTGGCCCAGGCCTGATGATTGACGGTGTAGGTGTCGATCGTGCCGGTCCCTGCGACCGCATGGGGGGCAACATTTTCAGACTGGCAATGGCGGCAAAGCTCACGCGGGGGGTGGGTATATTGGCCGCAATCGCCGCAGCGCGTGATGTGCAGTTTCCCGTCCGCGCCCCCGGTCCAGAAGGCGCGGTTTTCCCGGTCGAGGCGTGGACGCGAGCGTTGCCAGGCCATGGGTCAGACGTCCCAGACCAGATGCAGACTTTCAATGCCGATGACATGGCCGCCATGGAAAACCGTCGGATGATTGGGATCGAGCCGGAATTCGGGCATCCGCGCCAGCATTTCCTCATAGAGAACCTGCAATTCGACGCGCGCGAGATGGGAGCCGAGGCAGCGATGCGGCCCGACGCCAAAGGCGATATGGACGTTATTTTCGCGGTCGAGATCATAAATGTCGGGCTGCGGAAACTCCTTGGCGTCGAGATCGGCGGCGGGCAGGAAGAGTTTGAGCGTTTCGCCCGGCATCATGCGCGCGCCCGCAAGCTCCGCTTCCTTCTTGATGATGCGCATCGGCACGGTGAAGGTGTAGCGGCGCAGCATTTCTTCCGCAGCTTCTGCGATCAGTTTGGGTTCCGCGCGCAATTTGCGTTGCAGGGGCAGATCGGTGGCAAGACCGCGCATGGCCAGCCCCATACCGTTCATCACCGTGTCCAGCCCCGCGATGAACAGCAGTACGCCATAATTTTCCATGTCGGCGAGCGTTGTGGGCTGGCCATCAATTTCCAGCTTCCACAGCATCGACAATATATCGTCGCGCGGATTGTCGCGGCGATCCAGCACGGTGTCGCGCATGGCGGCGGCGATTTTTTGCAGGCGACGCATGGAGCCTTCGCGGTCGCTGTCGATCGCCTCCATATGCTCCTTCACGATGGCGCGATATTCGGGCAGGCGATCGAGCGGCAGGCCCAGCATTTTGAGGAACACCTGCACCGGCAGCGGTTCAGCGACCGCAGACATGAACTCGCACCGCCCCGCAGGCTTCATCTCCTCGATCAGGGCACCCGCCAGTTCACGGATACTGTCGCGCAATGCCGCAATCGTCTTGGGAGAAAACACCTTTTGCAGCGGCTGACGATATTTGGTGTGTTCCGGCGGATCGAGCGTGATCGGGATCGGCTGGGGGATGTGCGGCGCGCCCGGCGGCAGCGAGGCGAGAAGCGCCTTCATCTTGTCCTGAGGTACGAACTCGCTGGAATAGGTTTCGGTGTCGCGGGATGCTTCATGATTGGCCGCGTGGGTCAGCGCGACCCAGCCGCCGCCATTGCGCGGGGTCCAGAATACCGGCGGCGCGCTGTGCAGCAGGTCGAGGATGCGGGCGTGGGGATCGGCCAGCAGGCCCGGATCGGCATGGACATCGAAATCATAGACCAGCGCGTCCGGTACATGGGCGGGCTTGGGTGCAGCGGGGCTTAAGGCGGCGTGGACCATGTGAATCTCCGGCAATCCTGGATCTTGTTAAAACCGGTGTCGCGCGCAGCGCCGCCAAAGGCAATGTCAGCCGCGCGTCGCCCGACGATACCGCACCGACGATAGACGCACAGCCCTGCCCCGCTGCCGTATCGTGGCAGCGATTGAGCGGATGGCCATGTTGATCGACACATCTTTCTCCTTTCTAAGGACAGCAACCATTGCGGAGACGCCTCATGAAAATTCGTATCGAAAAGGCCGGTTGCGTGGGCAATGCCCGCTGCGCCGCCGTGTCGGAAACCCTCTATCCGCTCGATGACGATGGCTACATCGATACCGAGGGGTTCGACGTGCCGAAGGGCGAGGAGCGCGCCGCGCGAAATGGCGCGCGCGCCTGCCCCGAACGGATCATCTTCGTCGAGGAAGATGACGGCAGCATCAGCTGGCCCCCCGCGGCCAAAGCCTGACATCAGAATTGGAGAGCCAAGAATGAGCGACCTATTGGGCTATAAGGGCAAGCGCGTCATCGTGAGCGGATGTTTTTCCGGCATGGGGGAGGCGACGGCAAAGCTGTTGCTGGAACTGGGCGCGGAAGTGCATGGGCTGGATTATAAGGACAGCGCCCTGCCACTGGCCTCGTTCCACAATGTCGACCTGCGCGATCCGGCATCCATCGATGCGGCAGTGGCGGGTATCGGCGGCAAGGTGGACGCCCTGTTCAACTGCGCGGGCCTGCCGCAATCCTTCCCGGCGATGGACGTGATGAAGGTCAATTTCATCGGCTTGCGCCATCTGACGCAGCAGGTGCTGCCGCTGATGGGACCAGGCGGGGCGATCGCCAGCATTGCATCGACGGGAGGGCTTGGCTGGAGCCGCCGGATTCCGACCAATATGGAATTCGTCACGACCAAGGGCTTTGACGAGGCCATCGCCTGGTGCGATGCCAATCCCGACACGGTCAAGGAAGGCTACAGCTTCTCCAAGGAGAATGTGATCGTGTGGACCCAATATATGGGCGCGCACCTGATCAAGCAGGGCATCCGCATCAACTGCACCCTGCCCTCCCCCACGCAAACGCCGATGATGGCCGCGTTCGAGGCGACGTCGGGCAAGGATGTCATCGCCGCGGCCGCCGAACCGATGGGCCGCTATTCGACGCCAGAGGAACAGGCCGCCGGACTGGTGCTGATCAACAGTGATCTGGCCAGCATCGTCAACGGCGTGGTGTTCCCGGTCGATGGCGGTTTCATGGGTGGGGTCGCTACCGGACAGGTGGACCTGAGCGTCATGATGCGCCGTTCCGCGCCCGCGCAATAATCCCCCCGGAGCATAGCCCCATGAATTTCGACCTGACCGACGACCAGGAAATGATGCGCGACATGTTCGCGCGCTTTCTGGACGAACATAGCAGCATGGCCCGCGTGCGTGAGGCCGCGCCGTCGGGGTTTGACCCAGCGCTATGGTCGGGGCTGGCGGAATTGGGGGCGCTGTCGATTCGCGTGCCGGAGGACGCAGGCGGCCTCGGCCTGGGCCTGTTCGATGCTGCTATCCTGATGGAGGAAGCGGGCCGGACGCTGGCGTCGGGACCGCTGGCCGAAACATTGGTGACCGCGCGCCTGCTGGCGCAGCTGGGCGGCGATGCCGGAGCAACGCTGCTGGCGCAGGTCGTCAGCGGCGAGGTGGTTGCCAGCCTGGCGTTCCACGATGCGGCGGTCGAGCCTGCCCAATGGATCGGCGGCGGACAGGTGGCGCAGGCAATCATCGCGCGGATGGGCGATGAGATCGTCCTGATCAGCGTGCCCGACACGGCGCGGATCGCGGAGGAAAATCTGGCCTCCACCCCGATGGCGGAAATCGACCTGCTGGCGCATCCGCGCGTGACGCTGGCGTCGGGCGCGGATGCGCTCGCGACTTTTGCCGCCGGTGTCGAGGAATGGAAGCTGCTGATCGCAGCGGGCCTCGCCGGGGTCGGGCGGGAGGCGTTGAAACTCGCGGCGGCCTATGCCTGCGAGCGCAAGCAGTTCGACCAGTATATCGGCCAGTTCCAGGCGATTTCCCATCCGCTCGCCGACCTTTTGTGCGACATGGATGGCGGCAAGTTTCTGGTGTGGAAGGCGATCCGCGACCTGGCCGATGGCGTGTCGGAAGCCGGGGCGACCATCTCCATGGCGGCATGGTGGAACAGCGATGCGGCAGGCCGGGCGGTGGCTCAGGCGCTGCACACGTTCGGCGGCTATGGCCTGACCACCGAATATGATATTTTTCTGTTCAACCTGCGGGCCAAGGCATGGCCGCTGGTGCTGGGCGATCCGCAGGCGATGATCGCAGAGGCCGGTCGACGCCTTTATGGCGGGGAAGCCGCCGCCTTGCCGGACGCAGGCGCGATGCCGGTCGACTTCGATCTGGGTGAGGACGCGCGGGCGATCACGCAGGAGATTGAGGCCTTTTTTGCCGCGAACGTGACACCGGAAATGCGCGAGACGTTCCACTATAGCTGGGAGGGCTATAATCCGGAGCTGAACCGCAAGCTGGCAGAACAAAATCTCCTCTATCTGGGCCTGCCCAAGGATGTCGGCGGGCGTGGCCTGTCCGCCTATGAAAAGACCGCCGCGATGGATGCGTTCGAGGTGCAGGGATATAACAACCCAGCAGCAGGCGTGACGCAGATGGTGGCGCTGATCATCCATCGGTTCGGCACGGACGAATTGAAGGAAGCCATATTGCCGCAGATCATGCGCGGCGAGGTAATCTGTTCGCTGGGCTATTCCGAGCCGGGTTCCGGTTCCGACGTATTTGCCGCGCAGTGCCGCGCCACGCAGGAGTCGGACGGCAGCTGGCGGATCGATGGCACCAAGATGTTCACCAGCGGGGCGAACCTGTCCACCTATGTGCTGATGCTGTGCCGCACCAACATGGAAGTCGCCAAGCATAAGGGGCTGACCATGTTCATCGTGCCGTTGAAGGCCGATGGCGTGACGATCCAGCCGGTTTATACCTTTCAGGACGAGCGCACCAACATCACCTTCTATGACGGGGTCCGCATCCCCGACAGTTGGCGGCTGGGCGAGATTGATGGCGGTGTGCGGACGATGAGCGCATCGCTGGAGCTGGAACATGGCGGCGGCTTTGCCAAATATCAGCGCGCCATGCTCCACGCCGCCGAAACGCTGTGCCGGGAGAGAAGCCACAAGGGCAAGCCGCTGATCGAGGATGCGGGTGCGCAGGCGCGGCTGGCGCGCACCGCCGCCAATCTGTGGGTGTCGGAACTGATCGCCTTCCGCGCCAATTGGGCGAGCATGGAGAAGAAACCGAACCTGGCCTATGGGCCGATGGCCAAGATGTTCAGCTCCGAAAAATTCCAGAGCGACGCCCGCGACCTGCTGGACCTGACGGCGCCACTATCCCTGTCCAAGCGCAAGGGCGCGGCGGCGGAGATCAACATGTTCTATCGCCATGCGCAGGGCGCGACCATTTATGGCGGGACAAGCGAGGTCCATCGTTCCATGATCGCCGAGCGCGCGCTGGGCCTGCCACGCACCCGCGCCTGAGGATGATGAGATGAGCGACGCCCCGCATCTGTTGACGCAGGACCAGGACGGCATCCTGATCGCCACGCTGAACCGGCCCGACAAGCTGAACGCATTGTCGGCGCAGACGATGGCGCTGTTCGAGCAGGCATTGCTGCGCTTTCGCGATACGCCGGAATTGCGGGTCATGCTGATCCGGGCGACCGGGCGCTATTTCTGTTCGGGGGCGGACCTTAAAAGCGGGGATGCGCCTGCCTATCCGCGCACGCCGTCCGGCATCCGCGAGAACCACCGGCTCAACCTCAACGGGATGCAGCGCATCTATGACGAGATGGAGCATATCGAAAAGCCGATTGTCAGCGCCATTCATGCGACCTGTGTCGGGGGCGGACTGGAAATGGCATTGTCATGCGATTTCCGACTGGCGGCCAAGAGCGCGGCTTTCTCCTTCCCCGAAGGCCTGTTCGGCGTGCTGCCCGCATCCAATGGGGTAAGTCGCCTGACCCGCATATGTGGGCCGCACTGGGCGCGCTGGCTGATCATGGGCAACCAAAAGGCCGATGCCGACCGCGCGCTGATCATGGGGCTGGTGCATGACGTGCTGCCCGATGAAGGGTTTGACGAGGCGGCGCTGAATTTCTGCCGTCACCTGACGAAGCAGAATGCCGAACAGATGGGCGCGGCCAAGATCGCGATCGAACTGGCCGCCGAGGTCGGGCCGTCCATGGGCCGTCATGTCGAGCGGATGGCCAATAGCGCGCTGATGCTGAACCCGGCCTATCTGGAAGGGATGGAGCGTTATCTGAAGGGCGTGGGCGGCAAGAAGGACTGAGCCTTCAGTCGGCGGAGGCCGCCAGCATCCGATAATCGCGAATACCCAGTTCCAGCAGCCGTGCCTCCGCGCGCAGCAAATGGGTGCGGCCGAGCGGATTGGGCGCGTGCAATGTATTTTGCAGGACAACGTCGGTCGTCACCGTGACGATACGTTCCAGCCCGGTCATCAGCACGGTCGCCATGCTGAATACCGGCGATTGCGGCTGGGCGAGCTCACCATCCATCTGATCGACCATCAGCCGCATGACCGGCTGGGCCGCGCGGACACGATGCATCATCATCCGTTCATTTTGCGCGTCGGCCATGCGGTTACGCAAGTGGAGCAGGCGCGAATGTTTGACCCAGAAGCCATGATAGGCCGTGACGAACGCCAATGTGCGTTCACCCAGATCCGCGTCGTCCCAACGCGCGCGGAGCAGACCGACATATTCATCCTCCGCCGTCGCCATCACCGGTTCCAGCACGGCAAGCAGCAATTCTGTGAGGTCGATGAAATAATTATAGAGCGAGGTCATGCCGAGCGATGCCTGGCGCGCGACTGCGCTCAGCGAAATCTCGACATCGGGGGGACCGGCCAGCAATTCGTTGGTCGCGGCCAGGATCCGGTCGCGCGTGTCGCGCCCCTTGCGTCCCAGCCGCTGGCCATTGAGATTATGGCTGAGCGCCTTGGTAGCGGTTGACGCGCGGGACGGCCTGGCCGTGCCCTGCTCCATCGTCGCGTCCGCCTTTGCGCTCAAAATCCCGTCCTTTACTTGTCCGTCAGGCGCGCCATGCAATCAGTTTGGTTTCGAGAAATTCCTCGATTCCCTCCAGACCCCATTCGCGACCGATGCCACTGGCCTTGTAACCGCCAAAAGGCAAGTCTCCCGCGATGCACATGCCGCCATTCACGCTGACCGACCCGGTGCGTATGCGCTTCGCCACTGCTATCGCGCGATCGAGGTCGGCGGAAAAGACGCCGCCGCACAGGCCATAGGCGCTTTCATTGGCGATACGGACAGCATCATCATCATCCTCGAACGGGATGACGACCAGCACGGGTCCGAAAATCTCTTCCTGGGCGATGCGCATGTCGTTGGTAACGTCGGCAAAGCAGGTTGGTTCGATGAAATAACCGCTGCCTTTATCCGGCCGCGCCTTGCCCCCTGCCAACAGAGTCGCGCCTTCGGCCTGGCCGATATCGACATAGGACAGCACCCGCTCCATCTGCCGCTGCGACACGACCGGACCCATGATATGCGCGGGATTGTCATAGTCGCCCCAATTGTCGCCGAAGCTGGCATAGGCATGTTTGAGGACCGCCTTGGCTTCCTCATAGCGGCTGCGCGGGACCAGCAGGCGCGAATGGACGGCGCAGCCCTGCCCGGCGTGGAACACCAGCATCGACTGGGCGACGTCCATGGCGAAATTGGCGCTGTCCTCCAGCACGATCTTGGCCGATTTGCCGCCCAGTTCCAGGAACACGCGCTTGAGCGTTGCCGCGCCCTGTTCCATGATCCGCTTGCCGACCCCGGTGGAGCCAGTGAAGGAGATGAGATCGACGCGCGGGTCGGTGACGAGCATTTCCCCGGCCAGCGCCGGATCGCTGCCGAAGATGACGTTGAGGACGCCGGCGGGGAAGCCCGCCGCAAGCGCCAGTTCGCCAAAGATTGCGCCCATGCCCGGCGTGTTGGGCGCGGGTTTCAGGATCACGGTGCAGCCGGCCAGCAGCGCGGCGACGACCTTGCCCACATTCACGTAGAGCGGCACGTTCCAGGGCGTGATCGCGCCGACGACGCCGACGGGTTCATAGACCGCCTGACGCCGGGTTTCAAAACCATAGCCGGTGCGGCCGCCATAATCCTTTTCCCACTTCAGCTGCGGGAAGAGGCGCAGATAATCGTCCCAGCCGTCGAGCGCCATATCGACATGGGCGCGCCCGACCGCACCCATCGCCGCGCCGGCCTCATTACGGGCGAGGTCTGACAGGCGTTCGCGATTCTCCTCAAACAGCGCGCGCAGCTTCGTCACCAGTTCGACGCGCTTTGCGACATTGGTGGACCAGTCGGTCGTGTCGAAAGCGCGCCGGGCCGAGGCGATCGCTTCGTCGACATCGGCGGCGGAGGCATTGGCGGCCTTGCCCACCGGCTGTCCGGTCCAGGGACTGATGACGTCGAAGGTCGCGCCACCCTGCGCATCGCGCAGCACGCCGTCGATAAAGAGCTTTGCGTCGGGGAGAGTGATCATGGCTGCGGTCTTTCTGTCGAATGTCGGGAAGGGAGGATCAGCTGCGGCGGGCGCTGAGCGCGACGGTGCCCATATGCAAATCGGCGGGCATGTCGATGACCGCGCGAAAGGCGTCGGTGACGCTATTATAATGGCTTATCGCCCGTTCACGGGGATTAAGGCCGACTTTGGCATTTTCCTGCATGAAGCGGACGGCGACATCCATCGGCCAGTTCGTGCCGGTCTTGGTTTCATCCATCATCTGCCCGGCCTGCACCACGGTGACGCGGACTTTGTCCGCCTCCAGTTCGCGCGCCCACAGGTCGGACATATATTCGACGCCCAGCTTGCCGCCGGCGTAAAGCCACAGCATCGGCATCTTGATGGCGACGGATTCGCTGCTGACATTGATGATATGCCCCCCGCCGCGCAGCAGCGGCAGCGCTTCGCGGGCGCAGTAGATCGGCCCGGCAACATTGGTCATCAGCGACGCGACAATCTGGTCGTCGCGCACGTCGCCAAGGGTGAAGGGTTCGTAGATGGCGGCGTTGTTGATCAGCACGTCGATATGCTCATGCTGCGCGGCAATGGTTGCAAAGGCAGCCCGCACCGAGTCAGGGTCGCCGACATCGCATTGCAGTGCCAGATGCGGTGCGCCCAGTTCCGCCGCAACCGCTTCGACCTTCGACAATGTGCGGCCAAGCAGGATCACGGTTTCCCCATCGCGCGCAAAACGCCGGGCGAGCGCACGGCCAAGGCCATCGCCGGCTCCAGTGATCACGATCGTCTTGGCCATATCCTGCTCCGCTTGTCCTGATTGTCGCTTCATTCCTTCCCGCACCGGCGCGCGCGCGGCAAGGGGGCTGGTCATCGCGCGCGCGATAGCTGTATGCGCCTAGCCCGCCGGGCGGGCGAAATCGGCGGGATAGAGTGACAGGTCGCCATCATAGGCGATGCCGCCGGGCCAGAATGTCGTGCCGCTGACCTTCGCGAAATAATGGACGGTGCGCGCGACCGAGCCGGAGGCGGAGCGCGGGGCGAAGGCGACACCGCTGGGGCTGACGCCGCGGGCGCGGGCGCTGAAATCCTTGACGGTGAACAGCAGGTCGTCGGTCTGCTGCGCACAAAATACCAGGTCGCTGCCGGGGCAATAGCGTTTGGGTTCAAGCTGGACCGGCGACAGGCGACCGCGCTTCATGCCGACCTTGCCCGGCACGCGGGTGACTTCGGGGGAATGGACCGTGTCATACCAGTGATGATATTCCGCCTCCCGCCCGGCGACGAAATTGGCCAGGATGATGCTGACCCCGGAAAAGGGCTGGTCGGGGCGATGATTGGGACTGAACGCCCAGTCGCCATACATGGCGTAGCTGTGGATACGCTCGCTCTCGTCGCTGTCGTCGATCAGCCCGGCGTCGCGCGCCTGCGCCAGCAGGGGAGCCAGCGCGGGCAGGTCTATTTCCGGGGTCGCCGTGTCATGTTCATAGACGCTCAGATAGCGCCAGGGCTGTGGAATGTCGGGCATGATCTGCTGCGGCGTCAATTCATAGCGGTCGGCGCTACGGAAGCCGCGCAGCCGGGCAAGGTCGTCACGATGCGGGCCGTCGAACCAGGCGGCATAGTCGGCTTCCCGTCCAGCGGGGACGTTGTGCAGGTGGATAGTGGTGTGCAGGCTCATTCCTCTGCCCTCTGGCTGCGCGCGCCGTGACGCTTCTCTCGTGGCACTCCAGCATGGACGGGCGCGGCACGCCAGAGGCTTGGGCATCAGGCGCCGATTGATCGCCGGGGCAATGGCCCGCCGGTCAATCAGGGCGTATCGAGTGGCGGCACCATCGCCATGTGCAGGCGAGTCAGGCGTGATTCCGCGATCAGCCAATTGCCGCCCACGCGAATATAGCGGTCATGATAATGGCCATAGCCAGTCAGCGTGCGCCCGTCGGGCCAGACCAGATGATCCATCATCGGCCAGATTGCCGTGGCTTCATCACCCGTCATCGTGATTTCGGGCATATGGACATGATGGACCGTGACTGCGGCTTCCAGCGACCGGCGGATGCTGGAGACGAAGGCCTCACGCCCTTCTATGCGCGGTCCGCCCGATGCGGTGGCGTCCAGAAGAAAGTCTGGCGTGAACAGGGCCGCCCAACCGTCCCAGCCCTTGCTGTCGAGCAGTCGGCAATAGCGCGCCTTCAGTTCGCAGATCGCAATCCATTCGGCAAAGTCTGGTGCGGCCATCAGAAACGAAAGCCGCGCATCTGGTTGCCGCCGTCGCACAGGATGACCTGATTATTGACGAAACTGCCTTCGTCGGAGGCGAGGAACAGGGCGAGATTGGAGATGTCCTGCGCCGTGCCCTGCCGCTTGACCGACTGCATGGCTTTCAGCCGTTCCCAATTGGCGGGATCGACCCCTTGCAATGCCGCTTCGGTTTCCATCAGGCCCGGCGCGATGCCGACGCAGCGTATCTCGTCCGCGCCGAATTGCTGCGCCATGGCGTGGGTGAAGATGTTGAGCGACGCCTTGGTGATGCCATAGGCGGTTGCGGGATTATAGCTGGCCATCGAGCATTTGTTGATGATGACGCCCTTTGCACGGGCCAGCGCCGGGCGCAGCGCTTCGGCGAGCAGCATCGGACCGAAGGTGTTGACCGCGAAGAAATGCTGCCACTTCGCCAAGCCCAGCCCGAAGAAGCCGCGTGCAATTTCACCCGCGTGCAAGCCTGCATTGTTGATGAGGACGTCAATCCGGTCATGGGTGGCCAGCACGGCGCTGGCAAAGGTCGCGATGTCGGCTTCCTGCCCCATATCGACATGGTGGACCGACGCGCTGCTGCCAAGCGCCTCGATCAGCGCTTTGCTTTCCGCCAACCCCGCTTCGTTGATGTCGGCCAGGATCAGCCGTGCGCCCTCCCCTGCAAAGGCCAGCGCGTGGG
The DNA here is from genome assembly GCF_000382885.1 of Sphingobium indicum BiD32. Classification (GTDB taxonomy): domain Bacteria; phylum Pseudomonadota; class Alphaproteobacteria; order Sphingomonadales; family Sphingomonadaceae; genus Sphingobium; species Sphingobium japonicum_C. Next base: position 51,438 of record NZ_CAVK010000143.1, read on the forward strand.
CGCGGCCCAGTCCGCCCGCGGAGCCTGTGACAAGCACGGTCTTGCCAGTGAAACGATTGGGCATAATCCTGTCCCCTTTTGTTATTCTATGCGGGTGAAGGCTACCCGTGCGATCCGCCAGCCCTGTGGCGTGCGGCGAAACATGTCGCTGTAGCGGCCCATAACGGTATCGACCGCACCGCCATTGCGGCGTTTGAGCGTGACCAGCACGGTCCAGTCCCCACTTGCGTTATCACCGTCGATGTCGATCCGGGGCGAATGGAGCATGTGCAGCACCCACAGACTGTTCCCGCTGATCGCGGTGCAGAGAAAGTCGGTGATCGCCTGCGCGCCGTCGAGCAAGCCCATGCCATAATCGCCGATAAAATTGTCCGCGAAAATCTCCGCGAGCAGGCGGCGCGCGTGATCCGGGTCGCTGGCCGCCAGATCGGCGGCCGCGCAGTAGCGGGCCTTCAGATTGGCGATCGCCAGTGCCTGATCCGCCTGATCACCCATCAGGCGGCTTCGGCATCCAGTTGTTTGATGACCAGCGCCTTGAGGTCCGCAGTCTTGATCTTGGCGCTGCCGGTCAGCGACAGGTCATCCTCGCTGAAGAACAGCACGCGGCGCGGCACCTTGTAGCTGGCCAGTTGCGCCTTGGCGAAGCGGCGGATCGCCTCCTCATCCAGTGGCGCGCCGACATGGGGCACGATGCAGGTGACGACCAGTTCGCCCAGCGTTTCGTGCGGCACGCCCACGGTCTGCGTTACCTTCACGCCGGGGCAGGATTTGATGACAGTGTCGATCTCTATCGGAGATACGTTGGCGCCGCCGGTCTTGATGATGTCGTTGAGGCGCCCTTCCCAGTGGAGGCGGCCTTCAGCATCGAACCAGCCGCCATCGCCGGTGTGGAAGAAACCGTCGGCATCGACGCTTTCGTCCAATGGCACGCCGATATAGCCCAGCATCAGCGTCGGTCCCTTGACCGCGATTTCGCCGCGTTCGCCCAGCGGTACGACGTGCCCGGTCATCGGGTCGAGTATCTTGAAGATATTGCCGGGCAGCGGGGCACCATGGGTGTCGGCGATCCGTTCTACAGGCGTACCGGAATCAAAGATGGTGCTGATCGTGAAGGTTTCGGTATTGCCATAGGCGCTCATCGGTTCCTGCCAGTCGGTATTGACGGTCGGATGGCGGCCAAGCGGGTTGGCGGGGTTCACATAATAGAGGGACGACAGATTGACGGCGTTCCAGTTGGTTGCAGCCTCCAGTTGCGCCCATTGATGCGGCCAGGCGAAGGCCATGGTCGCGCGCTCACGCTCCATCAGGGTCAGCGCTTCTTCGGGCTGGAAGGTCGCCTGCAGGATCAGGCTGCCGCCCGATGACAAGGCACCGCCAATGGCCATGGCGAAATTGCCCGACCAGAAAAAGCCATTGGCCGACCAAGCGCGGGCGTCCTCCTTCGCGGCAAGAAAGCGTTTCCAGCGCCACAGTTGCAGCGTGACGCCGCGATGCATCGACAGGATGCCCTTGGGCTTGGCGGTGGAACCGGACGAGAAGAAGAGGACGCCGGGGTCGGCCGGGGTGACCGTGGCGGCGGTCGCATCGACCAGCGCCTGATCAACCGCATCACCACGCGATAGGAAACTCGCCCAATGCTCGATCATGCCGTCGCCACCGCCGACGCAGGCGATGTAGCGCAGGAAGGGAAAATGGGGTGCGGCCAGCGCGCCGGGGCTGGCCGTTGCTATGGCCGGTTCCAGATCGGTGAGGATCGCGGCAAAATCCTTTTTGAGGACTTTGCGCTCCATCAGCAGGACGTGGCAGGCCGATGACTGGAGCAGATGGTCCAGTTCGGCGGGGGTGGAGAAAGTGCTGAACGTCGCGGCGACGCCTCCCGCCAGCGCCGTGCCGAATACCGCCGAAAGAAATTCCGGGCGATTGGTCATCAACACGCCGACGCGGGTGCCCTTCCCCACGCCACAGGCGATGAGCGCGCGCGCCACTTCATTCGCGCGCGCCCACAGATCGTCGTAGGTCCAGCGGGTAACGCTGCCCCCTTCATGCATCACCAGCGCTTCGGCCGGGCCAGAACGGGACGTAACCTCCCGCAACCAGCCGCTCAATGTCAGCGTCCCCAGCCCCGGCTCTTCGCTGAGTGGGGGACCGGCGACGATCGAAAGCGGCTGGTCGGTCATGATGTGGTCTGGCCCTGTCGTTCAGCGGTTCACATTGACGATGATGCGCCCGCGCACCTTGCCGTCGATCAGATCGGCGGCAGCGTCGGGCGCTTCCGACAAAGTGATTTCATGCGCGATGACACCGAGCAAAGCGGGATCGAGATCGCGTGCCAGCCGTTCCCAGGCTGCAAGACGCGGCGGCTTTGGCGCCATCACGCTGTCGATGCCGAGCAGGCGCACGCCGCGCAGGATGAAGGGCATGACGGTGACGGGGAAGTCCGCGCCCTGCGCCAGACCGCAGGCCGCAACCGCACCGCCATAGCGGGTCTGGGCGCAGGCATTCGCCAGCGTGAAGCTGCCGACCGAATCCACGACACCCGCCCAACGCTCCTTCTGAAGCGGCTTGCCCTTTTCAGAGAGGTCCGCGCGGTCGATGACGCCCGCCGCGCCCAGTTTCGTCAGATAGTCTGCCTCGGCCGCCTTGCCGGTCGAGCCGATGACCTTGTACCCGGCCTTGCTCAGCAGGGCGACCGCGACGCTACCCACCCCGCCGGTCGCGCCGGTGACCAGTATCTCGCCCTGATCGGGGGTCACGCCCGCCTTGACCAGCGCTTCGACACATAGCGCGGCGGTGTAGCCGGCGGTGCCGATCGCCATCGCCTGCGCCCCGGTGAAAGCTGCGGGCAGCGGCACCAGCCAGTCGCCCTTGAGGCTGGCTACCTGCGCCAGCCCGCCCCAATGGCCTTCGCCCACGCCCCAGCCATTGAGGACCACCTTGTCGCCCGGCTTCCAGTCGGCATGGTCGGATGTGCGCACGGTACCAACCAGGTCGATGCCGGGTACCATGGGGAATTTGCGCACGACCGGCGACTTGCCGGTGATGGCCAGGCCATCCTTGTAATTAAGCGTCGAATAGTCGACGTCGATCGTGACATCGCCTTCGGGCAGCTGCGCTTCGTCAATCTGTTGGAGCGATACGCTCTGCTTATCGTCCGTCTTGTCGATCACAATGGCTGAAAACATGGGCTAGTCCTTTTTGGAAAGGGAAGGTGATGGATCGGCCGCCGCCACGCCCTGACGCAGACGATCGGCAACTTCGGGGAAAGCTTCAGCGCGCAGCGATCCGTACATGCACAGGCGCAACGCTTCCTGCGCCATGCGGCGCGCCAGATCGCGCCGCTCGCCATCGTCGCGGGCGTGAGAGCGTGCCCATACCGGCCACAGGAAGGAACCGGCCAGCATCATCACCGACAACACTTCGACATCAATCCCCGGCTGCGCGAGATCGGTGTCGGCGAAACGCTGCAACGACCCTTCATATTCGCGCCAGAAAGGATCGGCCATCGGATCGGGCGAGGCCAGCAACTGGAGCAGCCAGATCCGGCACAGTTCAGGATTGTCCATCGCGAAAATGGCCAGCCGATCGGTCGTGTCGGCGATGTCGACCTGTTCGACCCGCCGTTCGCCAATCGTTTCAGGATCGCCGAACACGGCACGGAACATGCTGTCGGACACGCCGTCAGCGGTAGCGGCGATCAGTTTGTCGCGCGTTTCAAAATGCTGATAGGCAGTGCCCCGATTGACGCCGGCCAGCGTCGCCACTTCCGCCAGGCTGATGCCTTCGGGGCCATGCTTGGCCAGCAGCGCCTGCGCGGCGTCCAATATCGCCTCACGGGTAGCTGCAGGATCGCGAGCGCGTCTTTTACGAACGTCCGTCATAGCTTGTGCCTCAATCGCCCTTCAGGCTGTTCTCCATTCCCGACACAAAATGTATCGGGCAGGGCTGCCCGGATAATCAACGTCCATGTTGTCCATCAGGCAAGGGCATGTCGTCACCATCATTCTGTTCGGTCGCCATCCCTGCCTGCGCACCGGGGAGAGTCAAGCAGTCGAACGCGCGCTTGGCGGAACCCGACCGTTCATCGCTCCAGCGAAGAACCGGGCCAGTTTTTTTAAGGCCATGACAGCAATCGGCCGGACAGCCCGATGGGGCTGTCC
>NZ_CAVK010000142.1 GCF_000382885.1 Sphingobium indicum BiD32
AGAAAACCGGCACCACCTCACATATTCTGCGGCATAGCATTCCAATTTGTCGCTTACATCTGTAATGTAATCGTGTAGTGAAGAATGCCAAGATGCGTGAGACGGAATTAGCGGTAAATGGATAAGATGTCGGCCGACGCTGGCCATAGCCCGCAGTTCCTGCAGATCGGTGACCCGGCCCCTAATTTCCAGGCGCGGACCACGATGGGGGTGGTCAACCTCTCCGATTTTCAGGGGCGCTGGTTGATCCTGTTCTCGCATCCCGCCGATTTCACGCCCGTGTGCACCAGCGAGTTCGTCGCTCTCTCCAAAGCGAGCGACCGGTTTGAAGCGCTCGATTGCGCTCTGCTCGCCGTCTCGGTCGATAGCCTTTATTCGCACCTGGGCTGGATCCGCGCGATCCGCGACGGCTTCGGTGTCACAGTGAGCTTCCCGATCGTCGAGGATCCCTCCCTGATCATCGGCCGGGCTTATGGCATGATCTCGGACCGTTCACCCGACGCTGCGACGATGCGCTCGACCTATTTCATCGATCCCGATGGCATCATTCGCGCGATGATCTGCTATCCGGCCACGATCGGACGCTCGGTCGAAGAGATGCTCCGGGTGCTGGCCGCCTTGCAGACTGTTGATGCCGATCAGGTCGTGACCCCGGAAGGTTGGCATCCCGGCGAAGCGGTACTGCTGCCGCCGCATCAGGATCAGGCCTCGTTGCTGGCTGACGGAGATGACTCGATGTGGTTTCACCGCAGCAAGCCGCAGTCGCAGAAAGGCTAGGCGATGCCTGACAGGATCCCTGACCCCAGTCTCGATGCACTCGCCGAGGTGTTGCGAACGCTGGGCCATGACACCCGCCTTCGACTGATCGCCACGCTGCTGGCGCAGGGTGAGAAGTCCGTCGGCGAAATCGAGGCGTTCACCGGTATCGGTCAACCTGGGCTGTCGCAGCAACTCGGCGTGCTGCGCAAGGCTGAACTGGTGCAAACTCGGCGCGCAGCCAAGCAGGTCTACTACAGCGTTGCGTCGAACGCCTTCGCCCCCGCGGCGGCGTTCCTCGCCGCACTCGCCCGGACCGGGCCGAGCGGCACGGCACCGCGCGCCGACCGTAAAACAGGCTCGCCAGCGCGCGGTTCGGCCGCGATGTTCGCCAAGATACTCTAGCTCGCCAGTGTCAGGTGCTGCCCAGCCAGGCGCAGCATGGCCGACCTGTGGGTGACAAAGATAAGACCGACAGCGGGATCGTGCGTAATCAGCAGCACCGTCTGTCCCATTGGGGTCGCGGTTGGCAACGTGCTGACGGGAATTCCCTTCCGGCTCGATAGCGACTTGCGGTCTTTCTATGGCGGCACCTTGCTCGGCCTGTTTCATCCCTTCTCGCTGCTGGCGGGCCTGCTATCGGTCGCAGATCGCGGCGGTGCTCGCGATCCTGTTGTTCGCCATGGGCGGTATGATGGTGGCGACGATGAATATGGGCTTCCGCGCCGAAGATGTGGTCGATCCGGTGAGGCCGTCCAACCCGCATCTGTCCGCAATAGCGGCGCGTGGCTCGCCAATTACAGTGCGCACCCCTGGATGGTGCTGGCGCCGGTCCTGGGCTTTCTCGGCCTGATCACAGCACTGATCGGCATCCGGTGGAAGCGCGAAGTGTTGGCCTTCGGCGGGTCGACTATTGCCACAATCGGGATCATCTCGACGGTCGGACTCCCGATGTTCCCGTTCATCCTGCCCAGCTGATCGAACCTGCCTCCAGCCTCACGGTTTGGAATGCATCCTCGAGCCGCCTGACCTTGTTTATCATGCTGCTGGTGACGCTGATCTTTCTGCCGATCGTGCTGCTCTATACCGCGTGGGTCTATAAGGTGCTGTTCGGCCGCATCACCACGCAAGACGTGCGCAATCCCGACTTCTACTGAAAGAGAACCTCAAGCATGTGGCATTTTTGCATGGGTACTCGGCGTCGGGCTAGCGGTCGGTTTCGGCATCCTCAACGGCATGTGGCATGAGTTCCATTCGGATTCGGACGAAGACCTGACGTCTTGAGCGTCGCCGCAAGCGCCTGGACGCTTCTTCGGTAGCTCAGCCTGACATCATCGAGCCGGTTTCGATGAAGCGTTGATGCCAGGAAAGCGCTTCACCGGGTAGAGATGGGGATTGCTGGCCATAGGAACCGGCACGCGCGCGGCGATAATAGTCGGCCAGCGCAGGTCGGTAGTCAGGATGCGCGCACTTCTCGATGATGACTTCGGCGCGCTGCTTTGGGCTGAGGCCGCGAAGGTCGGCCAGTCCTTGCTCGGTGACCAGCACCTGGACGTCCTGGCTGATATGATCGACGTGGCTCGCCTGTGGCACGATCGCGGAGATCTTGCCGCCCTTGGCCGTCGAAGGTGTCATAAAGATCGACACATAGGCGTTTCGCGCAAAGTCGCCTGATCCGCCGATCCCGTTCTGGATGCGCGATCCCATAATGTGGGTCGAGTTGACGTTGCCGTAGATGTCCGCCTCGATCAGCCCGTTCATCGCCAGGCAGCCAAGCCGCCGGATCAGTTCGGGGTGATTGCTGATTTCCTGGGCGCGCAGGATCATCGTGTCGCGGTATCGTCCCATATCGGCATTCAACCGCATCGCGGCCTCGGGACTGAGCGAAAAGGCGGTGGCCGAAGCCATCCGCAGCTTTCCGGAATCCAGCAGATCGAGCATGCCGTCCTGGATCACCTCGGTATAGGAGGTCATGTTCTCGAAAGGCCCCGACACCAGTCCGGTGAGCACGGCATTGGCGATGTTGCCGACCCCGGATTGCAGCGGCAGCAGCGAGGCGGGCAGCCTTCCCTTGGCAACTTCGTGGCGGAAGAATTCGATGAGATGGCCAGCAATGGCGTGCGCGGCCGTGTCTGGCGCTGCAAAGGGCAGGTTGCGGTCGGGTGCCTCGGTTTCCACGATGGCGATGATCTTGTCGGGATCGCACCGAAAATATGCCTCGCCGATGCGGTCGTCGGCCTTTACTAAGGGAATGGGGACGCGGTGAGGCGGCAGGGCCGTGCCGTAGTAGATGTCGTGCATGCCCTCCAGCGCGGGGTTCTGCCAGCGATTGACCTCAAGGATCACGCCGTCAGCGCGATCGAGCCAGGTCTTGTTGTTGCCGACCGAGGAGGACGGGATCAGCGATCCGTCGGTGCGAATGCCGGACACTTCGATGACCGCTATATCAAGCGGTCCCAGAAAGCCCTGCCACGCCATCGGCGCGACCTGGCTGAGATGCATGTCGAAATATTCCATTTCGCCGCGGTTGATCTTCTCGCGCGCAATCGGGTCGGAGTTATAGGGGAGGCGAAATTCGATGCCGTCCGCCTTGGCCAGCGCGCCGTCCAGTTCGGGACCGGTGGACGCCCCCGTCCAGACGCGGCATCGGAAGGGATCACCGGCTGCATGGGCAGCTTCGATCCGTTTCGCCAGGGCCAGCGGCACGGCCTTGGGATAGCCCGATCCGGTGAAACCGCTCATGCCGATCGTCATGCCATGGGAAATCAGGCTGGCGGCCGCATCCGCGTCCATGATGCGACTTGCCAGGTCGGTGTTGGCGATGCGGTTTGTCGGCACGTCATTTTCCTATCGGTTGCCGACACCTTGGGCCGCATGTGGCCCCATGGTCTCGGATTTCGTTGCTTGGTCTGGTCGCCTTTGAGCTGGGCCGGGGTATTCCAGAAACCAAAGGCTTGAACTTCAGCGTGGTCGCCGTCTCCTCTCGCGTCGCCTGCTCTTGCGGCGATTCAATCGAAGATCGCTTGCTCTACTTTTCGCCCAAATTCTCGCAAAGAAACTGCATCAGGGCGAGCACACGCTGATTGGCAATGCTATAGTAAATGGTCGTCGTTTCGCGACGGGTCTGGACCAAACCGCCATCACGCATCCGCGCCAGATGCTGCGAGACGCTCGACTGCGACAGGTTGCACAAGCCAACGAGTTCGCCGACCGAGGCTTCACCCTCGCGCAAACGACAAAGCAGCAAGAGGCGCTGTTCATTCGCGACCAGCTTGAGAAACGCGGCGACCTCGGTCGCACGCTCGCACAGCATTTCCACCGCCTCGTTCGTCATCATTCGCCCGTCATCGTCATTTGCTTGCTGGTCTCCCGTCATCGCGCAACACCACATATATGGCGGGAATAACCAGCACGGTGAGCAAGGTCGAGGAGGCGAGACCGAAAAGGAGCGAAATGGCGAGGCCCTGAAAGATGGGGTCGGTCAGGATCACGGCAGCGCCGATCATCGCGGCGGCGGCGGTGAGCACGATCGGTTTGAACCGGATCGTTCCCGCCTCGATCAGCACGTCGCGGAGCGGCTTGTCGGGCGTGGACGTGTGCCGGATAAAATCGACCAGAAGGATCGAGTTGCGCACGATGATGCCGGCCAATGCGATGAAACCGATCATCGAGGTCGCGGTAAACGGCGCACGGAACAGCATATGGCCGATGACGATCCCGACCAGCGTGAGCGGCACCGGCGTCAGGATGACGAGCGGCAGTCGGAAGCTGCGGAACTGTGCAACGACGAGGATGTAGATGGCGAGCAGAGCGACCATGAACGCAGCACCCATGTCGCGGAAGGTCACCCAGGTGATCTCCCACTCGCCGTCCCACAGCAGACTGGTTGCCTTCTCATCAGTGGGTTGGCCTGCTAGGCGGATCACCGGCCGATGCAGGCCCTTGGCGGCCCAGTCGTAGCGATCGATTGCGCGGTCGACTGCCAACATGCCGTAGATCGGCGCCTCATAATCGCCGGCGAGCTCGGCGGTCACCATATCGGCATAATGCCCGTCGCGCCGGAAGATGGCCGGGCTGCTCTGCTCCTGCCGGGCCTCGACAACGGCCTCGAGTTCGACCAGTTTCGGCCCGTTGGCGCTTTGCGAGAACGCCACCGGCGTGCTCGCCAGCGTCTGCGTCCAGCTTCGCGCGGATTGCGGGAGGGCGATGGTGATCGGCAGCGGCGTGCGTTCATCCCCGCGCGGTGCGTAACCGACTGTCTTGCTGCCCAGCAGCGCGCCGATCGAGTCGTTGATGTCGCGGATCGAGAGTCCGTAATAGTCGATCCGGTCGCGCTGCGGGATCAGGCGCAGCTTGGGGCGAGGCTGGCCGAAGCTGTTATCGACATCGACGATGTAGGGGATCGACTTGAAGATCTTCTCGAGCTCTGTCGCGGTGGCACGTCGGCTCTGCGCGTCGGGACCATAGATTTCGGCAAGCAGGGTGGCGAGCACCGGTGGTCCCGGTGGCGTCTCGACGACCTTGATCGAGGCACCGTCAGGGAGCTTCAGCGTCTTGAGCTTCTGGCGCAGGTCGAGGGCGATCTGGTGGCTCGAGCGGTCGCGGTCGCCCTTGGGCAGAAGCGTCACCATGACATCGCCCATTTCCGGGCGGCTGCGCAGGAAATAGTGGCGCACGAGCCCGTTGAAATTGAACGGCGCGGACGTGCCGAGATAGGCTTCCATCGCGGTCGCCTCGGGGAGCTGGCGGGTCAGGCGAGTGACATCTTCGAGGACGCGCCCCGTGCCTTCGAGGCTGGTGCCCTCGGGCATGTCGATTACGACCTGGACTTCGGACTTGTTGTCGAACGGCAGCAGCTTGACCGTCACCGCCTTGAAATAGAACATCGAGCAGGCGACCAATGTCGCGATCCCGACCGCGATCAGGAAATTGCGCGCCGAATTGCGATCGTCGATGACCCGGTGCGCGAACCGCGCGTAGAGGCGGCCGAGCTTGCCGCCGCTTGCGTTATGCCCGTTCCCGTGATCGCCATCGGCCGCCAGCGCCTTGCGCGCGAAGTGGATCATCAGCCACGGCGCAATAACCACCGCGACGAAGAAGGAAAAGACCATCGCGGCCGACGCATTGACCGGGATCGGCGCCATGTACGGTCCCATCAGGCCTGACACGAACAGCATTGGCAGCAGTGCCGCCACGACGGTCAACGTCGCGACCACGGTCGGATTGCCGACCTCGGCGACCGCCTCGATAGCGGCTTGAGTCCGGGTTCGATCATCGGCCATCGCCCAATGGCGGGCGATATTCTCGATCATCACGATCGCATCGTCGACGAGGATGCCGATCGAGAAGATCAGCGCAAACAAGCTGACGCGGTTGATCGTGTAGCCCATCAGGTTCGAGGCAAACATCGTCAGCAGGATCGTCGTCGGGATCACCACGGCAGTGACCCCGGCCTCGCGCCAGCCAATCGCGAAACCGATCAGGACGACGATCGAGATCGTCGCGAGCGCAAGGTGGTAGAGAAGTTCATTGGCCTTCTCGTTCGCGCTCGCGCCGTAATTCCGCGTGACCGCGACATCGATACCGTCGGGAATCAGGCCGCCCTTGAGGCTTTCAAGGCGGGTGAGTACGGCCTCGGAGACGACCACTGCATTGGCGCCCGAGCGTTTGGCGATCGCGATGCTGACCGCAGGCGTGCTCGACCAGCCACCGTCAGCGCGTGCCCAGCGCCAGGCGCGGGCCTGATCTTCACGTGGCCCCTGGGTAACTGAGGCCACGTCGCGCAGATAGACCGGCGCACCGGCGGCCGAGCGCACGGTCAGGGTGCCGACGTCCTGGGCCGAAGAAAGCGTCTGGCCGGCGGTGACCGCGACGGCCTGGCCACCTTCGCGAATGCTCCCGGCGGGGAAACTGCGATTGGCTTGCGCGGCGGCATCGATCACGCTGCCGAGCGGTACGCCATATTGGCTGAGCTTGCCGGGATCGGGCGTGATGCGGATCTCTTCGGGCCGCCCGCCGGTCAGGAAGGTGAGGCCGACATTGTCGACCTTGGCGATCTCGGTCCGCAAGCGACCGGCGAGCGCATAGAGCGTCTGGTCGTCATATCGCCCGGCCGCGCCGGGTTTGGGCGAAAGGGTCAGGACGATGGCGGGGACATCGTTGATCCCGCGCACCGTGACCTTGGGATCCGGGATGCCGACCGGGATGCGATCCCAGTTGGCGCGCAGCTTTTCATCTATCCGGGTCGCGGCATCCTCGGGGTTCGAACCCACCAGGAAGCGCGCGGTCACCATCACGCCATCGTCTTCGGCCTGGGTATAGACATGCTCGACGCCATCGACGCTTTTCACGATCGTCTCGAGCGGGATGCCGACGAGCTGGACGGCGTCCGGCGCGGAAAGGCCCGGTGCCATGACCTGGATATCGACCATCGGCACGCTGATCTGCGGCTCTTCCTCGCGAGGAATTGTAAAGAGCGCCAGCAGGCCGATCGCAATCGCGACCAGCAGAAACAACGGGGTCAGCGGGGACGTGATCGTCGCGCGGGTGAGGCGCCCCGAGAGGCCGAGATTCACTTGCTGCGTCCTGGAGTGAACAGAACGTCGCCTGCACTGACGCCGCCAAGGACTTCGAGCTTGCCCGCTTCGCCTGTAGGCGCGGTCTGGACCGCAACCGCGCTTATGCGCCTGTCGCCGGTGACGACATCGACATAGTCGATGCCGTAGCGCGTCGAGATGAAACGGCGCGGAACGATGATCGCCCGGCGCTGGCCGACCTCAATCATCACGCCGACGCGGCGTCCGACCAATTGGGTGGTAAGCCCAGGCACGGTTGCATCGACCTGCACTCGGCCGCCGGCGATCGCAGGATAGACCTGGCTGACCTGACCCTCGCGCGACCCGTCGGGCAAATCTCCCTCAGCGACCATTACGCGCGCGCCGACATGCACGGCGTCAGCCAGCGATTCGGGCAGATCGAGCCGGAGAACGGGCGGACCCGCCGCAACGGTTGCGATCGACATGCCCGGCGCCACGACGGAGCCGGCGGGAATATCGGCGCGCAGGATGCGGCCGGAGGCGGGCGCCAGGACCGCGCCCTGACCGGCGACGCTGGCGCTCGCATTCTGCTGAGCGCGGGCCGCTGCGACCTGAGCATTGGCCGCACGTGCGGCCGCGACCGACTGGTCGAGGCGGGCCTTGGCATAGACATTGTGGTTGTAGAGATCTTTGACACGGGCGAGGTCGCCTTGCGCGCGCGTTGCTTCTGCTTGCGCGGCTGCCACCTGCGCACCCGCCGCACTGGTTTCATAGCCAAGGCGCGAATCGACGATCGATCCGATCCGCTGGCCCTTGGTCACCACGTCACCAGCGCGAACGGAGAGGCTGACCAACGTGCCGGAAATGCGGGCCAGCGCCTGCGCCTGATCGCGCGTCGTGATTTCGGCGCCGACCGCCTTCATGTCCGTGGTCTGGGCAAGTTCCACGGTCAGCCGCTCGCCAGCGGGCAAGGTCGCCGCCTTTTCCTCGCTCGGCGCATTGCTGCCGCAAGCCATCAACGTCAGCGCCGCCCCTGCGACCATCCATGCCCATTTAGTCATTGCCAACGGCTCCCCGGTTGCATGGCCTTAGCCGCGTTCGACTGGCAAGCCGGCGGCCTTCCAGGCGCCGATGCCGCCGGCGAGATGTGTGTCGATACTCGACTGCGCGCTGGCGCAGCGGTCGAGCGCCAGGCTCGAGCGCTTGCCGCCAGCGCATTGAAGCACGATCGTCTTACCCGCGGCATCCGGAACATTACGTGGTGCGAAGGTCGAGAGAGGAGCGTTTACTGCGCCCTTGATATGCTCGGCGGCAAACTCGTCGGGTTCGCGCACATCGACGAGGACGGCCGAACCATCGGCCAGCATCGCCTTGAGGGTCTGCGCATCAATTTCGCGATGCGCCTTGGTCTTTCCGAATCCAAACATGCGGAACCTCCTGATTATTGCATCAATTTGTATATTGTATATATCGTGTAATCATTATATTCAGTCAAGCACGATATTGAGGCGAGAGGAGCCGGCATCATGGACAAACCGAAGATCGTGGTGCTGGGCGCAGGTCTGGGCGGCACCATCGCCGCTTACGAGATCCAGGCCGCCGCCAAAGGCCGGGCCGAGGTCATGATGGTCTCCGACTCGGAAACCTATTCGTTTATACCTTCCAACCCATGGGTCGCCGTTCGCTGGCGCGAGCCCGAAGCGATCCAGGTCCATCTCCCACCGATCTTCGCCAAGAAAAAGATTGGGTTCACCGCAGTGGGGGCAAAGCGGCTGCACGCTCCCGAAAAGCGCCTTGAACTCAATGACGGCAGCAATGTCATTTACGACTATCTCGTAATTGCTACCGGGCCTGATTTGGCGTTCGACGAAATCGAGGGGCTCGGGCCGCACGGTGGCCATACCGTCTCGATTTGTCAGACTGCACACGCCTCGGCGGCTGCAGACGCTTTCGATCGTTTCGTTGAAAGCCCCGGACCTATCGTCGTCGGCGCGGTGCAGGGCGCGTCCTGCTATGGCCCAGCCTATGAGTTCGCGCTGATCCTCGACACCGAGTTGCGCCGCCGCAAAATTCGCGACAAGGTGCCGATGACCTTCGTCACGGCCGAACCCTATATCGGCCATCTCGGCCTGGACGGCGTCGGTGACACCAAGGGCCTGCTCGAAAGTACGCTGCGTGAGCGGCACATCAAATGGGTCACCAATGCGCGTGTCGCCACGGTCGAGGCGGGCATGATGCATGTCGAGGAGATCGCCGAAGGCGGCGCGGTCGCCAAGACGCATGACCTGCCATTCGCGTTCTCGATGATGCTGCCGGCATTCCGCGGCATCGCAGCGGTCCGTGATATTCCGGGCCTTACCAATCCGCGGGGTTTCATCCTGATCGACAAACACCAGCGCAACCCGGCTTTCCCGGAGATCTTCGCGCTTGGCGTCTGCGTCGCCATCCCGCCGACCGGGCCCACGCCCGTGCCGGTCGGCGTACCCAAGACCGGCTTCATGATCGAGAGCATGGTGACCGCGATCGCCGCCAACCTCGCCGCGATCCTCGACGGCAAGGAGCCCACCGCCGAAGCGACTTGGAATGCGGTTTGCCTGGCTGATTTCGGTGATGGCGGCGTTGCCTTTGTCGCGCAGCCGCAAATCCCGCCGCGCAACGTCAACTGGGCGGCGAGCGGCAAATGGGTCCATCTGGCGAAGATCGGCTTCGAGAAATACTTTCTGCGCAAGGTGCGCAAGGGCGAAAGCGAACCCTTCTACGAGAAGCTCGCGCTGCACGTGATGGGCATCAAGAAACTTCGTTTCTGAGATCGCTTCAAAAGGAGAACTGCCATGACGATCGACCGTGCTGTCTTCATCTTTCTCGGCTGCGTTGTCCTGCTTGGCGTGGCGCTGTCGCTGACCGTCCATCCCTGGTGGATCGGCCTGACCATTTTCGCCGGGCTGAATGCGATCCAGGCCGGATTCACCGGCTTCTGCCCTGCTGCCACCGCATTCAAGGCGATCGGCCTGCGGCCGGGCGTCGCCTTCAAATGATGGCCAAGCGCCGCCTTGCGCACTTGATGCTGTGGCTTGCCGCCTCGCTGGCGGCGAGCGGCACGGCGCAAGCCATCACGCTTGACGAGGCGCTGGCCGCAGCGATCGCGCATACGCCGGACATTGCTGCGGCGGACGCGGATGCGGATGTCGCCAAGGCCCGGCTTGAGCAGGCGAAGGCGGGCGGGCTGCCGACCGCGACGGTCAGCGGCACCATCGGCTATGGTCGGCTCGATCCGCGTGGTTTCTTTGGTCTTGGCGCTGCCAACGTGACACCGCGCTCTGCGCAATTGACGGTCGAGCAGCCCTTGTTCACCGGCGGTAGGGTGAGGGCCGGGATCGATCAGGCTCGCGCCGGTATCGCTGGCGCCGAGGCCGGCCAGACGGGTATGCGCAGCCAGCTCGTGATGGCAGTAACCCAGGCCTATGGCGATGTCCTGACCGCCGCGCGCATGGTCGATCTCTACGGTCGCCTTGTCACCCAGACCACCGAGATCGAGCGTCAGGCGCGGCTCAAGTTCCGCGCGGGCGAAAGCCCGAGCACAGATGTCTCGCAGGCGGTCGCCCGACTTGCCGAGGCGCGTGCCGGCCTTGCCCGCGCACAGGGCATGCAGGTCTCGGCGAAGGCGCATTTCCGCAATCTGACAGGCCTTGAGCCTTTAGATCTGCAACCACTACCGGCCAATCCCGTACTTCCCGCCACGCTCGACGAGGCGATGGATACGGCAATCCGCAACAATCCCGCGCTGGCCCAGTCCGAAGCCAGCCTGCGGGGGGCTCAGGCCGCAGCACGTGGCGCGCGCGCTGAGCGCCTGCCCACGGTCGGCGCCTTCGCGGAAGGGGCCACGGTACGTGATCAGTTCTTTCCCGACTATCGCGCGGACAGCGCGACCGTCGGTATTCGCGCTCGCTGGGAATTGTTCAGCGGCGGCCGAGTTTCCGGCAAGGTCGCCGAGACGAATAGTCGTGTCCGGGCCGCCGATGCGCGGGCACGGGCCATGCGTAGCCAGGTCGAAGAGCAGGTCATCTCCGCCTTTCAGGATGTGCGCACGGCGCAACTGGTCGAACAGGCGGCAAGCGATCAAGCCGCCGCCGCTATACAGGCGCTCGACAGCGTTACCCATGAGGTTCGGGTTGGCATAAAGCCGCAGCTCGACCTGCTTGACGCCGAACGCGAATCCATTGCCGCGCAGGCTGGCGCGGCGCGCGCGGCTACCGATCGTATCGTCGCCGCCTACCGGCTGCTCAGCCTGCTGGGTCGCTACTGAACAAAAGGATGACCGCAATGCACAAGGATTGGCCGGAAATGGCCGCACAACTGACCGGCGCGATCAAGGAAGTCCGGCTTGGCAGTCCGGAAGTCACCACGGCCTTTTCGGCGATGGCCCGGGCCGCGACCGAGGCAGGGACGCTCGATACCAAAACCAAGGAGCTGCGCTCGCCATCTCAGTAGCGATCCGGTGCGACGGCTGTGTCGCCTTTCACAGCCAGGCGGCGGTCAAGCAGGGCGCGACCCGGGAGGAGATCATGGAAGTGATGGGCATGGCGCTCTACATGGGCGCCGGACCGAGCCTGATGTACGCGGCCCAGGCAGTCGAGGCCTTCGATCAGTTCGCGGCCCAAGCCGGCGCTACGCCGGCGGACGCATGAGGCGGCGGCGGTGGAGCGCGCCATGACCGACTTGTCCATGGAACAGGCCGCCCGCCTTATCGATCGTTCAATGACCGGCGGTGTGTTCGTGCACAGCGTCTTTGACGTGGCGACCTTTACCGCACCCCACGTCGTCAGCGACCCGGCAACTGGCAAGGCGGCGAGCAATTCGTGTGGGAGACGACGGTGGCGAATGAACGACGGGGCAATGTCCATGTCCATCCCGGTGTGACCGAGGAGGGGTTTGTCGCGATGCGTGAAGCGCGCGACGCAACGCTCGGGATGCCGCGGCTGATCCTTTCCTCGATCCAGGTGAACATGCGCGGTGGCAACCTGCCCGAGCCAGTCCAATATCTGCTAGGCGCTGCTTCGGGCTAGCTTGTCGGCTTCACGCTCGGTCTGGTCGGAGGCGAGGGCTCCATCTTGGCCGTGCCGTTAATGGTCTATCTGGTCGGCGATCGGCACGATAGAGGTGGCCTGGCAAAACTGCACATCGGGATAAGTGGATTTTCTGCCTGACGGCGGCCAGGATGGCCGCGTGACAGGAGTAGAGATGAGCAAACGACCACGCCGGAATCACAGCCCGGCATTCAAAGCGAAGGTGGCATTGGCCGCCGTGAAGGGCGAGAAGACGCTGGCGGAGCTGGCGCAGCAGTTTGACGTGCATCCGAACCAGATCACGCAATGGCGCGGGCAGCTTCTGGAAGGGGCTGCCGGTGTATTTGGCAGCGAGACGCGGAGCGAGGCTGCGGCGCCGGCGATCGACGTAAAGACGCTGCACGCCAAGATCGGTGAACTGACGCTGGTGAACGATTTTTTGTCAGGGACGCTCGGGAAGGCGGGACTGTTGCCGAGCGCAAAACGATGATCGACCGTTCGCACGCACTGCCGTTGGCGCGGCAAGCCCGGGAGCTGGGGATCAGCCGGGGCAGCATTTATTATCTGCCCAGACCGGTGCCGCCTGCCGATCTCGCCATCATGCGGCGGATCGACGAGTTACACCTGGAATTTCCGTTCGC
>NZ_CAVK010000141.1 GCF_000382885.1 Sphingobium indicum BiD32
CGCGAACGGTCCCCCTCCCCCGCTGGGGGAGGAACCCATTTAGGCAATATCTCACCACCCTCCGCCATTGACTTCCCCCCCCCATTTGCCTATCGGACGCCCCCTGAACATGCGGCCGCTGCTTTGGCGGCCCTTTTTTGTCACGCCCGATTCTCTAGTTGTTTTTTGAGGAATGAACGATGAAGCGCACTTTTCAGCCGAGCAATCTGGTTCGGAAGCGCCGTCACGGTTATCGCGCCCGCATGGCGACCCCCGGCGGCCGCAACATCATCCGCGCCCGTCGTGCGCGCGGCCGCAAGAGCCTGAGCGCCTGATCGAAGGGCCGCCTTCGGCCGCGCCTGCCATTATGGGCAAGCGGGCCGATTTCCTGGCGGCCAATCGCGGCAAGCGCGCACCCATGCCGGGATTCGTCCTGCTGGTGCGTGACCGCGAAGATGGCGATCCGGCGATGCGATTCGGCATCACGGTCACGAAAAAGATTGGCGGCGCCGTCATCCGTAACCGGATGAAGCGCCGCTTTCGCGTTCTCGCGCGCGAATTGCTGCCGCTGCATGGCTATGCCGGTGCCGATCATGTGCTGATCGGCCGTGACGGCGGCAAGGAACGCGACTTCGCCCTGCTGCGGACCGAGCTGGAAAAGGCGCTACGCAAGATTGCGCGCGCCCCCCAACCCGGCGACGCGCCGCCGCGCAACCACGCGCGGGCCGGTCATGGCCGGGGCAAAGGGACTGGCGGCACATGATCGCCCGCATCCTCATCCTCATCGCGCGCTTCTGGCAGATCGGCCCTTCGCGCATCCTGCCCCCTTCCTGCCGCTATGCCCCGTCCTGTTCGGAATATGCGATCCAGGCGGTGCGCAAATATGGCGCGATCAAGGGTAGCTGGTTGGCAGGGAAGCGGCTAATGCGATGCCATCCATGGGGCGGTTCGGGCTATGACCCGGTTCCCTGACACAGATATAAGACGGCGGAGCCGAACAAAGTGGACGACAAGAAGAATATCATTCTGGCGGTGCTGCTGACCGCAGCGATCCTGTTCGGCTGGCCCTATGTTTCGACCTATTTCTTCCCGGCGGCCAATCCGCCCGCGACGAAGATAGAGGGTGGCAAGACCACGCCGGTCGCCAACCCCGCAGCGGACCCTGCCGCCGACAGCGTGACCGCGATTCGCGACCGCGCGCTGGTGCTGAAGGAAAGCCCGCGCATCCCGATCCGCACGCCCAAGCTGGACGGGTCGATCAACCTGAAGGGCGCGCGCATCGATGACATCGTGCTGCCGACCTATAGCGAGACGATCGCCAAGGATTCGCCCGCCGTGCGGCTCTATAGCCCCGCTGGCACGCAGGACGCCTATTTTGCCGGTTTCGGCTGGCAGGGCGAAGGGCTGAAAACGCCGGGCAAGGATACGGTCTGGACCGCGCAGGGCAGCGCACTGACCCCGACCAGCCCCGTTACGCTGACATGGAATAATGGCGCGGGCCAGACGTTCGAGATCCGCCTGTCGGTCGATGAAAATTACATGATTTCCGCCGCGCAGAAGGTGTCGAACAGCGGCACCGGCACGGTCGGCGTAAAGCCCTATGGCTATATCAGCCGCAGCAGCGTGCCCAAGGACCCCGATACCTGGACCATCCATATCGGCCCGATGGGCGTGTTCAACAACGCGGCCAATTATGACGTGAATTATGCGGATCTGGATGAAGGTCCGTCCACCCGCGATTTCCAGTCCAAGGGCGGCTGGATCGGCTTCACCGACAAATATTGGCTGTCGGCGCTGGTGCCGGGCAAGGATGCCGATGTCGCGGCGCAGTTCCGCAAAGGCGCTGGCACGCAATATCAGGCCGATGTCGCGCTGGCGTCCACCATGTTGGCACCGGGCAAGGCCGTCACGCAGACGCAGCGGCTGTTCGTCGGGGCCAAGGAGGTCAAGACGCTTCAGGCCTATGAACGCGATGGTGTGAAGCTGTTCGACCGCGCGATCGACTGGGGCTGGTTCTACTGGTTCGAGCAGCCGATCTTTGCGCTGCTGCACTGGCTGTTCGAGACGCTGGGCAATTTCGGCGTGGCGATCATCTGCCTGACCTTCGTGGTGCGCGGCCTGATGTTCCCGGTCGCCCAGCGCCAGTTCGCCAGCATGGCGGCGATGCGCGCGGTGCAGCCCAAGATGAAGGCGCTGCAGGAGAAATATAAGGACGACAAGCCCAAGCTCCAGCAGGAGATGATGGCGCTGTACAAGACGGAGAAGGTCAATCCGCTGGCCGGATGCCTGCCGATCTTCATCCAGATCCCGATCTTCTTCGCGCTCTACAAGGTGCTGATGCTGACGATCGAAATGCGGCATCAGCCGTTCGTGCTGTGGATCAAGGATCTGTCCGCGCCCGATCCGCTGCATATCCTGAACCTGTTTGGCCTGCTGCCCTTCACCCCGCCCGCCTTCCTGGCGATCGGCGTGCTGGCGGTGCTGCTGGGCATTTCGATGTGGTTGCAGTTCAAGCTGAACCCCGCGCAGATGGACCCGATGCAGCAGCAGATTTTCGCGATCATGCCGTGGATGATGATGTTCATCATGGCGCCGTTCGCGGCGGGCCTGCTGGTTTACTGGATCACCAACAACTGCCTGTCGATGGCGCAGCAATGGTGGCTGTACCGGCGCCACCCCGTGCTGAGCACGGCGGTCGCGAAGTAGGTATCATCCCCCCCTGCAAGGGGAGTTGAAGGCCAGACGGAGGGGTATCGCGCTATCTAGAGGGCGAGACCCCTCCACCACGCCCTTCGGGCGCGGTCCCCCTCCCCCGGTGGGGGAGGATTTGAAAGGTGAACGACATGGACTCCCCTGACCTGACCGAAGAAGCGCGCAAGGTTTTTTCCGGGCCGATCACCTTCCTCAAATCCGCGCCGACGCTGGAATATCTGCCCGACATGGCGGTCAATGAAGTCGCCTTTGCGGGACGCTCCAATGTCGGCAAATCATCGCTGCTCAATGCGCTGACCAACCGCAACAATCTGGCGCGCACGTCCAACACGCCGGGGCGGACGCAGGAGCTGAACTTCTTTGAAGTGGGGGAACCGCTCCGCTTCCGCCTCGTCGACATGCCCGGCTATGGCTATGCCAAGGCACCCAAGGATGTGGTGCGCAAATGGAAATTCCTGGTGAACGACTATCTGCGCGGGCGCGCGGCATTGAAGCGCGCACTGGTGCTGATCGACAGCCGCCATGGCATCAAGGAGGTCGACACCGACATGCTGGACATGCTGGACGGCGCGGCGGTCAGCTATCGCATCATCCTGACCAAGGCGGACAAGATCAAGGCAAGCGAACTGGCAGCCGTGACCGAACAGACCGCGCTGGCGATCCGCAAGCGTCCCGCAGCCCACCCCGACATCATCGCCACGTCGAGCGAGAAGGGCATGGGCCTGCCCGAACTGCGGACGGCAGTGCTGGAAGCGGTGACGATCGGTTGAAAATCCTCCCCTTTAAGGGAAGGTGGATGGCCCCAGGCCAGACGGAGGGGTGTCGTGCTATCGAGAGGGTGATACCCCTCCGTCAGGGCTACGCCCTGCCACCTCCCCCCACAGGGGGAGGAACCATATTGTGCGTTGAGGAACCGACCATGGCTGACGACGATTATGTCTATGACGAAGCGACCGGCGAATGGATCAGCGCTGCCGACGCCACCGCCAACAGCGCTGCTACCGACACGGTCGAAGTGCGCGATTCGGTGGGTAACCTGCTGGCCGATGGCGACCAGGTAACGCTGATCAAGGATCTGACGGTCAAGGGCGCGGGCCAGACGTTGAAGCGCGGGACGCTGATCAAGTCGATCCGGCTGACCGGTGACGCGCAGGAAATCGACTGCAAGTTTGACGGGATCAAGGGACTGGTGCTGCGCGCCGAGTTCGTCCGCAAGCGGTGATCGAGAGCCACACCCGGCGGGTCGCGCGGTGGGTGCTGGCACTGGCTTATCTGGCTGCGGGGGTGGCGCATCTGCGATCGCCCGGCGGCTTCATTGCGATCACGCCGGGCTGGGTTCCCTTCCCTGCCACGGTGATTTTCCTGACGGGTCTGGCGGAGATAGCCGGCGCGGCCGGGCTGATGGTGCCGCGCCTGCGCAAGGCGGCGGGTGTTGGACTTGCGCTCTATGCTCTGTGCGTGTGGCCTGCCAATATCAACCATTCTTTCAATGACATAGCGATTGGCGGTACCCATCTGGGCTGGACCTATCATGGCCCGCGTCTGGCGTTGCAGCCGGTTATCATCTGGTGGGCCTTATGGGCGGCCCATGTCATCGACTGGCCCTTTGCCCGACGGCATTAGCCAGAGATTGTCTTTCCGGTCCAGCGCCCTACTGTACGCCCTTTCCTACAGATGAGCGTGAGAGAGCATGATGACCCGGCATCTTCCCTGGATAGCGATCGCTATGATCGGCGCTGTGGCGCTGGGCGTTGTCGCGGTGTCGCGGGGCGAGGCGGTCAATGCGCTGTGGATCGTGGTGGCGGCGGTCAGCTGCTTTCTGGTCGCCTATCGCTATTATGCCCTGTTCATCGCGACCAGGGTGATGCGGCTCGACCCGTCGCGGCCAACCCCGGCGCTGCGCCGCGCCGATGGGCTGGACTATGTCGCGACCGACCGGACCGTGCTGTTCGGCCATCATTTCGCCGCCATTGCGGGCGCGGGGCCGCTGGTCGGCCCGGTGCTGGCGGCGCAGATGGGCTATCTGCCCGGCACATTGTGGATCATCGTCGGCGTCGTGCTGGCGGGCGCGGTGCAGGATTTCATGATCCTGTTCATTTCCATGCGCCGCGACGGCAAGTCGCTGGGCGAACTGATCCGCATGGAAATGGGGCAATGGGCCGGGACCATCGCGCTGTTCGGTGCCTTCATGATCATGGTCATCATCCTTGCCGTACTGGCGCTGATCGTGGTCAAGGCGCTGGCCGAAAGTCCCTGGGGCATGTTCACGGTCGCCGCGACCGTGCCGCTGGCGATGATCATGGGAGCGTACACCCGCTGGATCAGGCCGGGGCGGATTGGCGAAGTGTCCTTGCTGGGGCTGGTCGGCTTGCTGGCTGCGATCGTCTATGGGCAGGCGGTGGCGGCATCGCCCTTCTGGGGACCGCTATTCACCTTCACACCGCTCACCCTGTGCTGGATATTGATCGGCTATGGCGCTGTGGCTTCGGTGCTGCCGGTGTGGCTGCTGCTGGCCCCGCGCGACTATTTGTCGACCTTCCTCAAGATCGGGGCGATCGCGGCGCTGGCAGTCGGCATCGTCATCATGGCGCCGCCGCTCAAAATGCCAGCGCTGACCCAGTTCGTCGATGGCGGCGGGCCGGTATGGGCCGGTGGACTGTTCCCGTTCCTGTTCATCACCATCGCCTGCGGCGCGGTGTCGGGTTTCCATGCGCTGATTTCGAGCGGCACCACGCCCAAGCTGATCGCCAGCGAAGCCCATGCCCCGGTGATCGGCTATGGCGCGATGCTGATGGAAGCGTTCGTGGCGATCATGGCGCTGGTCGGCGCGTCGATCCTCGACCCCGGCATCTATTTCACGATGAACAGCCCCGCCGCGCTGATCGGCACCGATGCGGCCAGCGCGTCCGCCGCCGTCACCGCCATGGGCTTTCCGATTTCGCCAGACCTCATCACCCAGACCGCCAAGGATGTAGGCGAACATAGCATCATCAGCCGCGCGGGCGGCGCACCGACGCTGGCGGTGGCGATGGCGGAGATATTCAGCCATGTCGTCGGCGGCCCGGCGATGAAGGCCTTCTGGTATCATTTCGCGATATTGTTCGAGGCTTTGTTCATCCTGACGGCGGTGGACGCAGGGACGCGCGCCGGGCGCTTCATGTTGCAGGATCTGATCGCACTGGCCGTGCCAAGCTTCAAGGAGAGCAAGAGCCATATGCCGGGCATCGTCGCCACCGCGCTGACGGTCGCGGCCTGGGGCTTTTTCCTGCATCAGGGGGTCACCGATCCGCTCGGCGGGGTGAATACGCTGTGGCCGGTGTTCGGCATTTCCAACCAGATGCTGGCCGCGATCGCGCTGATGCTGGGGACAGCGGTGTTGTTCCGCATGAAGCGCGACCGCTATGCGTGGGTTACGATGATCCCGACCGCCTGGCTGCTGGTCTGCACCTTGTCGGCGGGGTGGCTCAAACTGTTTTCGGCCGATGCCAAGCTTGGTTTCCTGGCCCATGCCGCGAAATTCAGCGCTGCGGCAGACGCGGGCACTGTGCTGGCCCCGGCCAAGTCCATGGCGGAAATGGAGCGCATCATCTTCAACGACCGGGTCGATGCAGCGCTGGTCGCGCTGTTCCTGTCGGTAGTGCTGGCCCTGCTGGTCTTTACCATCCGCACCTGCATCGCCGCCCGGAGAATCGCAGCGCCGACGGCGCGCGAAATTCCGGCGCAACTGGTGCCTGCCGAATGAGCGGGTTTCTGGCGACGTTGCGGCAGACCGCACGGCTGATGGTCGGGATGCCCGACTATGACGCCTATTTGCGGCATATGCTGCTCCATCATCCCGACCAGCCCGCGATGGACCGGACGCAGTTTTTTCGTGATCGGCAGGAAGCGCGCTATGGCGGCAAAAATGGCGGAAAATGCTGCTGATGCGGGTAATATTGCAGCTGTAAAATATCAATTTGGGACAGAAAATTACGGATTTGTCGCATAACGGGATTGATCTGTGCGGTCATCTTGGTAGTGGGCAGCGTCCTTTTTGCCCGACAGCGTGAGGGATGTGCCCCCTGCCCCATCCCTTGCGGCAGGGGACAGTTCATTTCAGCGCCTGGCGTTGAACCCTGCGACCATCCCTGCCGTAATCGACAGCGCGATTTCCGCCGCGCCGATCGCGCCGATATCCAGCCCCGCCGGGCCGTCGATTCGCGCCAGATCGTCGGCATCGAAGCCCTTCGCCGCCAATCGCTCCAATCGCGCGGCATGGCTCTTGCGTGATCCCAGCGCAGCAACATAGCCGGTCGGGGCGCGCAGCGCGGCCTCCAGCGCCGGATCGTCAATCTTTATGTCATGGCTGAGCGTCACGATGGCGGTCGATTCGCCGGGGAAGCGCGCGGCGATCGCTTCATCGGGCCAGCGATCGTCCAGTTCGACGCCAGGGAAGCGTTCGGCGGTCAGAAATCGCCCGCGCGGGTCGATCACCACCGGGGTCACGCCGATCGCCTGCGCCAGCGGGACCAGCGACTGGGCGATCTGGACTGCGCCGACGATCAGCAGGCGGCGCGGCGGGTCATAGCGGTTGAGGAAATCGCCCGCCTCCGCCTGTTCGCGCGTGATCCCGCTGGTCAGGTCGGTCGCCAGCGTCAGCGCCCGTCCCCGCGCGCTGGCTGCCTCGATGCGGTCGAACAGGTCCGGGGCAAAACCACCCTCCCCCACCGGCTGGACGAGGACGGCGATTTCCCCGCCGCAGGGCAGGCCGACCTCCCACGCATCGCCATCGGCCACGCCATAGGTGGCGACATGCGCCTCCCGCCCCGCAATCACTTCGGCTGCGCGATGCAGCACATCGCTTTCGACGCAGCCGCCCGAAATACTGCCTTCAAAGCGCCCGTCCTGATGTACGATCATATGGCTGCCGCGCGGGCGCGGGGCTGAACCCCAGGTCGATACCACCGTCGCCAGCGCCAGCTTTGCGCCACGCCACTCCACAGCCTTGCGGATCACCGCGCCATTATCGTTCAAATCGGGACTCCTTTGGCGCCTAGTGGATTGATTTTGACATTTGCATCCCCTGGCGGCTGGGATGGGTCTGCAAATGTCAAAATCGGACCACTAGATAGGAACGCCCCTCGCGTTAGACCAGACGCCTGCCGGTCCAGACGACCCGGCCAACAATATCCACCAACGTCGGATCAATATCGGTCCAGTCGGGATAGTGCAGGTTATCGCTGACCACGCTGAAGCGCCCCCGCAATGGTCCCATCGCGATCCGCTTGACCATCAGCACTCCGTCGAGCCGCAACACATAGACGCCGTCGCGCAACCGGGTGGCGTCATCGTCATGATCGACCATGATGTCGTCACCGTCGCTGAGCGTCGGCGCCATTGATTCGCCATCGACCCGGATGATCGAGACGCGCTGCGGCCGCACCCCCAGATGCCGCAGCCAATGGGCGTCGAACGCCATCACCCCGGCGGCGCGCTCATCATCGTCCAGCGTGCCGACGCCCGCCGATGCGCCCAGCGCCAGGCGGGGCACCGCCACGACGGCGGGCATACCGCGCGTGCGGGCGGGGATTGCCATGGGCGCGGCGCTCCCCCCCAGCATCTGTTCAGCCACGCCGAAATAGCGGGCCAGCACATGACGGTCCGCCTCATCCAGCTTGCGTGGCGTGCCGCGTTTGATGAACTGCTGGATGTAAGCGGGGTTGCGGCCGATCAGCCGGGACAGATCGGCATAATTTTCCCCCCGTTCGGCAATCAGCCGATCCAGCGCGATCCGGGCGTTCTGCGATTCATCCATATCCAGTCCATAATGATAGGAATTTTCCTAGACAAGTAGGATATTGGCTTAGAGATAGGAATATGCCTATCGACTTGCAGCGGGTGAGTCGGACCAACAAGGGAGAAAATTGCCGATGCTGTTGCAAGCGATCGAACGATTCCTTCGCCAATATGACATGCCGCCAACTACCTTCGGCCGCGCCAGCACGCGCGATCCACGGCTGGTTTTCGACCTGCGCCAAGGGCGCGAGCCGGGGGACCGCGTAAGGAGACGAATAGAACATTTCATGAACACATATCGCAGGAGCATCAGCCAATGACAAGCATGCATCATGGATTCAGGCCTGAAAATCTGGTCCAAAACAAACCGATAGGAAAAACCCAGCGCGACCCGCTGCCCCGCTTGCTGGAGCAGTTGCTCAAGCGGGCGGGCGCACCCGCGATGATCGAGCGCGCGGTGAGTCGCCCCTGGGCGAGCGCCCTGTTCGAGGGACGTCGCCATGTCATCGCGCTGCGCTTGTCCGGCGCGCGTCTGGCGACGCGCTTCTGCGACTTTGCCGAAGATATCGGGAGCGCCGAATGGTCGCTGCCGGGCCACTTCGTCGCCGACATCATCATCGACAATGTGCGGGACGAAGGGACCGAATTCTGGCTGGAACTGTCCGCGCTGACGATCGAGGACTGGTAAGAGGTTAGCGCCCCCGGCCAGCCATGTTGCGGAGCGCGCCCAGGGCCGCGCGCAGGGCGTCGTCGGCGTCCTGCGCCACCATGTCGCGCACCGGCACGGCGGGTGTGACCGGCATGTCGGCGATGACCCGCACTGTGCCAGCATCCGCCGCGGGGGCGCGGCTGCGCTGGGCAAGGCCGCGCTCCAGCCGCTGGGTCAATTCGGTGATCGACAGACCCTGAGTCGGGATGGGATCGAGCGGCGCGACTGGGGCCGCTGCTTCCTGCCCTGCTTCCGGTTCAGCAACAGGGGCGGCCGGGCGCAGGAAGGTCGGCTGGGGCAATTCTTCCTCTGCGATCGGCAAGGGCGCGCTGGGCATGACCAGGCCGGCGGACGGGACGATGGCGTCCTGCTCCGGTTCGGGATGGATCGCCAGCGGCCTGCGTATTGCGTCAGGGCGGGCAAAAATGTCGAGACCGTTGAAATCGCGGCTGGCAAAGATAGGCGCGCGCGCGGGTGCATCGGGATGCGCGTCAGCGCGGCGCAGCGATGGAATGGCATCATCGACAGGGGCAGCACGTCCCCGCGCCAGCGCGGTCAGTTTTGAAAAAGCGAAACCCATTTTTCTTGCTCCCTGGACGCGCAACCTGCGTCCCTCTTGTTCATCTGCCTGGTCCTGCCGGCGCGTCAGCCCCATCAGTCCCACCGCCATCAGCGCGACGAAGCCCGCCAGCAACAGCCGGGCTTTCAACCCCAGCGGCGGGGCAGCGGCAGGCAAACTCTCCGACAGGCCACTCGACGCCACGACCATTTCGATCAGCCCGACCGGAATCCACAATATCAGCAACGCTGCGGCCAGGCCGCCCAGCGCCATGATGGCGATCCCTCTTGTCTGTGCTGCCTTGATGGCCACTTTGCCTGTCCAACCTTGCTCAGGCGGCCGCGCGCGTGCCGGTAGGACGCGCCAGCAGCCGCTGGTAAACGGGTTCGTAACGCAAAATGTTTGACGACCAGTTACGCTCCCGCTCGACAAAGGCGCGGGCGACGGCGCGCCGTTCGTCCCAGATGCTGCGATCGGCGAACAGGCCCGCCAGCGCGGCGGCCATGCCTGCCGGATCGTCGGGCGGGAAAAGCGTGCCGGTGACGCCATCCTCGATCAACTCGCGATGGCCGCCGACACTGGACGCGGCAACCAGTTGCCCCTGCGCCATCGCTTCGAGCGGCTTTAGCGGGGTGACCAGATCGGTCAGTCGCATCGCCTTGCGCGGATAGGCCAATATGTCGATCTGGGCATAATAATGTTCGACCTGGTCGTGCGGCACCCGGCCGACAAAGACGATATGGTCGGCGAAAGGAGACGCAAGCGCCTGATCGCGCAACGCCTGCTCACGCGGGCCGCCACCGACCAGCAGCAGCTTTGCCTTGGGCCGGGCGCGGACGAGTCGCGGCATGGCGGCGATCAGATCGTCCAGCCCTTCATAATCATAGAAGCTGCCGATGAAGCCGACGACATCGGCCCCTTCAAGGCCGAGTTTCGCGGTCAGCGCAGGATCGCGTGGCACGGGGCTGCCGAACTGGTCCATATCGACGCCATTGGGCGACACGATGATCTTGGCCGGGTCGATGCCGCGCGCGGCAAGATCAGCGCGCAGACCTTCGCAGATGACGGCGACCGCATCGGCATTGCGCACCGCATGGGTTTCGAGCTGCCGGGTCAGCCAGTAGCGCGGGCTGCCCTCCGTGCCCGTGCCGTTGCCGACCGCTGCATCTTCCCAGAAGGCGCGGATTTCATAGACGATCGGTATGCCGTGCCGTTTGGCCACGCGCTGCGCGGCGATGGCGTTCAGCACCGGCGAATGGGCGTGGATGATGTCGGGCCGCCACTGCTGCACCAGCGCCTCGATCGCGTCGGCATGGGCGGAAATGTCGCGCCATTCGCGCAGCACCGGATTGCCGGTCGCGGGCGTACCGGGGGTGCGGTGGAAATGGAGACCGTCGACCAGTTCCTCCAGCGGTCCCTGCGCGCTGTGGCGGTGCCCGGTGATCCCGCGCACCTCCCAGCCCCTGGCCATCTGCGCGCGCAATATGGCGCGGGTGCGGAAGGTGTAGCCGCTGTGCAATGGCAGGCTGTGATCCAGCACATGAAGAATATGGGTCATAGCCCATGGACTTAGCCAAAAAGGTTTAACGGCCCGTCAACTGTGTCGCGTTAGGGAGGAGCGGTTAGCCAGTGGAACCACCAAGACGCAATGATCGACACCCTGTCCCTGCTGATCAGCCATGGCGTGATCCTGATCGCCGCCTGGCGGCTGTTGCCGCGCGCCGATCTGGATCGCGATCCGCCGGCAGAGGAGAGCGCGCGCGATGCGTGACCTGTTCTTCCTCGCCTTCCTGGGCGTCTTTTTCCTGATGGGGCTGCGGCGGCCGTTCCTGCTGGTCGCGGTCTATGCCTATATCGACATCGTTTCGCCCCAGCGACTGTCCTATTTCCTGCTCAATAGCATCCCCATTTCCGCCATCGCCTTTGCCGCCATGGTGGGCACCTGGCTGGTCATCGACGACAAGAAGGATTGCCGTTTTTCCTCGCGGCAGGCGCTGCTACTGATCCTGCTGGTCTGGTGCGGCTATACCACCGCGACAGCCGATTTCCCCGCCGAGGCGCTGACCAAATGGAACTGGGTGTGGAAAGCGATCATCGCGGGCATCTTCCTGCCGCTGACGCTGCGCACCCGGTTGCGAATCGAGGCGATGACGGTTTTCATGATCCTGTGCGCCAGCACGATCATCATCAATGGCGGCATGAAAACCGCGCTGTCGGGCGGCGGCTATGGCGTGCTGAACCTGATGGTGGACAATAATAGCGGCCTGTATGAAGGGTCGATCATCAGCTGCGTCGCCATTTCGCTGATCCCGCTGATCCTGTGGCTGTCGAAACATGGCACCATCTTCGCGCCGGACGACTGGCGGGTGAAGGCCTTTTGCTACTGTCTGTGCCTCGCCTGCCTGCTGATGCCGATCGGCACCGAAGCGCGCACGGGCCTGGTCTGCATCGTCATCCTGGCCGGGCTGATGCTGGTGCGGTCGCCGCGCCGTTTCGTCTATGGGCCGCTGATGCTGGTGGCGGCGCTCGTCTCCATCCCCTTCCTGCCCGCCAGCTTCACCCAGCGGATGCAGACGATCGAGAATCATCAGGGCGACGAAAGCGCCTCCACCCGCGTGGCGGTGTGGATGTGGACGCTGGACTATGTGAAAACCCATCCGGGCGGCGGCGGCTTCGACAATTATCTCCAGAACAGCTTTACCTATTTCGCCCAGAGCGAAGTGGGCGACGGCGATACCAAGCGAATTGAGCGGCGGCTGGTGACCGACAAGGGCCGCGCCTATCACAGCGCCTATTTCGAGATGCTGGGCGAACAGGGCTATTTCGGTTTCCTGCTATGGGCGCTGATCCACGGCATCTGCTTCATCCGCACCGAAATGATCCGCCGCCTGTATCGCAAACGGGCGGGACCGGACGAAGCGTGGGTCGCGCCCTTCGCGCTGGCGCTGCAACAGGGCCATATCATCTATATGATCGGATCATTGTTCGTGGGCATCGCCTATCAGCCCTTCATCTTCATGATGCTGGCGCTCCAGATCGGCCTGGACACCTATCTGACGCGGCGGCGCAAGGCGGCGGCACGGCTTGACCTGAATGCGGCGATGAGCCGGCCGCGCGGGGTGCTGGCATGAGCGGCGAGTTGCGCGCGCTGGGGCTGGTCCATGGCCTGCTGCTGGGACTGCTGCTGGCGTCACCGCTGATCGCACCCGGCCTGCTGCCCTGGGGAGTGGAGGCGCTGTTCATCATCGGCGCTTTCCAGTTGCGGCTGGCCGACCGGCGATGGGACATGCGCGATGGCTGGCGCAGCTGGATCAGCCATATCCGCATGGCCCCGCTGCGCTTGATCCCCTGGGGAGCGGCGGCGACCGTGGCGCTGATCGCTGGCAATAGCGCGCGGGCGCAGGCGATTCTGATCGCCGCATCGCTATGCGAATTGCTGGTCTATCCTGTGTGCACCCATGTCCTGGCGCGGATGTCGCGGCGGGTTGTGGCCGTTGTGCTGCTGCTGTTGATCCTGATCGGCGTGAGCGCCGTGGGTGAGGCGATCCGTTACATCATAGGCTTCATGACCGGGATGAGCGCCTGCCTGTTCTGGCTACGCGGTCCCGATGGCGAAGCCCATGCACTGGGGCTGGCGCTGGCCGGGCTGGTCGTGGCCGCCATCGCGCCGCTGCTGCTCCCCGCCGCGCTGCCCGTTGCCTTCCCGGCTGCGATCGTCTGCGGGACGCTGGCGCTGGCGCATGTCTCTACATTGCGCCGCCGCCCGGTCCCATGGCGGGCGGGCGGCGGCACACAGATCAAGCCGTAACCGTTCCGGTTTGCACCACGGCCTTGCTAAAGGCATCGATGAAGGCCGGGATGTCGTCGGGCTTGCGGCTAGTAATGATGTTACCGTCCACGGCGACGGCTTGATCCACCACTTTGGCACCAGCATTGCGAAGGTCCGTGCGGACCGAAGGCCAGCCAGTGACCGTCCGGCCATCCACGACGTCAGCCTCCACCAATAGCCATGGGCCATGGCAGATCGCCGCGACCGGCTTTCCCGTGGTCACGAAGGCGCGCACCAGCGACACAGCAGTGGCATTGGTGCGCAGCGTATCGGGATTGGCGACGCCGCCCGGCAGGATCAGGCCATCATATCCTTCGATCCTGACGGCATCGAGCGGCATGTCCGGGGTGATCGTGTCGCCTTTCTCATCATGTTTCATCCCTTGGATCGGTTTGACGTCGGGCGAAGCGAGCGTCACTTTGGCACCGGCCTCGATCAGGGCTTCACGCGGGTCGAACAGTTCTGACTGCTCGAATCCGTCGGTCGCGATGATGAGGATGCGGCTGTTGTTAAGGGCGGGCATCGGGCTTCTCCTTGCGGCTGTTCGGAGACAGGCCAACGGACCACCGCCTGACCCGTTGCGGAACGAAGCGATGAAAGGTGGGTTTTTGGCCATGAGAAGGAAAATATGGCCACCCAACCCCTCATCCATGTGGATGACAGCATCCCCGGCATTTCGCGACGCGCGCTCAAGAGCGGCTGGGGCTATTACCAGCCCGATGGCGGACGCATTGCCGACCGGGACGAGATTGGTCGGCTGAACGCCATCGCCCTGCCACCCGCCTATCGGGACTGCTGGTTCTGCCCGATGCCCCACGGCCACATATTGGCGACTGGGCATGACGAGCGGGGCCGCAAACAATATCGTTACCACCCCGATTTCCGTGCCGGGCGGGAGGCGCAGAAATATGAAGGCTGTGCCGGGTTTGGGCGCGCCCTGCCGAAATTGCGCGCGCAGTTGGAAGCGGATCTGTCACGGCGCGGACTGCGCAAGGAACGGACGATCGCGGCTGTCGTGCGGCTGCTGGATCTGGGCCGGTTGCGCATAGGCAATGAACATTATGCCACGACCAACAAGAGTTTCGGCGCGACGACGCTGCGCCGCCGCCATATGGACCTGAACGGCAAGGCGCTGACGCTGCGCTATCGCGCGAAGTCGGGCCAGCAGCATCAGGTGACGCTGACCGACAAACGGCTGCTGCGTTTCGTGCGGCAGGTGCAGGATTTGCCGGGCCAGCATCTGTTCCAATATCTGGACGAGGATGGCGACGCGCGGCCAATCACGTCGAGCGATGTGAACGCCTATATCGCGCAGGCCATGGGCGGCCCCTTCACTGCCAAGCATTTCCGCACCTGGGGCGCATCGACCATCGCCTTCGCCACGCTGGCGGCGGGTCATGTGTCGATGAAGGACATGTTGGAGCCGGTGGCGGCTGCGCTGGGCAATACGCCCGCGATCAGCCGCAAAAGCTATATCCACCCTGCCCTCATCACCCTGTGCAAGGATGGGCAGGACGCATGGCGCGCGGGGCTTCGCCTGCCGCGCCGGACACGCTATCTGTCCCGCGAGGAACGCGGACTCATCGCATTTCTCGACACTCTCGCCTGATACAGGCTAACGGGACCAGCATGGCCAACAAGACTGAACCTGCCGCAACCGCCGCAACAGTGCGCGCCCCCGATTTCGTCGAGATGTGGCGATCGACCAGCGAATGGCTGGCGGTCCATTATGTCCAGATCGCTGTCGCCATCGGCGCAGGCGTTCTGATCTACCTCGCCCTGGCGGCGCTGCGTTCCTTCGGCAAAAGGTGGCGCGGCGCCTATGGCGATCCGCTGGGCTATGCCAATGTGCTGGGCCGGGCGGTCGCCCGAACGTCCCATTTTTTCATGGTTATGGTCGCGGCCAAACTGGTCGCGGGCTATGCCGATCCGCCTGCTGCGCTGTTCAAGACCATCGCCTTTCTCTTCACCATTGCCGCCGTGTTGCAGGGCGCGATCTGGGCGCGGGAGATCATCCTGGGGCTGATCGAGCGCAAGACGCTTGCCGAAGATGGCCAGGGCGAGACGCTGGCCAACGCCATGGGCCTGATCCGCATATTGGTGACCTTTGCCCTGTTCGCGATTGCCACCATCGTCGTGCTGGACAATCTGGGCGTCAACGTCACCGGCCTGGTCGCGGGTCTGGGGATTGGCGGCATCGCCATTGGTCTGGCCGCGCAGGGGATATTTTCCGACCTGTTCGCCGCGCTCTCCATCATCTTCGACAAGCCGTTCCGGCGGGGCGAGATCATCACCTATGACCAGACGACGGCGCGGGTCGAGAAGATCGGCCTCAAAAGCACGCGGCTGCGCGCGATGAGCGGGGAGAAAAAGGTCATCTCCAACGCCAATCTCCTGCAGAAGGAAATTACCAGCCTGCAAACGCTGATCCAGCG
This sequence comes from Sphingobium indicum BiD32, assembly GCF_000382885.1. Lineage (GTDB taxonomy): Bacteria > Pseudomonadota > Alphaproteobacteria > Sphingomonadales > Sphingomonadaceae > Sphingobium > Sphingobium japonicum_C. Next base: position 15,999 of record NZ_CAVK010000141.1, read on the forward strand.
TCGCGTGACCTTCGCCATCGGCATCATATACCAGACGCCGGAGGAGAAAGCCGAAGCGATACCGGAAATGCTGCAGGAGATTGTCGAGGCGGAAGGCTTCATCTTCGTCAATGCGGGCCTTGTTCGTTTCGGCGCAAGTTCGCTGGACTATGAGGTCAATTTCGACGTGCCGGACCCGGACAAGCACGACTATTTCCTGGCGCGGCACCGCATGGGGCTGGCGATCTGGAAACGGTTCAATGCCGAAGGAATCGAGTTCGCCTATCCGACCCAGACCAGCTTCACCGCTGCGCCGGATGGGCGCACAATCATGCCCTACCCCGATGTGCAGCCGGTGCGCCAGGCCTGACGCCGCTCATTCGCCCATGCCCCACAGGTTGCCGGGCTGGAGCAGCCCATCGTCCAGCGCCAGAGCGCCGTCGCGATCCCGCGCCAGCAGGAGCGCGCCGTCAAGGTCGATCCAGTCGGCACCCTGCGCCACCAGCGCGGCCGGGGCGATGCCCAGCGAGGTGCCGAGCATACAGCCGACCATGACCCGGAACCCCCGCTCCCGCGCTGCCTGACGCAGTACCAGCGCCTCGGTCAGGCCGCCTGCCTTGTCCAGCTTGATGTTCACCGCATCAAAGTCACCAAGCCGATCAAGGTCCGCGCTGGTGTGGCAGCTTTCGTCGGCACAAAGCGGCAGCGGCGCGCGCACCCCGGCCAGCGCCGCCTCCCGGCCATGGATAACCGGTTGCTCGACCATTTCGACACCAAGGTCCGCCAGCGCCTGCGCCTCTGCCGCAATATCCAGATCATGCCAGCTTTCATTGGCATCGACGATCAGTCGCGCGTCGGGCGCACCCGCGCGCACGGCGGCGATGCGCGCCCGGTCACCCTCCCCGGTCAGTTTGCATTTGAGCAGGGCAAAACCGCGCCCGGCCGCCGTACGGGCGGCCGCCTCCATGGTCGCGGGATCGCCCAGGCTGATGGTGAAGGCAGTGGGCAACGGCGCGGGCGCACTCAGCCCGGCGAGTTGCCAGACCGGCACGTCTGCGCGCTTCGCCTCCAGATCCCAGAGCGCACAGTCGAGCGCATTGCGCGCCGCGCCGCGCGGCATCTGCGTCAGCAGCGCCTGCCGGTCGAGCGGCCCGGCATAGGCGCGGATCGCCGCCGCGCAGCCTTCCGCCGTCTCGCCCTCATAATAGATCGCCGTCCCCTCGCCCCGGCCGACATGGGTGCCATCGCCCACGGTGCAGACCACCACGTCCACGTCCGTCTTGGCCCCGCGACTGATGATGAACGCGCCGGCAACCGGCCAGCGTTCGACGGTTGCGGACAGAAGATGGATCATCACTGGCTCCAATGGCGTGAAACGATCGACCGCCTATGCGCGAAAGTCGCGCGTGCCACCAGTCCCCGCCCCATTGAGGCTTGGCGGGCAGCCTGCTAAGCGCCGCGCATGGAGGACAACCCCACCCCGTCGCCGCGCGCCAGCGCCCGTCCCGCGCTTGGCAGCCTCGCCATGTTGTGGATGTTCGCCAAACGCTATCCGGGGCGGATCGCGGGCGCGCTGGCCGCGCTGATCGTGTCGTCGATGGCGACGCTGGGCATCCCCAGCGGCTTCCGGCTGGTGATCGACCGGGGCTTCATGGGCGGGGGCGATATCAGCCGCTGGTTTGAATATCTGCTGCTGATCGTCATCATATTGGCGATCGCGAGTGCGCTGCGCTTTTACTTCGTATCCTGGCTGGGCGAGCGGGTCGTTGCCGATATTCGCAGCGCGACCCAGGCCAATCTGCTGCGGCAGGCGCCCCGTTTCTTCGAGGAAAACCGCCCGTCCGAGATCGCGTCGCGGATGACCGCCGATACCGCTGTGGTCGAACAGGTGGTCGGATCGACCGTGTCGATCGCGCTGCGCAATCTGGTGACCGGGGTTGGTGGCCTCATCTATCTCTTTGCGCTGGCCCCCAAGCTGGCGGCGATGCTGCTGCTGGGCATCCCGATCATCCTGCTGGTGCTGGTCAGCCTGGGCCGCAAGGTGCGCAGCCTGTCGCGCGCGAGTCAGGACCGGCTCGCCGATGTCGGCAGCGTCACCAACGAAGTGCTGGCGGCGATGAAGATCGTCCAGGCGTTCGGGCAGGAAGCGCGGGAGGCGGCGCGCTTCGACGCGACGGTCGAAAGCGGGTTCGGCACCGCGCGGCGGCGCATCCGGCTGCGCGCGATCATGACGGCGGTGGTGATATCACTGGTGTTCGGATCGATCACCGCGGTGATGTGGCAGGGCGCGCTCGATGTAGCGGCAGGCGAGCTGTCGGGGGGGAGCATTGCGGCGTTCGTGCTGACCGGCGGGCTGGTTGCGGGGGCATTCGGGTCGCTCTCCGAAAGCTGGGGCGATCTGCTGCGCGGCGCAGGCGCGGCAAGCCGTTTGCAAGAGTTGATGACGGCCACGCCGGATATTTTGCCGCCCGTCAGTCCCAAGGTCATTCCGCCCGCGGCGCATGGCGCGCGGCTGACATTTGAGGATGTGCATTTTCATTACCCAACGCGGCCCGATCAGGCCGCGCTCAATGGCGTGTCGATCGACGTTGCGCCGGGTGAGACGGTTGCGGTCGTCGGGCCTTCGGGCGCGGGCAAATCGACGCTGATCCAGCTGGCGTTGCGATTCTACGATCCCGCATCGGGCACGATCCGGCTGAACGGTGTGCCCTTGCCGCAGGCGGATCCGGCCGCTTTGCGCGCGATGATGGCGATGGTGCCGCAGGACAGTGTGATCTTCGCCGCGTCGGCTCGCGACAATCTGCGCTATGGCCGGTGGGACGCGACCGACGATCAGATTTGGGACGCGGCCCGTGCCGCCAATGCCGAAGCTTTTCTGCGCGCCCTGCCGCAGGGGTTGGACAGTCCGATGGGGGAAGCGGGAACGCGCCTGTCGGGCGGACAACGGCAAAGGCTCTCGATCGCACGGGCGCTGTTACGCGATGCGCCGATCCTGCTGCTGGATGAGGCGACATCGGCGCTCGACGCGGAATCTGAACGGCTGGTGCAGGATGCGCTTGGCCGACTGATGCAGGGGCGCACCACAATCGTCATCGCCCACCGGCTGGCGACGGTGCGCGCCGCAGGCCGGATCATCGTGCTGGACGAAGGGCGGATCGTGGAACAGGGCGATCATGCCGCCCTGGTCGCGCAGGGTGGTCTCTATGCTCGCCTGGCAAGCCTGCAATTTCAGGACGCGCCGCTAGCCTGACCTTTGGGCATTGCCGCTCAGACGAACGCCGATCCGCTGCTCAGCTTGATGATATGATCAAGAATCGCGGGATGGAGCGGGCGCTCGAAGGCGCAGCCTGCCTCATGCGCGCGCGACCACAGGACGCGGGCGCGACGCCCCTCGAAGCCGGGGAGCATGACCCATAATTCACTGCCGCTGGTCAGCTTCATGAAGCTCTGAAGGCGAAAGCCGGTGACCGACACGTCGGCGATGCGGCTGTTGAACCAGGTTTCGCCGGGACGACGCACACGCACGCTGATCTGCACATAGCTGCGCTCGGCGAGCCGTGCCTTTCGATCCAAATCAGTCTGTCGTTCGGCGCTCATCGCTCGCTATCGCCCGTCCTTCATTGGCAATATCGGCGATCGACGTAAGCAAAGGGTTAAGAGTCCTTCTCGAAATGCAAGAATGTGCGGATTTCAGTTGCCGCACCAGCGGCGCGGACAAAAAAAGGGCCGCCCGAAGGCGACCCTGGAAAAATCGGCAATATCGAAATTCCGATCCCGCCCTGCCCGCCTGAAAAAACGGGAAGTCCTGACACAAACCGGCAGGCGCGGGCAATCAGCGTTTAGAAATTGCCATATTGTTCGTTGCCGACGAAGCCCAGCTTCGTCACGCCCGCACGCTTGATCTCCGCCAGCACCTCATCAACGGTGACATAACGGGTCTGCGCGTTCGGCTGGAACTGAAGTTCCGGCTCGACCGGCAGACGCAGCGACTGCTGCAGATATTGACGCAGGGTCAGCAGATCGATTGCCGAACCGTTCCAGGTGATGATCCCGGCCTGGTCGATGGCAACCTTGTTCTTCACCGGATCGATCGGGCTATCCGTCGGCGGTGCGCTCTGCGGCAGGTCGATCTTGACCGCGTGGGTCTGGATCGGAATCGTGATGATGAACATGATGAGGAGAACGAGCATGACGTCGATCAACGGCGTCGTGTTCATTTCCATCATCGGTTCGCCTTCATCGGAACCCATGCTCATGGCCATAGCGAAATCTCCTTAATCAGCCGGTCAGAGGCGCTGCGTCGTCGAGCCGGGTTCCGGCTCGGAGATGAAGCCCACCTTGGGGAAACCGGCGCGCTGCATCGTGTAGATCGTACCACCGATGCACCGGTAGGGGGTGTTGATGTCGCCACGGATATGCACTTCGGGCATGTCTTCCGGCGTCATATTCTCGACACCGCCTGCCTTTTTGATATCCGCTTCCAGCTTCGCAACGGCCCGGTTGAGCAGATCGCTGGAATCGACCTGGGTCATGTTCCAGAAAACAGCGCAGCTGCCATCCGACCCGGTCGTGACCGAGAGAGAGACATTTTCGGGCTTCGTCGTGGTCGGCTCGAACGCCACCTTGGGAAGTTGCAGATCGACCGTCTGGACGACGACCGGGACCGCGATGAGAAAGATGATGAGCAACACCAGCATGACGTCGACGAGCGGCGTCGTGTTGATGTCGGACAACGGTTTGTCGTCACCGCCGCCGGGGCCAACACTCATTGCCATTGATAATATCCTAACATTGGTGTCGATGGCGCCTCAGCATCGCGAGGCCCATGGTCGGCGGGGAACCGGGAGGTCGCAGCGGCCACCCGGTTCCCGCGCCGGCATCTCAAGACAATCAGGCCTTGGTCGGCGCAGCAACCGGCTTGGCAGCAGGTGCGGCGGGAGCCGAAGCAACGCTGGGCTTAACCGCGCCGTTCGACACCAGATAGGCCAGCAGATCGACCGTGAAGCCGTTAAGCTGTTCGGCGATCGACTTGTTGCGGCGCTGAAGGAAGTTGTAGGCGAGCACTGCGGGAACGGCCACGGCCAGACCCAGGGCGGTCATGATGAGCGCTTCACCGACGGGACCGGCGACCGCGTCGATCGAAGCCTGACCGGCTGCACCGATCTTGATCAGCGCGCGATAGATGCCGATAACCGTACCGAACAGACCGATGAACGGCGAGGTCGAACCCACGGTTGCGAGGAAAGCGAGACCACCGCCGAGCGACGAGTTGATCGCAGCTTCCGAACGGCCCAGCGAACCGTGCAGCCAGTCATGCGCTTCGACCGGATCGGTCAGCTTGGTATGTTCTTCCTGCGCCTTGATGCCGTCATCGACGATCTGCTTGTAGGCGGAGTTCTTTTCCAGCTTGGCCGCGCCTTCCTTGATGTTGGCAGCGCGCCAGAAGGTCGCACGGACCTTTTTACCCTGGTTGATCACCTTCTGCTGTTCGATCAGCTTGGTGAACAGGACATAGAAAGTGCCGACCGACATGCCGCACAGGATGAGGAACACGGTCCAGGCGATCGTGCCGCCCTGTTCCAGAGCTTCCATAAGGCCATAGGGGTTTTCCGGCTTCGGCGCCGCAGCTGCGAGATACATCAACATGTTCAAGACTTCCCTCTCAATGAGATCAAGCTAGAGCAAGGCGGCGCCGGGCGCGCACCTTGCCCGTTTGGATTATTCCGGCAGACGCCAGGTGATACGGCCATTGTAGGTATCGGGCATTTCCGCACCATCAGAACCCTTGGCCGGCTTGAACCGCGCACGGCGCGGCAGCAGGCGGCAGGTCGCCTCATCGAGATCCGAGTGACCGGTCGAGGAGGTGATGGTGCAGTCGGTCACCCGACCATCGGCACCGATTTGCAGGCGGAACCCTGCCGTACCAGAACGTTCTTCACGCTGGGCGCGGCTCGGATAATCCGCGTCGCTGAGCCAGCTGCCAGGCGAACTGCGCGGGGTAGCGCGGCTTGCGGCGACAGGCGGCGGCGGTGGGGCCGGGGGCGGCGGCGGAGCAGCGACCGGAACCGGGTTGAACACCGGAGGTGGCGTCCGAACAACGGTCATGGTCGGCGCAGGCGCCGGGGTCTGCACGATCGGCGGCGGGGCAACGACCGGTGGCGGCTCGACCGGCTGGTCTGGCGGCGGCGGTGGCGGCTCCTCGTCCGGTGGTGGTGGCTCTTCCTTCACGTCGATCACGTTCAGCTGTTCTGCCGCCTTTTTGACATATTTCATGCCAAGACCGGTGACGAAGGCATAGCCGAGAACAGCGTGAATCAGGGCGACGATGATGATCGAGACAGTCCGACTCGATCCTTGCGAGTGGTCAGCATAGGCCATTCGGCAACGACACTCCTTAACTCATCTTACCAGTGGTTTATACAAATCAGCCAAAAACGACCCAAGCCGACCGGGCTACCCCGGCCACCTTCGGCCCCTGTCCGTCCAATTGCTACCGTGCAAACTCCTATCGCGGCACATCGTGGCACGCAAACGCTTTATCGATATGTTCATTTGCGGTTACCATTTCATAGCGGAATGACTTGCCTGTGACATCCTTGCCACGAGCCGAAAACATAGGACGAAGCTGATCATGAAATCCACCACCCTGCTGCAACGGCTCGCACTGCCATGCCTCATTTCAGCCGCAAATATCCCGGTTTTCCCTGCTTTAGCGCAACAATCGCCCGTGGCAGCGCAATCGCGGGCCGCGACTGCGGGCCTGTCCTATGCCGACATTGTCGACCTAGCGGACAATGCGCCGCTCGTGGCCCATGTGCGAATCCGCAACATCATTGTTTTGAAGCCCGAACAGGCCGGGGACGTCCCGACTGGCCATAAACGGCTGTTTCTGGAGGGCGATGTGACGGGGCTGATTCGCGGAGACGCGGGCATCAGCCCCCTTGTCAGCTGGCTGTACGACGCCCCGATCGATGCGCGCGGCAAATTGCCCAAGCTAAAGAAAGCACAGCTCATCCTGTTCGCGCGGCCCGGCAGCCGCCCTGGCCAGATCCAGCTGGTAGCCCGCGACGCGCAAATCCCCGCCACAGCTATCGAAATTGACAGGGTGAAGGGGATATTGTCCGCTCTGGTCGCGCGCGACGCCCCGCCGCGCATCCTGGGGCTGGGCGATGCCTTCCATGTCGCGGGCACGGTGGCGGGCGAAGGGGAGACGCAGATTTTTCTGCGGACGGAGAATGGCGATCCGGTGTCGCTCTCGATTCTCCGGCGACCGGGCCAGGCACCCCGCTGGGCGGTGGCACTGGGCGAAATCGTCGATGAAGCGGCGCGTCCGCCCGTTCCGGGCAGCCTTTTATGGTATCGCCTTGCCTGCACGCTGCCCCCTGCCCTGCCCGCCCGCGCGGTGCGCACGCTATCGGTACAAGATGCCGAAGCCGCACGCGCCGACTATCGGGTGGTGATCGATGCACTGGGACCGTGCGGTCGGACGCGGACGCCCGCCTGATACAGCTTTTGCTTGGACGGGGGCGCACCTGTCGCTATCAGCGCGGGCTTCATCATCTGCGCCGATTATAGAGAAAGACGTCCCATGACCAATCTGCACCGCCATGCCCCGCTGCGCGTCGCGCTCGTCGGCCTCGGCACGGTGGGCGGGGGCGTCATCCGACTGCTCAACACCAATGGCGACCTGATCGCCCGACGCGCGGGTTGCCCGATCCAGGTCGTCGCCATTTCCGCGCGCGACCGGAACAAGGATCGCGGTGTCGATCTGTCCCCCTATGAATGGGTGGATGATATGAACAGCCTGGCCACCCGCGACGACATTGACGTGGTGGTCGAACTGATCGGCGGATCGGACGGCCCGGCGCTGACGCTGGCGCGGCAATGCCTGAATGCTGGCAAGCCCTTCGTCACCGCGAACAAGGCGATGCTGGCCCATCATGGCCTCGACCTTGCCCGCCTGGCCGAAAAGGGCGGCATCGCGCTCAAATATGAAGCCGCCGTCGCGGGCGGCATCCCCGTGATCAAGGGGATGCGCGAAGGCGCCGCCGCCAACGAGATTTCGCGCGTCTATGGCATCCTCAACGGCACCTGCAATTACATCCTGACGACGATGGAGAAGGAAGGCCGGGGCTTTGACGAAGTGCTGAAGGAAGCACAGGAGCTGGGCTATGCCGAGGCCGATCCGAGTTTCGACATTGACGGCGTGGATGCAGCCCACAAGCTGACCATTCTTGCAAGCCTTGCGTTCGGCACCGAACTGGATTTCGCCGCAGTCGCGACCACCGGCATCCGCCACGTCATCGCTGCCGACATTGCCGAGGCAGCCGCGCTGGGTTTCCGCATCCGGCTGGTCGGCATGGCGCAAAATAGCGCGGATGGGCTGTTCCAGCGGGTCCACCCGATGCTGGTGCCGCTCGACCACCCCCTCGCCCATGTCGATGGATCGCTGAACGCCGTCGTGGCGGAAGGCAATTTCGTCGGCCGCCTCTTCTTCCAGGGGCGCGGTGCAGGTGATGGCCCGACGGCTTCGGCGGTGGTCGCCGACCTGATCGACGTGGCGCGTGACGAATATGGCGACGCCTTCGCGATGCCGGTCGCGGCGCTGACGCCGCAGAACACCGCCGACGCGGGCGCGCGGGTGGGCCGCACCTATCTGCGCTTCATGGTGCAGGACCGCCCCGGCGTGCTGGCCGAGATCGCCGCTGCCACCCGCGACGCGGGCGTATCGATCGAAAGCATGATCCAGCGCGGCGCGCATCAGGAGGATGGCGTGCTGGTCGCGATTGTCACCCATGCAGGGGAGGAGCGCTGCATCCGCGACACGCTGGAGCGACTCGCCGGATCGGAAAGCCTGCTTGGCACGCCTATGGTGATGCATATTCTGGATTGAGCGGCGCTAATGCTGCCCAGCGGCCTGAAAGCGATCGGGCAGCGGCGGTGGCGGGGCAAGGTCGGCGTCGGGATCGATGATCGCGGTCACGCTCTTGCCCACAACATCCGCCACCTTGAACACGGACAGGCCGCCGACGCACCCTGTCCCCTGCCCGCCAATCACGCCGCAACTGCCCTGCCGTACTGCCGCCGCCGAAGCGCGCGGCGCATCCCCCCGCACGATCCCGTTGTTTTGCGCCGGGTCGCGCGGCAAGGGTAGGCGTTCGCGGGCATTGCGTTCGGCCCGATTGCCGCACACGACAATCGCATTGCCGCTGCGGTCGCACGGTTTAACCACCTGCGTCTTGGCACGATAGGCAGTCATCAGTTCATCTTCGGCGGCGCGCGCTGTTCCAGGCAGTAGCAGGAGGAGGCTGGCCAAGGCTTTCATTGCTTTGCCTATCCATCATGCAATCATGGCTGCATGATGACCAACGACCTTCCCCGCTCGACAAGGACGGGGCAACGGCCTATCCGCTCTGCCCATAAGAAAAGGCAGAGGAATGAAGATGGTACAGGCAAGTTCGACGCTGGATCGCGTGTTGGTGCTGGAAATGGTCCGCGTCACGGAAGCGGCGGCCATTGCGGCGTCGAAGCTGATCGGCCGGGGCGATGAAAAGGCCGCCGACGCCGCCGCTGTCGAGGCGATGCGGCTGGCCTTTAACGATCTCTATATGGATGGCACCGTCGTCATCGGTGAGGGCGAGCGCGACGAGGCGCCGATGCTCTATATCGGCGAGAAGGTCGGCAATGCGATTGGCACCGGGCCGAAGATCGACATCGCGCTCGACCCGCTGGAAGGCACCACCATCACTGCCAAGGCCGGGCCGAACGCGCTCGCCGTGCTGGCCATTTCCGAAGAAGGCGGACTGCTCAACGCACCCGACGTCTATATGGACAAGCTGGCGGTGGGACCGGGCTATCCCGACGGGGTGATCGACCTGAGCCGGTCAGCGAAGGAGAATGTCGAGGCCGTAGCTGCCGCCAAGGGGGTGGAGCCGTCCGACATCATCGTGTGCGTGCTGGACCGGCCGCGCCACGAGAAATTGATCGCGGAGTTGCGGGCGATTGGCTGCGGCATCATGCTGATCCCCGATGGCGATGTGGCGGGGGTGATCGCGACCACCGACCCCGAAACCACGATCGACATCTATATGGGATCGGGTGGCGCGCCCGAAGGCGTGCTGGCCTGCGCCGCGCTCCGCTGCGTCGGTGGGCAGTTCAAGGGACGCCTGCTGTTTCGCAACGAGGATGAGAAGCAGCGCGCCCGCAAATGGGGCATCACCGATCTCGACAAGATTTATGACCTGAAGGAGCTGGCCAAGGGTGACTGCATCTTCGCCGCCACCGGGGTCACTGACGGATCATTGCTCGACGGAGTCAAGCGGCTGCCGGGCGGCAAGCTGACGACCGAAAGCGTGGTGATGCGCGCCAGCACAGGCACGGTGCGCTGGGTGAAGGGCGAACATCGGCTGAGCCACAAGCCGCTTTGAGCGACAGCGAGCTGGACATAATGAAAGGGAGCCAACTGGCTCCCTTTTTTTGTGGGCCTAGCGCCCGGCGCGGTGGTTGAGATCATGCCCCAGCGCCAGGATGCCAACGCCGATCAGCGTATAGACGCTTTCCTGCCAGCCATGGTCCATGGTCAGTGCGCCCGCCATCACGCCCAGCCCCAGCGATCCGATCGCGGCCGGCATCATGAAGCGGTGGACCATCGCGCCATGGCCGAGCGCGATCGCGCCGAGCAGGATGGCCAGCACCAGTCCCGCCTCATGGAAGATCGGGCTTTCAAAGATGCCACCGGCTGTTGCCAGCAGACCCAGCACGACGGCGGTGACGAAGCAGTGCGCCAGACACAGGCCCGACAGCGCGATCGCAAAGCGATCGAGGCGGCCGGACAACAGAAAGTGGCGAAGGGACTGCGACATGCTGGCTGCTACATAGGCCAGCCGATCATAAGTTACAACATATCATGAGATGTTTTTGTGGACGGGCACCAACCTGCCCTCCATTGCGCCTAAGCCGCCAGACGCAGGCAGTTGCGGCCGCTATGCTTGGCGCGATAGAGCGCCTTGTCCGCCGCTTCGAGCATCGCCGATCGTGTCGATTCGCCGTCCAGTTTGACCAGACCCGCGCTGAACGTGACGGATATCGCTTCGCCCCCCGCCTCCCCCACCGGGATCGGATCGACCATGCGGGCGCGCAGCCGTTCGCAGATCATGCTGGCACGATCAATGTCGCTGTCGACGAGCAATATTGCAAATTCCTCGCCACCCAGGCGACCAATGCTGTCGATATTCCGCAGCCCCGGCCGCAACCGTTCGACAAAGGCGCTGAGCACCCGGTCGCCCGCGCCATGGCCGTACCGGTCGTTCACCGCCTTGAAATGGTCGATGTCGATCAAAAGCAGGCAGGACCGCGCGCCCTGACGCGCGCGCAGGATTTCTGCTTCCAACTTGTCGAGGAAGGCACGGCGACTGTCCGCGCCGGTCAGCGAATCGCGCGCGGCGACCTGTTGCAGCGCCTGCTGGCGCGCCTTGTGCCGTGACATGTCGCGAATCATGCTGACGACGCCGCTGGGAATGCCGCGTTCGTCCACCACGGCGCGGCTTACCATTTCGCACCATTGCAGGTCGCCATCGGACACAAGGGAGCGGAATTCCACGGTGTGACTTACACCGGGATGTGTCAGCGCGCGGCGGTGGGTGGCGATGACGAGCGCACGGTCCTGCGGATCGACCAGATTGGCGGCGGACTGGCCGATCAGCAGTTCCGGCGCGCAGCCAATCTGTTCGGCGGCCGAGGGTGAAGCATAATGGATGATACCGTCCACGCTGATGTTGAGGACCACATCGCCGCTATGTTCGGCAATGGCGCGATAGCGCGCCTCGCTATCCTGCAACATCAGGAACAGGCGGCGGCGGCTATTCAGTTCCGCCGCGACCAACATGCTCATCAGGAAGCTGAGGGCGAGGTAGAACTGAAAATATTGGACCCGCATACCCGTCGAGCCGGACAGCATGGTCATCGGGCCAACGCCTTGCAGGGTCGCCACCCCGCCGATGACCGCCAGAATGATGATGGAGGCCGCCGCCCCCATCTGCCCAGTGCGGAAAGCGATCAGGACCAGCGGCAAGAGCGACGCGAACAGCAACGGATAGCGCGCCCAGAAGAAGATATGGACGATAACCAGCGCGAACAGCGTCAGCAGCACGACCATCTCGACCTTCGCCCGCACCGGCGTATCGCGTAGCCAGCGGCCACATTCGCCCTGCAAGAACAGGATCAGGATCGGCGCGAAGGTCAGTCCGCCCAGCACATGGCCGCTATACCATTGCAGCCAGGACGAACCAAAGGGCACCGGCGTCAGGAACGACGCGACCGTCGCCGCCATGGCGCCGGCGATCACATTGGCAACGCCGCACAGGGCGATGATGAACACCACAAGCGGGCGAATCGCCCCGATGATCCGGCGATCCGGCACGAATCGGCGGCAGATGATCGCCACGATCAGCGATTCGACGATATTGATCGCAGCCATGGGGATGGCGGCGAGCGGCCCCATGCCGAACAAGGCGGTGGCCACAGCGCTGGCTATGGCGCAGGCGATGATGGCGCGCGGCCAGTCGCGGGTGCGTGACGTGAGTAGTTCAGCCATCAGGAAGGCGTTGGCGCACCAGATGAAGGCCAGTCCCCCTTCAAAGCGGGAGAGCAGCAGCGCCAGCGTCGCCACGACGAAGTAAACGCTGCCGGTGATGACCGGCGCGAATATCGAGGAGGAGTGACGAAGAGCGGACCGCTGCATGTTGGCAAGGATGCTAGCGCGGCATCCTTAATATTTGCTCACCATCCATCCGCAATGGATGGAAAAGTCATGCAAAAACCCCGGCGCCTGAACGCCGGGGTTAAGTCCCGCAAACCTTAGCCTAAACGTCAGGCCGAGGCGTCCGAGAGCAGTTGGTCGGTAGGCGCGGAGATGGATGGATTGCGATCCTTGACCGTCGCACGCGCGGCCCGCACGCCCGCGCCATAATCGGGATGGACCTGATCGAAGAGCTTGCACTGACGTTCCTCGATAAAGTCGGGAATATCGCCCATGGCCGCGGCGATATTGGCAAAAAGCCGCTGCCTTTCGCCAGGGTCGAACAGCTCGAACAGGGCGCGGGGCTGGCTGAAATCGTCATTACCCTCGCGATGGTTCCACCGGTCCGCATCGCCCGAAATTCTAAGAGGCGGCTCAAGGAACTTGTTGTCCTCTACCGGACCGCCAAAGCTGTTCGGTTCATAATAGGCCGCCGGGTTGGGATTGTTGGGGGTGAAGCGCATCGCCCCGTCCTTGTGATAATGGTGGACCGGGCATTTGGGGGCATTGACCGGCAGCGCTTCATAATGGGTGCCGATGCGGTGGCGGTGCGCGTCGGCATAGCTGAAGATGCGCGCCTGGAGCATCTTGTCGGGCGAAAAGCCGATGCCCGGCACGATGTTCGACGGCGACGTCGCCAATTGCTCGATCTCCGCGAAATAATTGTCGGCGTTGCGGTTCAACTCCATCACGCCGATGTCGATCGGCGGATAGTCTGCATGCGGCCACACCTTTGTCAGGTCGAAGGGATTGTAGGGCGTCTTGTCGGCTTCCAGCTCCGGCATGATCTGGACCTGCACCTTCCATTTGGGGAAGTCGCCCTGCTCGATTGCCTCGAACAGATCCTCCTGCGTCGATTCGCGGGTGCGGCCCACGACCTGTGCCGCTTCCTCGTTGGTCCAGTGCTTGTGACCCTGCATCGTCTTGAAGTGGAATTTGACCCAGAAACGCTCATTGGCGTCGTTGATCAGGCTGAACGTGTGACTGCCATAGCCGTTGATGTGGCGCACGTCGGTGGGCAGGCCGCGGTCGGACATCAGGATCGTCACCTGATGCAGCGATTCAGGGCTGAGCGACCAGAAGTCCCACATCGCCGTGGGCGAACGCAAATTGGTGCGCGGGTGGCGCTTTTGCGTGTGAATGAAATCGGGGAATTTCAGCGGATCGCGCACGAAAAAGACCGGGGTGTTGTTGCCGACCAGATCCCAATTGCCTTCGGGCGTGTAGAATTTCATGGCAAAGCCGCGCACGTCGCGTTCGGCATCGGCCGCGCCCGCTTCGCCAGCGACGGTGGAAAAGCGCAGGATCATCGGCGTCTGCGCGCCCGGTTGCAGTACCTTCGCCTTGGTATAGGCGCTGATATCGCCGGTGATGGTCAGCGTGCCATGCGCCCCCCAGCCCTTGGCATGGACGACGCGCTCCGGGATGCGTTCGCGATTCTGGTGGGCCAGCTTTTCGAGCAGCTGATAATCCTGCAACAGCAGCGGGCCGCGCGGGCCAGCGCTCAGGCTGTTCTGATTGTCAGCGATCGGTGCTCCGCCGCTGGTCGTCATTATCGGCTTATCAGCCATGATCATCCTCCTCGTCTTGCGAATGGAGAAAGGATAGGCCGCAATCTTGTTCCGGTGAAATTAATTAAAACATGCTGACTGATCGAATTTTACAGTCAGTCCGCCACTGTGATGGTCAAGCCTTTTCCAGCGTGCATTGTAGCGGATGCTGGTTTTGCCGGGCGAAATCCATCACCTGATTGACCTTGGTTTCCGCCACTTCATAACTGAAAATGCCACACACGCCCACGCCGCGCTGGTGGACGTGGAGCATCACGCGAGTCGCCTGCTCCATGTCCATGCGGAAGAATTGCTGGAGAACGTGCACGACGAATTCCATCGGCGTGTAATCGTCATTGAGCATCAGCACCTTGTAGAGCGACGGCTTTTTAGTGCGCGTGCGGGTGCGCGTGGCGATGCCGACGCTGGGACCGGTGCCATCGCCCGGATCGTCGCGATCCTCCCCCGTCATCGTCACGGGGATCATCGATGCTGTCAAAATGCTGGTCATGATGGTCGAGAATATGGCGATTTGTCGGCGCATGGCAAGGGGTCGGCCAAGGCTTGGTGCGTGGTAACCATCTATTTTGCGGACAGCAAAAGGGCGCGCCCTCCGATATGGAGAGCGCGCCCCTGATGCAGTGCGTCCGATCGCTCAGGCGGCGAGCGACTTCACCTTGTCGGTGACCAGGGTCACGCGGGCGGTCAGTGGGCTGGCGACGTCACCGGCCAGCTTCATCATCGCTTCGCTGCTCTTGGCGGCTTCCTTGGTGAAATCGTCGAAGCTGCTCGAAAACAGCTGGCTCTGCAGCTGGAAGAATTCGGTCGGCGTCTTGATGGTCGAGAAGGTCTTGAACGAGGCAGTCGCCTTCTCGAAGCTCTTGCGGCTGTAATCGACGGCTTCCTGACCCAGCGTTTCCATGCCCTTGGCCGCAATCTTGCCGGATTCGACGAGCGCTTCGACATTGCCCTTGGCCAGGTCGCTCAGCTCTTCGATCGCCTTGGTCGACTTTTCGACGCCGACCTTCGCCTTCTCGTTAAAGTCGGCATAGACGGTTTCCATCTTGGCCTTGGCGTCTTCAGCGAATTTTTTGCCGGTTTCGATCACGTCGTTCATCGTCTTGGTTCCTTCTATGGCGGACAGCGTCTTGATTGCGAACGATTCGGCCTGCTTGGGCAGGCTCTTTGTCATTTCGGGTTCGGGCGAAGATTCCTGTGGCGCAGCGGCGACAGGCTCCTCCACCATGGGCGCGGGCACCACGGGTTCGGGTGTCGTGACAGGCGCGACTTCGGCGACCGGTTCGGGCACCAGTTCAGGTTCCGGCGCGGCATCGACAGCGGTGGTGGCCGCAACGATCGCCGCCGGGTTCGCATCAATCGCCTTCACGCTTGATGCCGTCGCCTTGCGCGCGGTCGGTTTCTTGGCAGGCGGCGCGATCGCCGCTTCGGAAGCCTTGAGCACTTCACTGGCCGACAGGGTCGTCGACGCGCTTTTGGTGCGCGGTGCGCTGCGTCCGGTCTTGGGTGTAACGGCCATGGACTTTTCTCCATTTGTTGCACTGCACAATAATCATTTCGCAATCGGATTGCAAGACTTATTGTGCAGTGCAACAAAATCGTCACAGGGCCGGACGTGGAGAATCGCAAGGGCTAGAAAAGGCAGGATTAACGCCCCTTTACGTAGCGTCCTGGAGCATCTTCTATTGCCTTGAGCCGACCTTTGCCCGGCTGGCGCGCGCCCTTTGCCGGGACGGTGCGCGAATCGAGTCGCTCAATCCAGGCGCGCCAGTCCGGCCACCAGCTGCCCTTGGTTTCCTGCGCGGCGGCAAGGAAAGCGTCGAGCGTCGGCTGACTGTCGTCACAAGCCCAATATTGATATTTTTGCGCCGCCGGAGGATTGATGACCCCGGCGATATGCCCCGATCCTGCGAGCAGGAAGCGGATCGGCCCCGACAGATTTTCGGTCAGCTTCCACACGCTTTCCAGCGGGGCGATATGGTCCTCCCGCCCGGCCTGGACATAGGCGGGGGTCATGATCCTTTTGAGATCAATCGGCGTGCCATCGACCGTGATCGCGCCCGGCACCACCAGCAGATTGTCGCGATAGAGCTGGGTCAGATAATCCTTGTGCCAGCGCGCGGGCAGGTTGGTGGTGTCGCCATTCCAGTAAAGCAGGTCGAACGGCGGATAATCCTGTCCCAACAGGTAATTATTGACGACATAGCTCCAGATCAGGTCGCGGCCGCGCAACAGGTTGAAGGTCAGCGCCATGTAGCGCCCGTCCAGAAACCCCTTGGACGACAGCTGGTCGACCAGCTTCATCTGTTCATCGTCGATGAACAGGGTCAGGTCGCCCGCCTTGCTGAAATCGACCTGGGCGGTGAAGAAGGTCGCGCTCGCCACCTTGTCCGCCTGTCCCCGCGCCGCCAGCAGTGCCAGCGTCGCCGCCAGCGTGGTGCCCGCGACGCAATAGCCGATCGTGTGGACGCTCGGCACCTTGAGCAGATCGCGCACCGTGTCGATCGCGTCGATCTGCCCACGCAGGATATAATCGTCCCAGACCAGATCCTTCATCGTGGCGTCAGCCGACTTCCATGAGACCAGAAACACGCTGATTCCCTGATCCACCGCCCATTTGACGAAGCTTTTCTGCGGCGACAGGTCGAGGATGTAGAAGCGGTTGATCCATGGCGGAAAGATGATCAGCGGGGTCGCCAGCACATCGGGCGTCGATGGCGTATAATGGATCAGCTGGTAGAGCGGGGTTTCGTGAATCACCTTGCCCGGCGTCGCGGCGATGTTTCGCCCCAGCTCGAACTGGGTGCCGTCAGTATGGGTAAGCTGGCCCTTTTCCAGATCGGCCAGCATATGTTGCAAGCCCTTGACCAGATTTTCGCCACCGCTCTGGATCGTCTTTTCCATAACCGTCGGGTTGGTCAGCGGGAAGTTGGAGGGCGAGAGCGCATCGAGCATTCCGCTGGTCGCAAAGCGCAGCTTGGCCTTCTGCTTGGGGTCCACGCCATCGACCGCATCGGCCAGTTGCAGCATATAGTCCGAGACGAGCAGATAGGACTGCCGGATCAGGTCGTAAAAGGGGTGCTGGGTCCAGGCCGGATCGGCAAAGCGCCTGTCCTTGCGCGCAGCCGGGCTGTCAGCGGGGGCCGGTTCGGGATGATCGCGGAACATGCCGCCCGAATCGAGGAATCGCTGCCACATCGCCAGCCCTTCGTCGGCAAAGCCCGACTGGATGCGCGCCACCGCTTCGGGTGAGAAAGGCAAGGTCTGGCCCGCCGCGCCCGCCGCCTGCTCCAGCATCAGTTGCTGGGCCTGGCCTATCGCCTGCGTCCATTGCTGCATCTGTTCCAGCGTGGGCAGATGTGGCTCCATGATGTCGCTATTTTCCATGGCCACCCTGCTCCTCCTGGCATTGTTTCTATGCGCCGCTTTCTCTGGCGCGTCGCCATCGGGCCGGTTATAGCCAGATTGTGACGCGGTAACGGCGCGTCGCGCACTATTCCCTACCGCGAGCTTTCAGGAAAGCCCCGAAAATGTCTGAAGAATTCTACCGCATGAAACGCCTGCCCCCCTATGTCATCGCCGAAGTGAACGCGATGCGGGCGGCCGCGCGCGCGGCGGGAGAGGATATTATCGATCTGGGCATGGGCAATCCCGACCTGCCGCCGCCGCCGCATGTCATCGACAAGCTGGTCGAAGTGGCGCGCAAGCCCGACGCGCATGGCTATTCCCAGTCCAAGGGGATTCCCGGCCTTCGCAAGGCGCAGGCCAATTATTATGGCCGCCGTTTCGGCGTCGACGTCGACCCGGAAACCGAAGTCGTCGTGACCATGGGGTCCAAGGAAGGCCTGGCCAGCCTTGCCACCGCCATCACCGCGCCGGGCGATGTCGTTCTGGCGCCCAACCCCAGCTACCCGATCCATATGTTCGGCTTCATTCTGGCAGGCGCGACGATCCGGTCGGTGCCGACCACGCCCGACGACAATTATTTCCGCTCGCTCGACCGCGCCATGGCCTTCACCGTGCCGCGCCCGTCGATCCTGGTGGTCAATTATCCGTCCAACCCGACGGCCGAGACGGTCGATCTGGCCTTTTACGAGCGGCTGGTCGCCTGGGCGAAGGAGAATAAGGTCTGGGTTCTGTCCGACCTTGCCTATTCCGAGCTTTATTATGACGGCAACCCAACCCCCTCCATTTTGCAGGTGCCGGGCGCGAAGGATATTGCGATCGAGTTCACCTCGCTCAGCAAGACCTATTCGATGGCGGGCTGGCGGATCGGTTTTGCGGTCGGCAACAAGCAATTGATCGCGGCGATGAGCCGGGTGAAATCCTATCTGGATTATGGCGCGTTCACGCCGATTCAGGCGGCCGCCTGCGCCGCGCTCAACGGGCCGCAGGACATCGTCGCGAAGAACCGCGAACTGTATCACAAGCGCCGCGACGTGCTGGTGGAGAGTTTCGGCCGCGCTGGGTGGGACATTCCCGCCCCGCCCGCGTCCATGTTCGCCTGGGCACCGTTGCCGCCCGCGCTCAAGGAGATGGGCAGTCTGGAATTTTCCAAGCAATTGCTGACCCATGCCAAGGTCGCGGTCGCGCCGGGCGTGGGCTATGGCGAGGATGGCGAAGGCTATGTCCGCATCGCCATGGTGGAGAATGAGCAGCGATTGCGGCAGGCAGCCCGCAACGTGAAGAAATATCTCCAGTCGATGGGCGTCAATACGCCGGCCAAGGGTGCGGCCTGAGTTATCGACCGGATCAGGCGGGCGGGCGCTGGGGCTGTGTCGCAGCGCTGCCCGTAATTCTCTTGATGCTCGCGCTGTTCGTGGCTTTCGCCATCGGCGATTGTCATATTGATGCCAGCGACAGCCAGTGCGGCGCTGGCGAACGGCGTGCTTTCATTATACTCATCCTCACACCTTTCTCCGGCATCGCGGTTTTCTTTCTTGTAAACTGGTTGGTAAGAAGGCGGAAATGACCATGATACCGCTGCCGCAAGTCTCTCAGGTCGCGCAGACCATTCAGCTTGCCCTTGCGCCGGTGTTCCTGCTCGCGGGCATCGGCGCGTTCCTCAATGTCTGCGTCAGCCGTCTTGCCCGGATCATCGACCGGGCGCGGACGGTGGAGGCCGCGATCCTGACCACGCGGGGTCGCGAGCATGACCGGTTGGTGAACGAAATCCGCGTCCTCGACAAACGGATGAGCGTGGTCAACATCGCGATCTTCCTGTCGGTCGCGTCGGCCTGCGCCGTCTGTCTGGTCGTCATCCTGTTGTTTGCGGGCAATTTGTTCGGCGCGCATCTGGGGACGCCGATCGCCATATTGTTCAGCCTGGCGATGCTGTTGCAGGCGGGCGGCTTTGCGACCTTCATTCAGGAAATCCGGCTGGGATCGAAGATCATCCATATCCGCAACGAAGTTCTCTATCATCAGGCCGAGACGGAGGATGACGCGGCGTGACCCGCTTCACCGTCAACGACCGGCCGGTGCAATATCGGATGGACCCGGACACGCCCCTGCTATGGGCGTTACGCGATGCATCGAACCTGACCGGCACCAAATATGGCTGCGGCACCGGCGACTGCGGCGCCTGCACCGTGGACATAGACGGGGAAGCGGTGCGATCCTGCCAGGTGACGATCGGCAAGACCGAAGGGCGTTTCGTCACCACGATCGAGGCGCTGTCGCCCGATCGCGGCCATCCGGTGCAACAGGCGTTCGCCGCCGACAATGTGTCGCAATGCGGCTATTGCATCCCTGGCATGATCATGGCCGCGTCGGTGCTGCTGCGCCGGACCAATGATCCAAGCGATGGGGAGATTGACGCGGCGATCACCAATATCTGCCGCTGTGGCATCTATCCCCGGCTCCGCGGCGCGATCCGCCGGGCTGGCCGGATCATGCGCGGCGAGGATACGGGCATCGGCGAACAGGGGGCCGCCGCCCCGCCGCCGGGCATCACGCCGGAAGAGGCGGCGCGCACCGTCCCGGCACTCGGCCGACCTGCGCCTCAGCCGAAACGATAGCCCGACACCGCCCAGCCTATCACGTTGCTGTGATGGTCCCGCACCGCCGGGTCATCGCCGCCAGCCCCCAGCGCCACCATCAACGGCAGCAGATGCTCCTCACGCGGGTGGGCGAAATGAGCATGGGGCAGGCTGTCCCAGGCGATGACCCGGGCGGTACGGCGGACTGGATCGGGATCAGTCACCGCCGCCGTCAGCGCATCGTCCCACGCCTGCGACGGCGGTGTCGCCTGCGCCCCGCGCACGCGCAGATTGTGGAAACTCATGCCCGATCCGACGATCAGCACGCCTTCGTCGCGCAGCACGGCGAGCGCGCGCCCGGCCGCCACATGGGCGGCGGGGTCCAGATCCTGGCGCAATGACAGCTGGACCAGCGGGATGTCGGCATCGGGCAGCGCCACTTTCATCGGGATGAACACGCCATGGTCCCAGCCGCGCGAGTCCTCCTGCGCGGTCGCAAAGCCCGCCCCTGCCAGCAACGCCGCGACGCGCGCGGCCACATCCGGCGCGCCCGGCGCGTCCCAGCGCAGCGTATAAGTGTGCGGGGGGAAGCCATAATAGTCGAACAGCAAAGCGGGCCGATCGCCGACATGGACCGTGAAGGCCGCTTCCTCCCAATGGCCCGACACCAGCAGGATCGCGCGGGGGCGTTCGGGCAGGCTGGCGATCAACCCGGCCAGATAGTCCTGCATCGGTTGCCACATCGGGTCGCTGTGCGGATGCTGGGGATCGGCGGGGTCCATGAAGAAGCAGGGACCGCCGCCATGGGGGATGAAGAGGCTGGGCTGTGTCATGCGCCACACATTGGCGCAGAGGCGACCAATCGCAATCCGCCAGCGCGAAACAATGTGTTTCTAGAGCATCGTGCGGAAAAGTGGGGACCGGTTTTTCCACTAAAAACGATGCGAAAACAAAAAACTAGAGCGCGCGTCTTGCGTCCGATTAAACGCAGCGCTCTAGCCGTTCCGATCGACCAGCGGCGTCATCGCCTGCGCCAGCGTCGCGCCGGAATAGGGCTTTTTGACCAGTGTGACCCCGGCAAAGCGATCCGGCAGTTCCAGCCCGTCGCCATAGCCGGTGGCAAACAGGAAGGGGATGTCCTGTTCTGCCAACAGGTCCGCCACCGGCATACTGGTTTCCGCGCCCAGGTTGAAATCCAGCACCGCCAGGTCGATTGGATGGAGCAGGATCGCCTCCCGCGCCCGCGCGACGCTGGCGGCGGTGGTTACGTCCGCGCCCAGATCGCGCAGTGCATCCTCGCCATCCATGGCGATGATCATATTATCCTCGACCAGCAGGACATGGCGGCCTTTCAGCAGTTCGGGCGTCGGCGAAGCGACCGGCAGCGCGCGTTCCGTGCAGACGGCGTCGGGCAGCACCGACACGACATGCGCGGACGGAATGCAGAAATGCGCCACTATCCCCGCCAGCCGGTAATGAATTTCAGCATGACCGCCCAGATCATAGGGAATGGACCGTTCGACCACGGTAGAGCCGAAGCCCCGCCGCGTCGGCGCGACCACCGCAGGGCCGCCGCTTTCGGTCCAATCGATCATCAGGCTGCCATCCTGATCCACCCGCCAGTCGATCGCGACCGTGCCATTGTCCGACAGCGCGCCATATTTGGCGGCATTGGTCAGCATTTCGTGGATCACCAGCGCCATGACGGTGAAGCATCCCGGCGTCAGCAACACATTGGGACCGGACAGGCGCACCCGGTCGCGACGCTCGCCCAGATAAGCGCCAGCCTCCACTTCGATGAGGTCATAGAGCCGCGCAGGACTCCAGCGGTCGGCGGTGATCTGGTCATGGGCGCGGGCCAGCGCGTGGATGCGGCTTTCCAGCGTGCCGATAAACTCTTCGACCGTACCGGTGCTGCTGCGCGTCTGCGACAAAAGGCCACGGATCAGCGCCAATATGTTGCGCACCCGATGGTTGAGTTCCGCGATCAGCAATTCCTGCTTCTCATGCGCGCGCTGCCGTTCCGCATCCGCCGAATCGGACAGGCGCAGCACGACTTCCAGCAAGGCGGTGCGCAGCGCTTCGGCGACGCGCATTTGCGCGGGCGCGAACGGCAGTGCCGTGCCTTTCACCAGTTCCGACCATTCCTCAAAACTTTTGCGGGGGGTCAGGCGCGGGCCGTTGGGGCCATATTCGATATGCTTTTCCTGATTGCCCGCCCAGCGCACCGCGCGCAGCTGTTCGGCGCGGAACAGCACGACATAATCGCGCGGTCGGCGTGACAAAGGAATGGCGAGCAGCCCGGCGGCCCGATCGGCATAGGTCGCCGCTTCGGGCAGAACGCGGCTGAGCGTATCGGTGGTATAAACCTGGCTGGCGGCGACGCGGTTGAGCATCGAGACGATGCCGGCAAAGGCTGCCTCGTCAGGCGTCAGGCCCGAAAAGCTGATCTGCCCGTCAATATAGACGCCAACGCCATCGGCCGGAATCGTGTCGAAGATGATGTCGCCCAGCCAGCGCGCGTTGGACAGCAGATCATGGTCCTGCGCCACCGCCGACATAAGCCGGTCCGCCACCTGCCGCGCCTTGCCTTCATAGGCGGCGGTTTCGGCGCGCTCGCGGCTTTCCAGCATCATCGAGAAAATCTGGCCGAACAGTTCCGCCGCGCTGCGCTGGGCAAAGGTCGGCAGGCGCGGGGCATAATGGTGGCAGGCGAACAGCCCCCACAGCCGCCCTTCGACAATGATCGAGATGGAGAGCGACGCCCCCACCCCCATGTTGTGCAGATATTCGATATGGATCGGCGAGACGGCGCGGGTGAGACACAGCGACATGTCGAGCGCCGCCCCGGTCGGATCGAGCGTGGGGACGACCGGCACGGGCACCGCCTGCACATCGGCAATGACGCGGAATATGTTGCGCAGATAGAGCGCGCGCGCCTGCACCGGAATGTCGGACGCGGGATAGTGCAGCCCGAAAAAGCTGTCGATGCCGGGCCGCAGCGCTTCGGCGACCACCTCGCCATCGCCGCCATCGGCGAAGCGATAGACCATCACCCGATCGAACCCGGTCAGCGCCCGCACCTGCCGCGCGCCATCGCGCAGGAAGGCGGTCATGCCATCGGCCTGCGCCAGCCGCGCGACCATGGCACGGACGGTGCTGCTCGCTTCCATCTCGTCGGCGCTGGCCGGTTCGGCCTCGATCACGACAAGCTGGCCGGAAAAATGGACGGCGACGTCGAACGGCGTGCCGCCTGCCATCAGTGGCAGCGAGAAGATGCGCTCGACCGAATCGGGGCCACGCAACAGGGTGATGCGGTTGCGCAGCGTGTGGATGGCTTCGCCGTCAAACAGCGCGCTGACCGGCTTGCCCAGCATGTCGTCAGGGGACAGGCCAATGAACGCGGCGCTATTGTCCGACACGCGCGACACCAGCCAGTCGGCGGTCAGCGCAATCAGGAAGCCGAATGGCTGGACGGTGCCCAGCACATGGATCGGCTCGCGATCGCAATTGGTCAGGTTGACGGCGAAATCCGCGCCGCTGCCGCCGTCAGCCATGGGCGGCGACCTTTTCGGGCCGGGCTGCTGCGGCAAAAAGGGCGAAGGCAGCCTGTGCGCCCTGCACGGCGTCGTCCAGCCAGCCTTCGCCCCCGTCAGCAGCCGCCTGATCAAGCGCCTGCTGAAATGCGACCCAGCCGCCCTTGCCATGGACCGCCGACAGATAAGCGCGTGGCAGGCCGGGCGCGACTTGGCGCGCGAGCATCGCGCCGCCCAGGCGCGACCCCTCCAGCGCATAGAGCAGCCCCCAGCGATAGCCGTCCCGGTCGGGATCAACGAGCGACAAATGCGCTGGCATGGCCAGATCCATCGCCGCCAGATCCGCCGCGATCAACGGCAGCCGTGGCGATGCGGGACGCGCGACCGATTCGAGCGCGCCCAGCGCGCGGGCATGGGCGGTCAGGAAGGCGCCGTAATGGCTTTCTGAATCAAGTCGATAGCTCGAAAACAACGCATCCACACGGTGATGACTGTCGCTCGTCGCTTCGCGCAGAGCCACACGGACGCCGCTGACATTGGGAGATTTCTTCACTCGGCAGTCCTATAGAGAGGGCACGCATCCTGCACTGATCTGGATCAGCTTTTGATCCCGTTCGGGCCATTTTTAACAGGCAGAAGGATGCGAACATTAAATAACGCGCGAGGCCCAGATTGGGTTCATTACGCCCGCCGATTCTTTCAAATGGCTGACGGACGGGTTCAGAATTGCGACATCGCGCGCCGTCTAGAAGGGCGGCATGAGGGGACAGAAGGTTCCCGCAAGAAGAAAGTCACGATGATGTTCAGGAAGATGATGCTGACGGGACTGATGGCCGCAACGATCATGAGCGGCGTGGCACCAGCCTATGCCCAGAGCAATGAGAATGGTCGCGGCAATCGCGGTGAGCGCGCAGAACGTGGCGGGGCAGACCGCCAGTCCTATCAGTGGCGCGGTAATGGACAGCGTCCATTGGGCGGTGACAGGCAGCAGCAGGCGCAACGCTGGCAACAGCGGCAGGACCGCCCGGTCGCGCAGGCACCGGCGCAGCAACCGCGCGCCGATCGGCCACGGCCTAACCCCGCCATAGCCCCAGCACCCGCACGACAGGATTGGCGCAACGACAGGCGCGATGATCGCCGCAATGACCGGCAGGATTATCGCCAGGACCGGCGCACGGATCGGCAGGACTGGCGCAACGATCGTCGCGACGACCGGCAGGATTGGCGGCAGGACCGTCGTGACGACCGGCGTGACGATCGCCGCTGGAACGACAATCGCGGCTCGGTCGGCAACTGGAACAACGGCCGCCGCTATGATGACCGCACCCGCTGGAGCAACCAGCAGCGCTGGAATAATGGCTGGCGGCAGGACCGGCGCTATGATTGGCAGAGCTATCGCAACCGCTATGGCAACCAGTATCGCATGGGTCGCTATATGGCGCCGCGCGGCTGGGACTATGGCTATCGCCGTTTTTCGGTCGGGATCATGCTCAGCAGCATCCTTTATTCCAACAGCTATTGGCTGAACGATCCCTATGCCTATCGCCTGCCGCCCGCTTACGGCACGCTGCGCTGGGTCCGCTATTATGACGACGCCATGCTTGTGGACATTCGCGACGGCTATGTCGTCGACGTGATACACGATTTTTTCTGGTAACACGCCTCCCTGAAGTGGCCTTCAGGAATACTGGCCCCGGTGCGGTGGCGCGCCGGGGTCTTTTCATGACACCGGCCGCTGTGGCAGGAGGGCGGCATGACAGACTTGGACGACGACGGCGGTACCGCCTCCCCCGCCCGCGCGGCCATCGGCGCGCAGGTGCAGGCGCGGCTGGAACGCAACCCGATGGTCAGCCGGATCGACGCGCCAGACCTTGCCATCTATGGACGGCAGGATTTCCTCAATCCGCAAGAATGTGCCGACCTGCGCGCGATCATCGACGCGGGCGCGCAGCCATCGACATTGTTTTCCGGCAGCGCGAACGCCGATTATCGCACCAGCCATAGCTGCAATCTCGATCCGTTCGATCCGCTGATCAAGGCGGTGAGCGACCGCATCTGCGCGCTCACGGGCCTGCCTGCCGACCATGGCGAGACGTTGCAGGGGCAGCGCTATACCAGCGGCCAGGAATATCGGCTGCATTGCGATTATTTCCCGGTCACCGCCGACTATTGGCCCGCCATGCGCGTGACCGGCGGGCAGCGCAGCTGGACGACGATGGTCTATCTCTCCCCGGTCGAGGCGGGGGGCGAAACGCATTTTCCCCATTGCGAATTCATGGTGCCGCCGGTCGAGGGGATGATCCTGATCTGGAACAATATGACCGCTGACGGCACCCCCAACCGCTTCAGCCTGCACGCCGCCCGGCCGGTCGAGCAAGGCACCAAATATGTCGTCACCAAATGGTTTCGGGAGCGGCCTTGGACGCCCAGAGCGTAGAGCAAAGATACACTTTGCGACATAAATGACTGGAAACTGACAGCTTCATTCGCCGGTCGTTCAGGCGCGCTGCCCCATATCTCCCTGTGTTGGCGACAGGGAACCCGATCCAGCCGGACCGGGTTCAGCCGCCAGAGAGAATGGGAGATATGCTATGCGTAAACTGATCATCCTGGGCCTGCTGGCCGCAACGGTGGCGCCCAGTGTTGCGTCCGCCCAGTCCTATGGCGAGGCCCGCCGCAGCGAGCGCAACCTGCGCGAAGAGCAGCGCGATCTGCGTCAGGCCCAGCGCTATGGCGACCGGCGCGACGTGCGCGAGGAACGGCGCGAGGTGCGCGATGCCCGTCAGGAGGCCCGCGAGGACTGGCGCGATTATCGCCGCAGCCATCGCAACGTCTATCGCGGCGGCAACTGGCGCGCACCGTTTCGCTACAGCCAGTGGAACGCCGGGGTACAGCTTCGCCCGGCCTATTATAACTCGCGCTATTATATCGCCGACCCCTATCGCTATCGCCTGCCCCGTCCGGGCGTGAACCAGCGCTGGGTGCGCCATTATAACGACGTGCTGCTGGTCAATGTCCGCAACGGGCGCGTGATCCAGGTCCATCGTGGCTTCTTCTGGTAAGCGAGACACCCCGTAAAAAACGGCCCCGGACAGTCACTGTCCGGGGCCGTTTTCATGAATATGTCCCCCAACTTGGCCGCGCCGCCCGTTGCCGGGCGGGCGCGGCCGATGGCACGCAAAACGCACCATCAGTCCGAAAGGGGGGTGGACCGTTGCGCAGAACGCGCATCCGCCCGAAAAGTTCCCGTTTTCTGCCGAAAATTCGGCGATTCAGGCGGCCAGCGCCTGCGCGATCAAGGTACGGCTGTTATCAATGCCATAGAGGGCGATGAAGCTGCCCATGCGCGGTCCCTGATCCGCGCCCAGCAACGTCTGGTAGAGCGCCTTGAACCAGTCGCGCAGCTCGGCGAAACCGAACGCCTCATCCTTGCCGATGGCATAGACGATATTCTGGATATCCTCCGCCGTGGCGTCCACCGGCAGCGCGGCCAGTTCCGCGTCGAGCCTGCGCAAGGCTGCGGCCTCATTGGCATCGGGGGCGCGACGCTGGAGGGTGGGCGCGACGAAATCGCGATGATAGGCCAGCGCATGGCCGATCAGCGCGTCCAGTTCAGGATAGGTCTGCGGGGATGCATCGGCGACATAGTTGGTGAGATAGCCCCATACCTGATCGCGGCTGGCATCCCCCATCACCCCGACCAGATTGAGCAGTAGCCCAAAGGTCACCGGCAGCCGGCCTTCGGGCAGCTTGCCGTCATGGACATGGTGGACCGGATTGCCCAATTGCTGTTCGATCGCCTGGTTGGGGTAGTTGACCCGGAACTGCCAATATTCGTCCACCGCGCGCGGGATGACGCCCATGTGCAACTGCTTGGCCTTTTTCGGTTCGCGATAGGCGTAGAAGGCCAGACTTTCCTGTGGGCCATAGGTCAGCCATTGTTCGAGGCTGAGACCATTGCCCTTGGACTTGGAGATTTTCTCGCCCTTTTCGTCGAGGAACATCTCGTAATTAAAGCCTTCGGGCGGACGGGCGCCCAGCGCGCGGCAGATTTTCGACGACTGGGTCACCGAATCGATCAGATCCTTGCCCGCCATCTCATAATCGACGCCCAGCGCGACCCAGCGCATCGCCCAGTCGACCTTCCATTGCAGCTTGGCCCCGCCCGACAGGATCGACTGTTCGATCATCTCGCCCTCATCCTCGAAGCGGATCAGGCCAGCCTCGGCGTCGATCACCTCGACCGGCACCTGCAACACGATGCCGCTTTTGGGGCTGATCGGCAGGACGGGCGAATAGGTCGCCTGCCGTTCCTTGCGCAGGGTCGGCAGCATGATGTCGAGAATCGCCTGATTACAACGCAATACCTGCCGCAGCGCATCGTCGAAGGCGCCCGCCTGATAGCGTTCGGTCGCGGACACAAATTCATAATCGAAGCCGAAGCGGTCGAGAAATTCGCGCAGCATCGCATTATTGTGATGCGCGAAACTTTCAAACTTGCCGAACGGATCGGGCACCTGCGTCAATGGCTTGCCCAGATGCTCCGTCAACATCGCCTGATTGGGGACATTGTCGGGCACCTTGCGCAACCCGTCCATATCGTCGCTGAACGCCACCAGCCGCGTAGGGATATCCGACAGCGCATGATAGGCGTTGCGTACCATCGTCGTGCGCAGCACTTCGTTGAACGTGCCGATATGCGGCAGGCCTGATGGGCCATAGCCAGTCTCGAACAGGATATGGCCCTTGTCCGGCGCGCCATTGGGATAGCGCTTGAGCAGCTTGCGCGCTTCTTCATAGGGCCAGGCCTTGGCCGCCAGCGCGGCGGTGCGGATAATGTCGGTCGCGGTCATGGCTACGCCCCCTAACCTCTGCCCTGCCGAAAAGAAACGTCCTTTGGTGGCAAATCTGCGTTAAGAATCGTTCGCACATTAGGGTTTCATTAACCCTATCCGTCGATAATCAGGCTTCTGGAGGCACCATGCACAGCTTGCGTACCCGCGAACGCATCGTGGTCGAGATCGCTATTGTCGTCACGACCGTACTCGACAGCCTGGAAGGCACGATCGTCGACCTGAGCGAGGGCGGCGCACAAGTAGTCGGCTGTACCCTGCCGGCCGGATCGTCATGCCAGATCGATCTGGACGGCCATATCACTTTCGGCACGGTGCGCTGGTCGGAAGAGGATCGCATGGGCATCCGCTTCCCCTATGATCTGAACGAAGGCCCGCTCTACGATCAGCTCGATCTGGCCCGCGCTGCCCTGCGCACGCCTGTGGCGTTCCAGCCGCGCCTGCGCCCGACCACGATGGCCGGTGGCGGTTTTGGTCGCCGGACGAGCTGAAACAGGTTTTCCTTTTGTTCCCACTCGCTTAAACGGGGCGGGTGATTGACCCCGCTTCCCTGCCCGCCCTCCACGCCAGCCATGGCGGCATCTGGTTGCGCGAGGGCGGCCGGACCCAGGGTCTGGCGAAGGGGCAGGCGATCGGCCGGGCGGCGGAAACGCCGGTTCTGCTGCTCAATGCCCCGCTGACTGGCCAGCGGCTGGGCTATCCCGATCTCAACGGTCTCGACCTGCTCGAACTCTGGGCCTTCCTCCACCCTGCCCGTTTCCTCGTCCCCACGCCCAAGGGGCTGGCGCAGGCGCTTGGCCTGCCGGTGCCGAATGCGGAAGCAGACATTCCCGCCCTGCTCCAGAGCGCGGCGCAGGCGTTGCTCGACCGGCTGGAATCGCCTGATTGGCGCGAGCGGGAAGGCGGCTGGACGTCTGCACAGACATTGCACCGGCTGCGCTGGCCCTGGTCGCTGCTGGTCGCGCCGCGCATCGCCAAGCCCAAGGAAGCCGAGCGCTGGCTCTTTTCCAAGCTGCCCGAATGGGAGGAAGCGCAGCCCCGCCCCGCCCCGCGCACTGTGGTGCTGGATGAAGCACAAGTGCTGGCTCGGCTCGATACGCTGACCGGTGCCGGGGCAGAAGCCCGTCCCGGCCAGCGCGCCTATGCAACCGCCGCGATCAACGCTTTTCGCCCGCGCGCGCATCGCGACCAGCCCAATATGCTGCTGGCGGAAGCGGGCACCGGCATCGGCAAGACATTGGGCTATCTGGCTCCGGCCTCGCTCTGGGCCGGGGAAGCGCAGGGGACGGTATGGGTGTCCACCTATACCAAGGCGCTGCAACGCCAGCTCGACCGCGAATCGCTGCGTCTGTTCCCCGATCCGACGATCGCGGCGAAGCGGGTGGTGGTGCGCAAGGGGCGGGAAAATTATCTCTGCCTGCTCAATCTGGAGGATGCGTTGCAGGGCGGCTTTACCGGCCGCGCGGCGATATTGGCGCAACTGGTCGCCCGCTGGGCGGCGTTCAGCAAGGATGGCGACATGGTCGGCGGCGACCTGCCCGGCTGGCTGCCGACCCTGTTCCGCCGCAACGGCTCCACCGCGCTGACCGACCGGCGTGGCGAGTGCATCTATGCCGGCTGCCCCCATTATCGCAAATGTTTCATCGAACGGTCGGCCCGCGCGTCCGCCGACGCCGACATCGTCATCGCCAACCATGCGCTGGTGATGATCAACGCCGCGCGCGGCCGCGAGACCGGGCAGCGACCGCAACGTATCGTCTTTGACGAGGGCCATCATCTGTTCGACGCGGCCGATTCGACCTTCTCCGTCGCCCTGTCCGGGCAGGAGGCGATCGAACTGCGCCGCTGGATCATGGGACCGGAGGGTGGATCGCGCGGGCGGCGGCGCGGCCTGTCGGCGCGCCTGTCGGATCTGGCCAGTTATGACGTCGAAGGCGGAGAAGCGATCCGCGCCGCCGCCGACGCCGCGCTCGCTTTGCCCGCCGATGAATGGTTGAAGCGCGTCGTGACGGGCGAGCCGTTCGGGCCGCTCGAAGCGCTGTTCGGTGCGGTGCGCGGCACCGTCTTTGCCCGCGCCGCCGACACGGGCGAAGCGGATGCGGGCTATGGGCTGGAAACCGAACTGGCCGCGCCCGATGGTCCATTGGTGGAGGCGGCGCAGGAAGCTGCATTGGCGCTCGATGCGCTGCTGCGCCCGCTGACGCACCTGTCGCGGCGGCTGGAAGCGGTGATAGAGGATGCGCCCGACTGGCTGGACGGCGCGGCGCGGGCGCGGATCGAGGGGGCAGTGGCGTCGCTCGGCTGGCGGCGCGATCTGATCAGCGCCTGGCTGGCGCTGCTGGCGCGGATCGGCGGCCCCGCTGACCCGGACTATGTGGACTGGATGACGGTCGACCGGGTCGAGGGCCGCGAATATGATATCGGCATCCACCGCCACTGGCTCGACCCCAGCCGCCCGCTCGCCGAAACCGTCTTGAAGCCTGCGCAGGGGGTGATCGTCACCTCTGCAACGCTAAAAGGCGGCGGCGACTGGGGCAATGCGGAGAGCCGGAGCGGCGCGACCCACCTGCCCCATGGTGCAGGACGGTTCGAGGCGAACAGCCCGTTCGATTATGCCGCCCGTGCGGAAGTGCTGATCGTCACCGACATCAAGCGGGGTGATCTGGCGGCGCTGTCGGGTGCCTATGGCCGATTGATCGAGGCGGCGGGCGGCGGCACGCTGGGGCTGTTCACCGCCATCCGGCGATTGCGCGCGGTCCATGCCCGCATCGCCGACCGGCTGGCGCGGGCGGGCCTGCCGCTCTATGCGCAGCATGTCGATCCGATCGACACCGGCACATTGGTCGATATTTTCCGCGACGATCCGCGCGCATCGCTGCTGGGCACCGATGCGCTGCGCGACGGCGTGGACGTGCCGGGCCATTCACTGCGGCTGGTGGTGATGGAGGGGGTGCCATGGTCCAAGCCGACCGTGCTGCACGCCGCGCGGCGGCTGGCAAATGGCGGCAATGCCTATGACGACCGGCTGATCCGCGCGCGGCTGGCACAGGCGTTCGGCCGCCTCATCCGCCGCGCGGAGGACAAGGGCAGTTTCGTCATCCTGTCCGCCGCGATGCCGAGCCGCCTGCTCAGCGCCTTTCCGACCGGCACGCCGATCCGCCGGGTGACGCTGGACGAGGCGATCATTGCGGTCAGTGTCGCTTCACGGCGCGAAACTCTTGGCGAAAGTCCATCCTTAGGGCATCAGGGACACGAATCCGGCCACAGCCATCTGGAGAGAGAATGAAGCGGCTGACCCTGTTGCGCCACGCCAAGTCCGATTGGGACGATCCGGTGGCCCGCGACTTCGACCGGCCCCTGAACCATCGGGGCGAGAAGGCGGCGCTGTTGATGGGGCAATTTGCCGCCCGGCGGCAGATGCAGTTCGACATGCTCGTGGCATCGCCTGCGGTGCGGGTGGTGCAGACACTGGAGACGTTTTTTACAGGTTTTGGCGAAACGCTCGATGCGCGCTGGGACCGGCGCATCTACCTCGCTTCCTCTCCGACCCTGTTCGATGTCATCCGCGACCTGCCCGACAGTGCCGACAGCGCGCTGTTGACCGGGCATAATCCGGGGCTGGAAGAATTGATCCTCGATCTCGTCCCTGATGACGGGGCGAACCCGCTGCGCGAGGATGTGGAAGTCAAATTCCCGACCGCCAGCATCGCTGTGCTGGACCTGGCCATCGACCGGTGGGATCAGGCGCAGGAGAATATCGCTACGCTGGTCAGTTTCACCCGCCCGCGCGATCTGGACCCGGCGCTGGGGCCAGGGACGCGCTGACGCGGCCTATTCGCCGATCGCGCGAGCCAGCGTCGAACGGATTGCCTGCAACCGGCTCAGCACATTATCGGCCGGTTGGGCAGCTGCGTCAGGCACGGTCGCGCCAACGCCATCGACCAATATCTTTTGCGCACCCTTGACGGTGAAGCCTTCGACATTGAGCAGGTCGTGGATGCGTCGGGCCAGGGCCACGTCGGCGGGACGATAATAGCGGCGATTGCCGGAGCGCTGGAGCGGGCGCAGTTGCGGGAAGCGGGTTTCCCAATAGCGCAATATATGTTGGGGCAGACCCAGCTCATCCGCCAGTTCGCTGATGGTCAGCAATGCACCCTCTGCCTTTTTCATGACAGCGATGTTGCACCCTTAGACCCGCGCAGGTCAACCATGGTTAATCAGGACTTCTGGGGGAACAGGACCGGTGCCGACAATGCTTGCTGCACAAAGCGGCAGCGCTTCAGATTATGGTGATCCCAACGGGATTCGAACCCGTATCGCTGCCGTGAAAGGGCAGTGTCCTAACCGTTAGACGATGGGACCATATGCAACTGCCGACCAGCGGCGCTGCGAAGCGAAGGCGGCATTAGGAGGCGACTTGCCCCCGGTCAACCCCTTTTGCATCAGAAAATCGCGACGGGCCTCAATCGGCCCAGGCTGCGTCCTCCAGATGGAGTTCGGCGGCCGGACGGCTGCCCCAGTCGTCTATCTTGGCCCGGCCTGCGACCCACAAGCGCCGGTCGCGCGGCGCACCCAATATCGCCTGCCCCAGATCGGTTTGCGCCTGACGGAAAGCGATGGTCTTGAACGATCGACCATCCTCCCCGCCCATGATCGCGCGCAAATGGCCGTTGCCCACGATGTCAGCCTTGATGACGCGCATCGGCCCGGCGGCGATGCGCGGGGCAGGCCAGCCTGCGCCATAGGGACCGCCCGCTTCGATCGCGGCGATGAAGTCGGGATTGACGCCAGCGGGTGCCAGCACCGCGTCGATCAGCAAAGCCCGGTCGTCACGCGCCCGCGCCACGGCGGCGGACAGGCGATCGTCGAGGAAATCGGCCAGCGCTTCCACCCGGTCCGCCGCCACGGTCAGCCCCGCCGCCATCGCATGACCGCCGCCCGCGACCAGCAGGCCGCTATCCTTGGCCGCCATCACCGCCGCGCCCAGATCAACGCCGCTGATCGACCGGCCCGACCCCTTGCCCACGCCATCTTCGTCCAGCGCGATGACAATGGCGGGCCGTCCCGCCTTTTCCTTGATCCGTCCGGCGACGATGCCGATGACGCCGGGGTGCCAGCCCTGCCCGGCAATCACCGCGACGGCGCGATTGCCCTGCGCGGCGAGCAACGCCTCGGCCTGTTCCTGCACGCTCGATTCGATCGCGCGCCGTTCCTCATTATACTGGTTGAGCTGCTCGGCGATGCGCGCGGCCTCGGCGGGATCGTCGGTGGTCAGCAGCCGCACCCCCAGATCCGCCTGCCCGACGCGCCCGCCCGCATTGATGCGCGGTCCCAGCGCAAAGCCCAGATCATGGCATAGCGGCGCGCGAGTCAGGCGGCTGGCGTCGATCAGGGCCGCGAGGCCAATATTGCGGCGCTTCGCCATCACCTTCAATCCCTGCGCCACGAAGGCGCGGTTCAGCCCCTTCAATTGCGCGACATCGGCCACGGTCCCCAGCGCGACGATGTCGAGCAATTCCATCAGCGCCGGTTCGGCCCGCGTCGCAAACCATCTCCGCCCCCGCAACACCCGCACCAGCGCCGCGCCCAGCAGGAAGGCGACGCCGACCGCGGCGAGATGGCCGTGGGTCGCGGCCTCGTCCCCCTCGTCCAGCCGGTTGGGGTTGACCAGCGCCAGCGCCAACGGAAGCGCCGCGCTGCATTTATGATGATCGACCACAACGACATCGACCCCGGTTTCGCGCGCCATGGCCAGCGCCTCGAACGCCTGCGCGCCGCAATCGACCGTGACGATCAGGGTCGCGCCCTCGCCCGCCAGCCGCACCAGCGCCTCGCCCGACGGACCATAGCCTTCCATCAGCCGGTCGGGGATATAGGGCTTCGCCGCCAGCCCCAGATCGCGCAGCAGGCGGATGAGCAGCGCGGCGCTGGTCGCGCCATCGACGTCATAATCGCCAAAGATGCGCACATCCTCGCCGCGCTGCACCGCGTCGGCCAGCCGCTCGGCGGCGGCGTCCATGTCGCGGAACAGGCTGGGATCGGGCATGAAGGCACGGATAGTAGGGTTGCGGTGCGCCTCCAGCGCGTCGCGCGGACAGCCGCGCGCCAGCAGCAATTGCGTTACCAGATCGTCGGGCAGGTAGCCCGGTTCGCGCGCATCCGCCCCCTCCCCCCGCCATTTCCAGGGCTGGCCAGTGATGGAGCGGGATATGTTGAGCGCAAATGTCATGCGACCGCTCTAGACTCTGGAAAGCATGGAGGGAAGCGCAGGCCGGAGCGGCTAATCGCCCCTTGGACGGAACCTGCGCAACCCCTTGGGCGTATTGCAGGTTTGTCGGCCTCCTGTATGGCTGGCGACCAAAGGGGCATGACGGACATATGATCAGACGACAGGCGCATCATGTCCGGCACATGTTGGGCCTGCTTATCGCGACCGCATCCCCCCTGCCGCTGATGGCGCAGACCGCGACACCGCCCGCAGCCGAAGCGCCGATCCTGCCGGACGACCAGTTCGAGGCGCGCCTGCCCAAGGTAGAGGGAAGCGATCCCGCCGCGCCGCTACCCTCCATCGACAGCTGGATCGACCAGCAGATGCCGCAAAGTGGTGCGACGGCAGAGCTGCCCCCCGCCATCGAACCCGCGCAGGAACAGGAACTGGCGCAACCTTTGCCCTCGCTCGACAGCGTGACCGTGCCCGCCAATGTCGCGGCCGACACTGACCCGAACACACAGACGCCCGACATCCGCTATGCCACCCGGATCGAGGGTTTCGGCAAGACGGGACTTGAGGACGAATTTCGCGACGCATCCGCGCTGATCGACGGCGATGGCAGGGCGGAGACCGCCGCCATGGTGCAGGCGCGGGCGCAGGAGGATGAGAAGCTGGCGGTTCGGCTTTTCTATTCCGAGGGCTATTATGACGCGACCGCGCTCGCCAGCCTCGATCAGACCGGAGATGGCACGCTGACCGCCATCGTCTCGGTAACGCCCGGCCGGCGATACAGGCTGGGCGATATCGTGGTGACGGCCGGGGCGACGGTGCCGCCGGGGCTGGCGCGTGACAGCCTGCCGCTCAAAAGTGGGGACCATATCGTCGCCGCTACGGTCGAGGGGGCTGAAGCCAATATCGCGCTGCGGCTGCCCGAACAGGGCTATGCCTTTGCCAAGGTGGGCGAGCGCGATATATTGCTCGATCCCGCAACCGTGACGGGCGACTATACGCTTCCAGTGGACACCGGCCCGCGCGGCGCTTTCCGCAAGATCACCACCAGCGGCGACAAACAGGCGTTCGGTGCCGATCATATGGAGGTGATCCGCCGCTACAAGCCAGGCGAGATTTACGACAGCCGCAAGGTGGACGATCTTCGCAAGGCACTGGTCGCGACCGGGCTGTTTTCCAGCGTCGCGGTCGATCCCGTCCGGACCAATGAGGCCGGGCCGGATGGCACCGAATATGTCGACCTTCATGTCGAGCAGGAGGCAGGGCCACCGCGCACGCTGGCGGGCGAACTGGGCTATGGCACAGGGCAAGGTTTCCGGGCGGAGGGGACATGGACCCACCGCAACCTCTTCCCGCCCGAAGGCGCGCTGATCGCGGGTGTGGTCGCGGGTACGCAGGAACAGGGCGTATCGGGCACGTTCCGCCGCTCCAACGCGGGCAGGCGCGACAAGACGTTTCAGGCCGGCGCGCTGATCAACCACCAGAAATATGACGCCTATGAAGCCTTTACGGCGGGCCTGAACATCAGCTGGGCGCGGCAATCCACGCCGATCTTCCAGAAGCGCTGGACTTACAGCTATGGCGCGGAAATATTGCTGTCGAACGAACAGACAACGATCGACCCGGTCACGGCGCAGAACAAGCGGCTGACCTATTTCATCGGCGCATTGCCGGTGCAGGTCGGCTATGACCGGTCCAACGATCTGCTGAACCCCACCAAAGGCTTCCGCGCCAGCGTGCGCGTGTCGCCCGAAGCCTCGTTGCAGGGCAATGTATCGCCCTATGTGCGCGGGACGTTCGACCTGACGGGCTATTATCCGGTGTCGGATTCGCTGGTCATCGCCGCACGCACCCGGCTTGGCACCATCAGCGGCGTGTCACGCGACGATGTCGCGCCGTCGCGACGCATCTATGCGGGCGGGGGCGGATCGGTGCGGGGCTATGGCTATCAGGAGCTTGGCCCCAAGGACGCGAACAACGATCCCGTCGGTGGCCGGTCGGTCAATGAATTTGCGGTCGAGGGCCGCTATCGCTTCGGCAATTATGGCGCAGTCGCCTTTGTCGATGCGGGTCAGGTCTATAACAGTGCCATCCCCAAATTTTCCGACATGCGCTATGGCGTGGGCATTGGCGGACGCTTCTATACCAATTTCGGTCCGTTCCGCGCCGACATTGCGATGCCGATCAACCGGCAGCCGGGCGAATCCAAATTCGCCCTCTATATCGGCATCGGGCAGGCTTTCTAATGGCGCAGGATGACACCCCTACCGACACGATCGTGATCCGCGAGGGTCGCCCGCTGTGGCAGAAGATCGCGATCGGGGTCGTCAGCCTGCTCGTCGCGCTGGTCGTGCTGGCGGCGGGGTTGCTGCTGGGTCTCAATACCCAGCCGGGCAAGAAATTCCTGATCCAGCAGATTGCTGCGCTGAAACTGGAATCGGGCATGGCGATCGAGGTCGGGCGGATCGACGGGTCGATCTATAGCGACATGGTGATTCACGATCTGATCCTGCGCGATCCCAAGGGCGTGTTCGCGGTGTCGCCGCGCGTTCATATGGTGTGGAAGCCGTTTCGCTATGTGAACAACCATATCTCGGTCAGCCTGCTCGAAACGCCGCTGGTCGTGCTGGCGCGCAGTCCGCAGTTCAACGTCACCCCGACCGATCCCAACGCGCCCATCCTGCCCGACCTGGACATTGACGTCGACCGGATGAAGATCGCCAAGTTCATCCTCGCAAAGCCGGTGATCGGCCAGAAGCGCGAGATCGCGATCGACGGCGTGACCCATATCGCCGATGGCCGCGCGATCCTGTCCGCCGACGCCATTGTGGACAGCGGCGACCGGTTGCAGGCGAAGCTGGATGCGGTTCCGGCGCAAAATCGCCTGGCGATGAGCGGCACGCTGACCGCGCCCAAGGGCGGCGTGATTGCGTCCATGTCCGGCCTGACCGACGGGATGACCGCGACGCTGGACGGCAAGGGAACGTGGCAGGCGTGGGACGGGCGCATTATCGCCATCAGTCCCAAGGGGCAGCTCGCCAATATCGCGATCGCCGCGCGTGACGGTGCGTTCACCGCCAAGGGGCCGGTTCGCCCCGGCCTGATCATGGCAGGCACGGTCGATCGCCTGACCGGGCCGCAGCTGGACGTCGATCTGTTTGCCGGTCTCAACGAACGGCGGGTGAACCTGAAAGGGACTGTGCGGTCGCCAGCGCTGTCCGCCGATGCTCAGGGCATCATCGACCTTGGCACCAGCCGGTTCAGCGCGCTGAAAATCAACGCCGCGCTGCTGACCCCCGGCGCAATCATGGAGAAGGTGAAGGGCCGCGATGTGCGCGCCGCGATCATCCTCGACGGGCCGATGGCGACGCCGTTCATCGACTATGACATCAGCGCCAAATATCTGGCGTTCGACGCAACCGGCATCGAGAATCTGAAAGCCAGCGGTCGCGCGGTGATCGACAGCGACCGCATCCGCATTCCGGTCAACGCTACCGCCAGCCGTGTGACTGGCCTTAACGCCGCGGCGGGTGGGCTGATGAACAATCTGCGGGTGAAGGGCGATTTCGCCTATGCGGGCGGCAAGCTGATCAGCGACAATCTCAAGATCGACAGCGATCGGGTCGATGCGACCGCCATCATCCTCGCCGATCTCGACAACGCCCTCTATCGCGGCGCGCTCAAAGGCCGGGTCAATGATTATCGGATCGACGGCGTCGGCATCGTCAACCTGAACACCGATGTCGAGCTGGTCCCCGGCCCCAAAGGCGGCTTTGGCCTGTCGGGTCGCTTTGGCGTGCGGACGGCGCGCTGGGACAATGCGTCCGTGCGCGATTTTCTGGGCGGCAATGCGGTTGCCACCGGGCGCATCGGCATGACGCCGGAGGGCAAATTCACGCTGGCAGGGCTGAAGGGTGCCGCGCCCAATTTCACCATCCAGTCGGGATCGGGCAGCTATGACACGGACGGTCAGATCGCCTTCGACGTGACGGCTTCCTCGCGCCAATATGGCCCGCTGGCGCTGACCGTGCGCGGGACGATGGAGCGGCCGCAGGCGGTGCTGCGCGCGGCCCGGCCCAATGTCGGCGTGCAATTGTCCGATGTTGTGGCGAAGCTGAATGGCGAGGCGGCAGGCTATCGGCTCGAAGCGACCGGCGGATCGCCCTATGGTCCCTTCTTCGCCAATGTGCTGATACGCACCGCCAAGGGGCCATTGACGATCGACATTGCCAAGGCCCGCTTTGCCGGGGTCGATATGGCCGGGACGGTGCAGCAGAGCGCAGCCGGTCCGTTCGCCGGGCGACTCAGCATGAACGGGTCGGGCATCACCGGCGCGGTGCGGCTGGCCGCGGCCGGCAAGGCGCAAGGGGTGGACGTCAACGCCACCGCCAGCAACGCCAAGCTGCCGGGCGACGCGGAGGTCATGATCGGCCGCGCGATCGTGACCGCCTCCATGGTCCTGACCGACCAGCCGCGCATCGTCGCCGACGTGCAAATCGCCAACGCCGCCTATGGCGATTATGTCGTGCGTACCGGCCGGGCGAAGATCGACTATCAGGGCGGGCGCGGCAAGGCTCAGCTGGTGGCCGACGGCTCCAGCGGCGTGCCCTTCTCCATAGCCGCCAACGCGGCATTGCGGCCCAACCTCTATGCCGTGGCGTTGCAGGGGAAGGCGAGCAACATCCCCTTCCGCCTCGCCAACCCGGCGATCATCCGCACCGAACCGGCAGGCTATCGGCTGGAACCAGCGACGCTGGTGCTGCCGCAGGGCAAGGTCGATCTGGCCGGGCGTTTCGGCGACAGCACAGCGATGCAGGCGCGGTTCAAGGATTTTGACCTGGCCATCATCAACATCGCTGCGCCGGGGCTGGGCATTGGCGGCAAGGCGACCGGGACGCTCGATTTCGCGCAGACCGGCAACGCCTTCCCGACCGCGAGCACCCGCCTTTCCATTGCGAATTTCCGCCGCTCCAGCCTGACCGCCGTGTCCGATCCGGTGTCGATGAGCATGGAGGGCAAGCTGTCGGGCGCGGGGGGCGACCTGCGCGGGCTGATCCGGCGCGGCACATCCACGCTGGGGCGGTTCGTCGCCACCCTTGCCCCGCCGGGACCGGGGACCAGCTGGAGCGAACAATTGCAGGCGGCACCCTTGGGCGGTGGCATCCGCTATGCCGGGCCTGCCGATGTTCTTTTCTCCTTCGCGGGGTTGGCTGATCAGCAATTGACCGGCGGCCTCGCCCTCGCGGCGGATTTCAGCGGGCGGCTGACCGACCCGCGCGTCAACGGGATCGTCCGCGCCAATGCGCTGACCTATGAGAATGAGACGTTCGGCACCCGCGTCACCCAGATGAAGCTCGATGGCCGCTTCACCAACGACCGACTGGAGATACGCGATTTCTCCGGACGGGCGGGTGACGGTACCGTCAAGGCGTCGGGTACCGTTGGCCTTGCCGCCGACAGCGGTTTCCCGATGAATATCGCCATTGCGCTGGACCGCGCGCGCCTTGCCCGCAGCGAAGCGATCACGAGCGTGGTCAGCGGCACGATGGCGATCACCAACAGCCCGGCCAGTGGCGGCCTGATCAAGGGCGACCTGACCCTGCCCGAAACCCGTTACAAGGTGGCCTGGCAGGGCGGCACCGACATTCGTCAGTTGCAGGGCGTTCGGCGCAAGGGCGAGGGCGTCGATATTCTCGACCAGCGCATGGCCGCGCGGCAGGCCGCCGCCAAGCCCGCCGACTGGAAACTCGACATCAGGCTGCGTGCTGACAATGAAATCTACGTCACCGGCATGGGGCTGGATTCGGAATGGAAAACCGCGATGCGCGTGACCGGCACCACCGCCAATCCGCGCGTCGTCGGCAGGCTGGAAGTGCTGCGCGGGCGCTACAGTTTTTCGGGCAAGCAGTTCGATCTGGAACAGGGGGTCATCACTTTCAACGGGCCGATGCTGAACCCGGTGCTGGCGATCAGGGCGCAGACCCGGATCGACACGGTGACGGCGGGCATCCAGGTGAGCGGATCGGCGCAGCAGCCCGACATCGCCTTCATCTCCACCCCCACCCTGCCGCAGGACGAAATCCTCTCGCGCATATTATTCGGCGACAATGTCGCGAATCTGTCGGCGATGCAGGCGGTGCAACTGGCGGCTGCGCTCAACGGCCTGCGCGGCGGCAGCGGCGGGCTGAACCCGATGGGCAAGTTGCAAGGCGCATCGGGCGTCGACCGGATCGGCATTGTCGGCGGCGATGAGGCGACCGGGCGCGGCACGTCTCTCGCGGTCGGGCAGCATATCTCGAACAATGTCTATGTTGAGGTGATCACCGATTCCAAGGGCTTTACCGCCACCCAGTTGGAGATCGCCCTGTCCAAGACGCTCAGCCTGTTGTCCAAGACGGGGACCAACGCAGGATCGTCCGCGAACCTGCGCTATTCCAAGGATTATTGAGGGGCGGGCAGCCGGTTCATTACATTACCCGTTCGGGCTGAGCCTGTCGAAGCCTCGTCCTTCCCTTCAAGAAGAACTGCCCTTCGACAGGCTCAGGGCGAACGGAGGTGGGGTGCTTGCCCCTGCCCTATCCCTCCACGCGCGAGACCAGGATCGACTGGGCGTTCATCATCGCATTGCCGAAAGCGGTCATGAAGGCGATGTCGGTGGCGTCGCGACCCACGGCGATGCGGACCATGGTTTCGGGCGGCGCAAGGCCGGTCGAATCGACGATGTGCCAGGCACCGTCGAGCCAGACTTCGACCACGGCGTGGAAATCCGGCGGATCGAGGCCGAGCGCATAGACCGATACCAGCCGCGCGGGAATGTCGCGTGAGCGGATCAGCGCGGCGGTCAGATGGGCATAGTCGCGGCAGACGCCCTGCTGCGCGACGAAGGTGTCGGCGGCGGTGGTCGCGCCGTCCGAACTGCCCGGCACATAGAGGAGATTGTCATGAACCCAGTCGCGCAACGCTGCGACCAGCGCGCCGCCCTCCAGATCGGGGAAATGGCCGCAGACGAAGCTGACGAAACGGTCGGCCTCGCAATAGCGGCTGGGCCAGATGAAGGGCAGCACATCCTCTGGCAAGCTGGCCAGCGGGCTTTTGGCCAGGCTGGCGAGATCGACCACGGGGCGTTCGACATCCACCGTGGCGCGGTAGGTGCTGAGCATTCGGCCGGTGCCGGTACGGGTCCAGGTGCGCCGACCGACGCCGCTGCCGCCGACCTTGTTGGTCAGCGGCCCGGCATTGTTGATGATATGCGACTGGCTGACGATATGCTGGTCGGGCAGCGCAGCGGCCTCCACAGCCAGCAGCACGTCGGTCGGTTCGGCGAAGTCATAATCCAGTATCGCCTCGATCGCGACGCGCATCAGGGGAGCCTTTCAGGTTTGGGCAAGGAGACGCGGTAACGCGCGGATGGGAATTAAGTCGCAGAGCATTGCGATGCCGCAGGCAGAGCGCAAGCCGCCAATAGTTTCAGCCACTCGGAGCGTCACAATTTTGAGATGGCAACCGCCCTCCGTTCGTTTCGAGCGCAGTCGAGAAACCAGTGGGGCAGGTTTCTCGACTTCGCTCGAAATGAACGGATCAAGCTGACACAATCACGCTTAACTTCGCATATTTCCCGGTAAATCGGACATAATATTGCGCGGGCCTGATCCTATCGGAAAGTCAGCGCCGCTGGATCAGGACGGTAAAAGGCCCGCTGCGCAAGGGATACGCGGCGGGCCTTTTCAGTGCGTGAAGCGAGAGGCGGACGAGCCGCGTCGGAGGTTGTTCCGGCTGATCCGGCCGGAGCGCCATCCGCGCTTATTCGTCATCATCCTCCGCTTCGGGTCCGGCCATCAACGCTTCGGCGACCACGTCGGTCTTGCCCCGGATCGCCTTTTCCAGACGGTCCGCCATTTCAGG
Organism: Sphingobium indicum BiD32; assembly: GCF_000382885.1. Taxonomy (GTDB): domain Bacteria; phylum Pseudomonadota; class Alphaproteobacteria; order Sphingomonadales; family Sphingomonadaceae; genus Sphingobium; species Sphingobium japonicum_C. Next base: position 58,834 of record NZ_CAVK010000141.1, read on the forward strand.
ATGCGTTTTCAGAAATGTCTTGGCGTTCTCGCGACCCTGGCCGATGCGAACCGAGTCGTAGGAGAACCAGGCGCCCGATTTCTCGACAATCCCGGCCTTGACGCCCAGGTCGAGAATCTCGCCGATCTTGGAGATGCCCTCGCCATACATGATGTCGAATTCGACCTGCTTGAACGGCGGGGCGACCTTGTTCTTGACCACCTTCACGCGGGTCGCGTTGCCGACAATATCCTCGCGATCCTTGATCTGGCCGGTGCGGCGAATGTCGAGACGGACCGAGGCGTAGAATTTGAGCGCATTGCCGCCAGTCGTGGTTTCGGGGTTACCGTACATCACGCCGATCTTCATGCGCACCTGGTTGATGAAGATCACCATGCATTTGGAGCGCGAGATCGAGCCGGTCAGCTTGCGCAGCGCCTGGCTCATGAGGCGCGCCTGAAGGCCGACATGGCTGTCGCCCATTTCGCCCTCGATTTCCGCACGCGGCACCAAGGCGGCGACCGAGTCGATCACCAGCACGTCGATGGCGTTGGAGCGCACCAGCGTGTCGACGATTTCCAGTGCCTGTTCGCCGGTGTCGGGCTGCGACACGATCAGTTCGTCAATGTCGACGCCCAGTTTCTTGGCATAGCCCGGATCGAGCGCATGTTCGGCGTCCACGAACGCGGCCGTGCCGCCGCCCTTCTGCGCTTCGGCGATGACGTGGAGCGCGAGCGTCGTCTTGCCGGAGCTTTCCGGGCCATAAATCTCGATAATCCGCCCCTTGGGCAGGCCGCCAATGCCAAGCGCAATGTCCAGGCCCAGCGAACCGCTGGAGATGGCTTCAATCTCCAGCTTCTCCCGGCTGCCCAGCTTCATCGCGGAGCCTTTACCAAATGCCCGATCGATCTGGGCGAGCGCGGCGTCCAATGCTTTTTGTCTGTCCATAGTCCCGTTCTTCTTGGAATCGATGAGTGTGAGCATAGCGGACATCGGCCTATTCCCTGTCAAGCGGACTGCGCCGATTCTCTCGACGCCTGGCGATGATGTATCCTGTTTGTTCCTGTAGAACAAGGGGGGAACGGAAATTTCCTATTCGCCCAATATTTTCCCCAAGGCCCGCTCGACCGCGCCAATGGTGAAGGGCTTGGCGAGCGTCGGCCGGTCGGCATGATGGGACGGCAAATCGTCGGCCATACCGCCGGTCGCAAAGACGAAAGGCACGCCCTTCTGGACCAATATGTCGGCGACGGACCAGCTTTTCTCACCCTGCAAATTGCAGTCGAGCAGGGCCGCGTCAAAGCCGCCGTCCCGCGCATGGGCGCAGGCTTCGTCGACCGACGCGGCGACCGCGTGCAAGCGGTAACCCAGCGCGTCGAGATAATCCTCCAGCATCATGCCGATCATCGCTTCATCTTCGACGATCAAAATGCTCTTAGCCGCCGACATGCCTTCGCAATCCCCTGTTGATACGCCTTTGCGCTAACCCATCGTTACGGGAATAGACAGGATAATCACCTTGATCGAGCGCAAGTTATTGAGGGGTCATTCCGCGACCGGCCGCATCGCCAGCGCGTCGCGCGCCGCTTCGGCCAACTGGTTGACCGAGAAGGGCTTGGGCAAGAAGGCGACGTTGGCGATGTCGATCGACTTGCGCAACTGCTCCTCGGCATAGCCGGACATGAACAGGACCGGCAGATCGGGGAAAGCGCGACGCGCCTGCGCCACCATGGCGGGACCATCCATATTGGGCATCACAACGTCGGAGATCAGCAGGTCGATGGTCACATTCCCGGCAAGCACCTCCAGCCCCTGTTCCCCGTCGCTGGCGGTCAGCACGGTATAGCCCTGCCGCACCAGCGCCCGTTCGGCGACGGCGCGGACCATATCTTCGTCCTCCACCAGCAACACCGTGCCGGTGCCCCATGTCTCGCTGCGCTTGACCGGCACCTTGACCGGGGCGACATCCTTGGCATCGGACCCGGCATAGACCGGCAGATAGATGACGAAGCTCGCCCCGCGTCCCAATTCGGATTCGGCAAAGATATAGCCACCCGATTGCTTGACGATGCCATAGACGGTGGAAAGGCCCAGCCCTGTCCCCTTGCCCAGTTCCTTGGTGGTAAAGAAAGGCTCGAAAATCTTGGCCAATATGTCGGGTGGGATGCCCAGCCCCGTGTCCGACACGCGCAGCGCGGTATAATCGCCCACGGGCAATATCTGCTGGCGCATCTCCCGCACCTTGATCGCGGGGACGCCATAGGTCTGGATATTGAGCGTACCGCCTTCGGGCATCGCGTCGCGCGCATTGACCGCCAGATTGACGATCACCTGCTCCAGCTGGCCCGGATCGGCGCGCACCGCGCCCAGATTGCGACCATGGCTGACGTCCAGCTTCACATTTTCACCCAGCAGGCGTTTCAGCAGATTGGAGACGTCCGCAACGATATCGGGCAATTGCAATATCTGCGGCCGCAATGTCTGCTGGCGCGAGAAAGCGAGCAATTGCCGGGTCAGACCCGCCGCGCGATTGCTGTTCGACTTGATCTGCTGAATATCGTCATAATCGCTGTCGCCGGGCGTATGGCGCATCAGCATCAGGTCGCAATGGCCGATAATCGCGGTCAGAATGTTGTTGAAATCATGCGCAACGCCGCCCGCCAGCTGGCCGATCGCCTGCATCTTGGTCGCCTGCGCCACCTGCCGCTTGAGCTTGCTCTCCTCGCTATTATCCTTGAGGGAAAGCAGCACAGCCGCCTCGCCAAGGCCGCGCACACCAGCCAGGCTCAATGCAATCGGCTCGTCGGGCTGGTCGCGCATCCTGACCGCTATGTCGCCCGACATTTGCGGCCCGACGGCAAAGCGCCGCACCGCGTCGGCCACCGCCGCCTGATCCTCCCGCACCACCAGATCGCCGGGATAGCTGGGCTTGTCGCCCGGCTTCAACCCGGCCACCCGCGCAAAGGCATTGTTGACGAACAGCACCCGCCCATCACGGTCGGCCATCGCCAGGCCAAAGGGCAGCAGCGACAGCAGGGTTTCGATATAGGAAAGCGCCGATGTGCCGCCCCCGCCCGCCGGCTCGTCGATCAGCAGCAGCAGCATCGGGCCATCCTGCGCACTGGCCTGCGCCGATGCCGACACGCCGTTGCCTTGCCCCGCGCGCTTCAAGGGCACCTGCAACAGGCGCAGCGGCAGGCCGCCCTGCTCCTCGCGCGCCAGAAACAACCGCCCCTTGTCATCCACCCGCATATGGCTGGCGAAATCGCGGCCAGTGATGTTCGCGTCGATCCGACCCGCAGCGCGCAGCAGGAAGGCACCATTGGCGGCGCGAATGCGGCCTTCGCCGCCGATCATCACCGCCATGACGCCCGCCTCGCCCATCTGGCGGCCCGCTTCGCCGGTCAGGAAGCGATTGACGTCGTCCAGCGCGCTGGGCTGGCGCACGGGGGTGAAGCGCCAGAGCAGATAATCCTCCGCACGGCCGGTCCGCACCACCTCCACGTCCAGCCGCAGCGCGCCCTGCACCACGCCAGCCACCTTCGCCTCGCCATCGCGCCAGGCGGCACGGGCAGCAGTGGACAGGCTTTCGGTGAGCGCCGCATCGCCGGTGATGCCGGGCGGGGTCGGGTAGCCGGGGAACCATTCGCCAAAGAGGTCGCTCGCGCAGACCAGCCGTCCGGCGCGATCGGTGACGGCAATCGCCATGCTGGAAGCGTCAGCCGCCGCGCGTGCGACGGTCCAGTCGGGAATCGCTTCCTTGTCAGATAGTTGCGGCGGATAGAGGCGGCGATACCAGGACATCAACGCCGCGATCGTCAGGATCGTCGCGGCGAACCCGGCGGCCAGCAGCCAGCTGCCAATGGCGTAAAATACAAGGCCAGCCGACAGGGCAGCCGCCAGCAGCAACAGCGGCAGGACCAGCCCCGATCGCGACTGGGTCAGCCACGCATCCCCATTGCTGTTCACCCGCGCGGCCATGGACGGCCCTTCCCCTGCATCGACACTGAATAAACCTCCCCTGCCTCAGAGGACAGAAGCGGCTTTCTCCAATGCGCTGCTTTCATGGACCTTGCCAATCCTCAATTTGCGCGCCTGCCATTTACGGCCCATGCGGTGGCGCCAGAACCAGTCGGCAATGACATAGCCGATAATCGCCGCCCCGACCGATATGATCGAGAGGCCGAGCAGCATGGCGGGCGCGGCTTCGGACACCAGCCAGGCGGTCCACTGGCCGATCGTCGCATGATGATCAACCAGCGCCATGAAGCCCGAAGCATCCGCGCTGCGTCCCAGCATCCAGTTGCCGATATAGACCGACAGCCACAGAATCAGCGGGGTGGTGGCCGGGTTGGAGAGGAATGTCATGGCCGCCGCGACCGGAATATTGGCGCGGAAGGGCAGCGCCAGCAGCGCGGCTCCTGCGATCTGGATGCCGGGGATCAGCAGGAAAATGCCGACCAGCAACCCCAGCGCCACGCCGCGCGGCACCGACCGGCGGGTAAAACGCCACAGCGACGGTTCCAGCACGCGGTGCGCGACGGGGGCGAGGAATTTGTTATGCTCCAGGCTTTCGCGCGTCGGCGCATTGGCGTGCCACCAGCGACTGAGGCGGTTGTCCATCAGCCCTTGTCCCGCATGATGCGCTGCTGGTCGCGCTTCCAGTCGCGATCCTTGATCGTCTCGCGCTTGTCGTGATTCTGCTTGCCCTTGGCCAGCGCCAGCTCGATCTTGGCGCGGCCCTGGCTGTTGAAATAGACCATCAGCGGCACCAGCGTCATGCCCTGCCGCGACACGGCGCTGTGCATCTTGTGGATCTCGCGCTCATGCAGCAACAGCTTGCGGGGGCGTTTGGGTTCGTGATTTTCGCGATTGCCATGGCTATATTCGGGAATGTTGCTGTTCACCAGAAACACCTGATTGCCCTTCACCTCGGCATAGCTTTCCGCGATCGACCCTTCGCCGCCACGCAGCGCCTTCACCTCTGTCCCCTGCAGGGCGATGCCTGCCTCGAACACATCTTCGATAAAATAGTCGAAGCGCGCGCGCCGGTTCTCGGCGACGATCTTTTTCTTGTCGAAGGTAACGGGACGGGGGCGGGCCATGGTTCCTGAACTAACTCACTTCACTATATAGGAACGGCGGACCGTTAAACGAGACCCGCAATTTCCAGCGCGCGATCGACCGCAGCCCGGCTGGATTCCGACGGCCAGGTGATCGGCAGGCGGACGTCGCCGGGCATGTCGGGCCGCACGCGCGTGAGCGCATATTTAACCGGGCCGGGTGAAGAATCGCTGAACAGGGCATCATGCAAGGGGTAGAGACGATCCTGCAACGCCAAGGCACCATCCCAATCCTGGCGCGCGCAGGCGGCCTGAAAATCGGCGACAAGACGCGGCGCGACATTGGCGGTGACGGAGATGCACCCCTTGCCGCCCATAGCGTTGAATCCCAGCGCGGTTTCGTCATTGCCCGACAGCTGACAGAAATCCGGGCGGCAGGCGAGACGCTGTGCGCTGACCCGCCCCAGATTCCCGGTGGCGTCCTTGATCCCCACGATCGTCTGATATTCTTCGGACAGGCGATGGATCACCGGGACGCCAATGTCGGTGATGGTGCGGCTGGGGACATTATAGAGGATGATCGGCAGGGAACAGCGTTCGGCGAGATAGGCGAAGTGCTGATAGACGCCGTCCTGATTGGGCTTGTTATAATAAGGCGCGACCACCAGCGCGGCATCTGCCCCCGCCCCTTGCGCCGCATACATATGTTCCAGCGCGATTCGCGTGTCGTTGGAGCCGCAGCCCGCGATGACGGGCACGCGCCCGGCGGCCTGATCGACGCAGATGGCGATGACGCGATTATGCTCCTCGACCGTCATGGTGGCGCTTTCGCCGGTGGTGCCGCAGGGGACGAGCGCGCTCGATCCTTCGGCGATTTGCCAGTCGACCAGTGCGCGAAAAGCCGCTTCATCCACCGATCCATCGCGGAACGGGGTCACCAGAGCCGGAATCGAGCCGGAAAACATGATTAAACTCCTTCAATTCTCCGGGCGGCCGGGGCATGATCGGTCAAGCGGCGCGCTATAGCGCGTCATTCAGGCGCTGATAAGGATGCATTTGCGATAATGTCCAGCATGGCGACGCCCCGAATGATTGAAAGTTACATTATCCGTATGCCCCTTATTGCCCTGTTGCTGCTTGCCGCTGGCGCCAGCGCCCAGACCGAAGGGCCAGCCCCTGCGGCTGCGCCCGCTGATCCCCCCGGCGCGGTGGTCCAGCCGCTGCCTGCGCAGACAAGTCCGTCGGATCAGTGGAATCAGGTCGCCAGCCGCGTCGGCATGGCCAGCGATTCGTCGATCGGCACGACGATCGGCCAGTGGCGCACCCTCCAGCAGAGCGATGGGCTGGGTTTTGCCACCTATGCCAACTTCATCACCGCCAATCCCGGCTGGCCGGGCGAGGACCGGATGCGGCGGCTGGCCGAAACCGGGATCAATCCCGACAGCTATGATCCGCGCCAGGTAACCGCCTTTTTCGCCCGCTTCCCGCCGCGCACTGCGACCGGCCATGCGCGTAACGCCACCGCTTTGGTGCAGATGGGCCGGATGGACGAGGCGCGGGTTGCTGCGCGCAATGCGTGGATCGGCGGCAGCCTGAGCGTTGCGGATGAAGCGCGCCTGCTGTCCCTGTTCGGCTCCGGCCTGACGCCCGCCGACCATGACCAGCGCGCCGACATGCTGCTGTGGGGCAATGATACCGCCGGGGCAGCGAGAATGCTGGCTTATGTTTCGCCGGGTCGCCGCGCCGTCTATCAGGCACGCATCGCCTTCCGCCGCAAGGCGCCTGATGCGGCGATGCTGATGCAGGCCGCCGAAGCGGTGGGCGCGAGCGACGCGGGCTTTGTCGCCGACAAGGCGATCTGGCTGCGCGATAGCGGCAACTGGGTCGCGGCCCGCCAATATCTGGCCAATCGCACCCCGCTCACCTACCGCCCCGCCAACGCGGAAAAATTCTACGAGGTGCTGCTGGGGCAGGCGCGCGCCGCCGCCAATGACAGCCAGTGGAGCTTTGCCTGGGGCATCGCCAGCAAGATTGACGATGCGGTGCCGCCGGGCATCGACCTGTCCGACCAGCCGATCGGCGTGCGCGACGATTATACCAGCCTCGCCTGGCTGGCCGGGACCACGGCCTTCTACAATCTCAATCGCCCGACCGACGCGGTGACGATGTTCCGCCGCTATGCCGACGCCGCCAAATCGCCCCAGACCAGGTCGAAGGGCTATTATTGGGCCGGTCGCGCCGCGCTCCAGTCGGGCGATGCCGCCACCGCCAACAGCTATTTCGCGCAGGCGGGCGTCTATCCCGATCAGTTTTACGGCCAGCTCGCGCTCGAGCGGCTGGGCCGCCCGATCCCGCCGCCCGCCACAGTCGAGCGCCCGGTCCCCATTTCCGCCGCGACACGCGCCGCCTTCGACCAGCGATCGGTCGTCCGCGCGGTCAAGGCGCTGGGGCAGATGGGCTATTGGGAGGATCAGGGCAAATTCGCCCGCGCCATCGCCAATAATGCCGACAATGACACCGACCATTTCCTTGCCGCCGAACTCGCCGAAAGGATCGGCCGCACCGACATGAGCGTCATGGTCGGCCGCCGCGCCGTATCCAGCGGCCTGAGCGGCTATGGCCAGAGCGCTTTCCCGCGCGTGCCCGTGCCACCCAGCGCGCAATATAACTGGACCATGGTTCACGCGATCGCCCGGCAGGAAAGCCAGTTCGACAAGCAGATCGTCAGCCATGCGGGCGCGCGCGGCCTGATGCAGCTGATGCCCGGCACCGCACGCGAACAGGCGGGCAAGCTGGGCCTGGGCTACAACCCCGCCTCGCTCAACGATCCCAGCTATAATATCATGCTGGGTTCTGGCTATTTCCAGCGGATGCTGGACTATTATGGCGGCAGTTATCCGCTGGCCGTGGGCGCCTATAATGCCGGGCCGGGCAATGTGAACAAATGGATCCGCGCCAATGGCGACCCGCGGCTGCCGGGCGCCGACATGCTGCGCTGGATCGAGCAGATCCCGATTTTCGAGACCCGCAACTATGTGCAGCGAGTGCTGGAAAATGCCGTCGTCTATGAAGCGATGAACCCGGAACGTGCGAAATTTCGCGGCACCAGCGCGGTGCTGAGCCGCTATCTGGGGAAACAGACGCCGGGGTAAGAGGCATATCCCCATAAGCGTTCGCCCTGAGCCTGTTGAGCCGAAGGCGACCGAAGGTCAACGGTCGTCCTTCTTTGCGAAGAAGTGCAGGGCTTCGACAAGCTCAGCCCGAACGGTTATGGGGTGAATGGATGACAACCCCCTATCCCAATTATATCTCCCCGGAAGGCTTCGCCAAATTGCGCGCCGAATATGACCATCTGCTGGGTGTCGAGCGTCCCGCGATCGTCGAGGTGGTGAGCTGGGCGGCGGGCAATGGCGACCGCTCCGAAAATGGCGACTATCTCTATGGTCGCAAGCGGATGCGCGAGATCGACTTTCAGTTGAAGCGCCTGTCGAAGAAAATGAAGGACGCCAAGGTCGTCGATGCCCGCCAGCAGGAGGACCAGAGCCGCGTTTATTTCGGCGCGACCGTCACGATCGCGGATGAGGATGACAATCATCGCACCGTCACGCTGGTCGGCAATGACGAAACCGATATCGAGGCAGGCCGGATCGGCTGGTCCTCCCCCATCGCCCGCGCCCTGCGCGGCGCAGCCATCGGTGACCTGCGCCGCGTCCTGCTGCCATCGGGCGAGAAGGAATATGAGGTGATAGCGATTACCTATCCGGGACAATAACCTTCTCCCCACGGGGGAGAAGTTGGATGAGGGGGACCTGCACCAGCGCTTAAAGCGGGATGACGTTAGCACCCCCAGCCTCCGTTCGTTTCGAGCG
>NZ_CAVK010000140.1 GCF_000382885.1 Sphingobium indicum BiD32
ATCCTGCTCCCGCAACCAACATAAACAACATGCCACAATGCCCCGGCGCCAAAACGCCGGGGCTTTGTCCGTTCTGACGCGATCGTGAAAATGCCTGCCAGATCGCCCGGGCAACGGCAGGCCGTTCAAACAGGACCACGAAACGCCGCTGCTGCGAGAGGCTCCAGCATTCATACCCCGTAAGCGCAAAGAGAGGCGCCATCTCGCCACCCGTTACGATTGCGGCCACCGTCCAGCAGATATGAATAAGCCCGCAACAGTGCGGGCTTATTCTCAGGCGATCTGCTTATCCGGGGTCGAACCTTGTTCAGACCAACCCGGTCAACTCTGTTGCTGCTATGGATCAGCCGACCAGTATTTCGTCCAGCGCATAGGCCTTCTTCACACCGGCCAGTGTGGCGAATGTGTAGGATTGGCCGGCCAGCGTGGCGATGATGTCCAGGCCGTCGGGGCCAAGATGGGTGGAGAAAGTCACGGCGGGATTATCCTGCCGAATGTCGCTGACGTCGATATAGTCCTTGCGGAACTCGAAGTCGCCGATCGTATCGTGACCATCGCCCAGTGACTGGAACGTGAACGTGTCCGCGCCGCCCTTGCCATAGAGCAGGTCGTCGCCACCGCCGCCGACAATCACATCATTGCCGCGATTGCCGACAATCTGGTTGGCAAGGCTGTTGCCGATGACGGTCGTTGCTTCCTTCGTGTTGACTATGACATTTTCGACATTGGTGTCGATCGCGTAGCTTGTCCGGTAGAGGAGGACCGTATCGGTGCCTTCATTGGCATGTTCGATGATATAATCACCCACCTTGTTAATGGCATAATTATCGTCGCCCTTGCCACCACGCAGGATGGCGGTGCCGTTGCCCGACATCTTGTCGTTCGTGTCTGCTCCGATGAAGCTGTTGACCTGCTTGTCAAAGCTCACCTTATAGGTGGCGGTCGCGCCTTTCGACGCGCTGCCAGCGTCCTGCATGTCGAAATCGGCGGCGGTCAGGCTGTTCAAGTCCCTATTGTCGAGAATGATCTGCCGACCGCCCGACAAAGTGACCACCGTATCCTGGCCGACCTGCTGCATGGCCCCCTTCAGCGCACCGAAGCTGGCAAATTCATCCCCCGCCAGGTGAATGATGTCGCCGGCACTGAAATCGGTGATGCGGGTTACCGCGTCCGTCTTTCCCACCAGAAATATGTCATTGCCGCCGCCGCCGGTCAGCAGATTATGGCCCGCGCCGCCGATCAGGACGTCATTGCCGACATTGCCCCGGATGATGTTGTCGCCGGCATTGCCGATGCCCACGGCACCTTCCGTCCGGGTCATTTCCAGATTTTCACTATGGTCGGGCATGACCATATAGCGCGATGTCGCGACGATGGTGTCGATGCCGCCGCCCGCTTTCTCCACGACCTTGGCCGCTTCGATATTGCTGACGATATATTTGTCGTCACCCAGCCCGCCGGCAAGCAACCCGCTTTTGAAAATCAGCAGGTCGTTGCCGTCTGTACCCTGGTTGACGGCGACGCTGCCGGTTTCGCCGCCTTCTGCCCATTTGCCGCCCAAGCCAGCGGGTGGCGACGCATCCGGTTCACCGGGTGCTTCGGGAACGCTCGGCACCTGGGGGGGGGCTGGCGCTTCAGGCACGCTCGGCGTTTCGGGCACGTTGGGCGCTGCTGGCGTCCCCTCGTCAGAGAGTTTGTCGAGAACGTCCTGCAAGCTGCCCAATATGCCCGTCGTCGCGGGGGTGATCGTCGCCACGGCATTGTCGGCGAAGGTCACGGAGTCGCTGCCGGCTTCGATGAACAGCGTCTTTGTATCGCGCGTGATAAAATTGTCCGTCACGCTGATGTCGTGACTGGTGAAGGTGCCATATTTGGTGGCTGCCGAATTGCCCACCAGAACGACGGTGTAATAGCCCTGGGCCGCTTCGAGATAATTGCCCGTCGCAACCGAATCCACGGCGCCACGAAAGGCGAGGGGGCGTTTGCCGACATCTTCTACACGGTTGCCGACCACGGTGACATCCGACGCCTGGAACGCATCATAACCGTCGAGCATCTTGTAATTATAGGATGTCCAGCCGCCAACCGATATGCCGTCCGCCGTCACGCCATGGACGTAATTGTTGGAAATCAGGATGTCCGACGATCCGCCCTTGGCGAATATCGCCGCGCTGGTGCCCGTGTTGCCACTGACGTCGTTATGGGAAATGACGCCGTGGATGATCGACATGAAGTCGATGCTTTCGTCGATGCCGCCGGTGATGACGTTGTTGGTGACGACGACGTTGGAGCCGCCATTTGCCTTCACGCCATCCTGCACCACATTATCGATCACGTTATTCTTGATAACGATATTCTTGATGGTGTCGGTATAGTCATTCCCGTTCTGGCTGAACTGGATGCCGTTCTTGCCGCCGGTGATATGAAAGCCATCGACGATGAAATTTTCGGTGCCCCCGCCGCCGATCGTCGCCAGCGTGTCGCTTTTGGCCGTGATATGGGCGGCTTGCGGGCCGTCTGCCGAAATCAGCCAGATGGGCGCGCTATCTGTTCCGCTGACATTGCGCGGGATCGAGACATTTTCGACATAGTCGCCGGCCTTGACCATGATGGCGGTGCCGGGCGTTGCAGCGTCGACCGCTGCCTGTATCGTCGTGAACGGCTTTTCGACCGATCCGTTCGGCTTCCCCCTGTAGCTCGCGTCCCCATCGACCCACATTATTTTCGTGGGCGCAACGTCGCCCCAGAGATCTTCAGTCATGAAAAAAATTCTCCCGCTATCAGGCATGGATAGACGGGAGCGACTGAACGTCGCGTAATATGGTAGAGTTAACTACGCATTAAGTATAAAAATGTTTTATCGTCACCCGTTATTGCTTGTGGTGCCGGATGGTGCCTGAAAATCCATAGTATATTGCGCAGCAAATGTCATGGATATTGTTTGCCTGACTGCGCGACGCATTGTGTGTCATGACCACATTGTCCCACACCGCCACGCCATCATAAAATGATATAGTCGGCGCTGCTCAGGGCGGTTACGTTGAGGATCTGAAAACTGTTCTGGATGCTGTTGTCCGCCGTTGCGATGGTCCACAACTGACTGGCATTATTGTAGGTCAGTGTCGCGCCAGGGCCGTAGCCCGCAAATTCCAGCCTGTCGCCGGTGGCTAGCCCGGCCCCTTCAAAATCGGCGATGATGTCGCCTTCAACCTGACCGACCTTGAACTGGAATGTGTCCTCGCCCAGCCCACCATAGAGTGTGTCGGCACCGCCATCGCCCGAAATCTTGTCCCGTCCGCCGCCGCCATAGATGATGTCGTCGTCGGCGCCGCCCGATATGACGTCATTGCCGTTGCCGCCGCTCAATATATCGCGCCCTTTCCCCCCGGTCAGCCGGTCGGAGCCGGAACCCAGGGTGATGATGTCATCCCCCGATCCCGCCGAATAGTTGATGGTTTCAAAGCCGGTAATCTGCGTGCCGTCGGCGAGCGTAACGATCACCCCGGCCTGTTCCTGAAGCGAAAGGTCGACAATCTGCGCTTCGCTGAACTGCGAACGGTTGAGGGCCAGCGTATCCTTGCCCGCGCCGCCGATCAGCATGAGGTCGGGATCATTGCTAGTTACGATGTCATCGCCCGCGCCCGCGTCGATCCAGTCGAACCCGCGACTGCCATCGATCTTGTCGATACCGTTGCCGCCCCAGATGAAATCGTCGCCATTGCCGCCATAGATCAGGTCGTCGCCGTCCATGCCTTCGATCACATCATTGCCATCGCCGCCGGAAATCTGGTCCGCATAGGCACCACCGCGCAGCATGTCCGATCCGCTGCCGCTCGCGATCTGAAGCACTTCGACATTGACGATTCGGGTGCCGTCGAACAGTTCCAGGATCGGGCTGTTATTGGCGTTGAACGAACTGGTATAGCTGATATCGACGAAGATATCGGTCGTGGCGGTCGACCGGTCCAGATAGATGGTGTCGATATTATGGCCGCCATCTATCAACCCGTCGGCATCATAGCTGATCAAAAGATCCTTGCCGTCGCCGCCGCGCATCACGTCGCGTCCCGCGCCGCCGTCCAATATATCGTCGCCCGCTTCTCCTGTCAGGCGATCGTCGCCGACACCACCGTAGAGGCTGTCATTGTCGGCGCCGCCGTCCAAATTGTCATTGCCGGCCCCGCCGAACAGATCGTCATCCCCGGCGCCACCACGCAATGTGTCGTTACCGCTATTGCCGTAGAGCCGGTTGCGGCCCGCACTGCCGCTGATCGCCGTGTCCTGTTCACGCAGCGTATAGACATCCTCGATCGAGCTGGTGCCGATCTTGTACACCGACGCATTGCGGGTCAGGATGACCGCGTCATGGCCGCCACCTGCCGCTTCGATCGCCTGGTCGTTCCGGTCGTCAAACACGTAAATGTCGTCGCCCAGACCGCCATGCATGATGTCCGCACCGCGCTGGCCGCTGATATAATCCGCCGTCGCATGACCCGACCGGTCGCCATAGAGAATATCGTCGCCCGACTTCCCGATGATCTGGTCGCGCGCCACGGCGATGCCGCCATCGACACCGCCGACAAAGCCATATTGTTCCGGGTCATATGTGGCGAGCGGATCGAAGGCGGCGTTGCCACCCAGGTCATAGGTCGTGGCCGCAGGCGCATTGGTAAAGAGCGCCTTGCCCATGAAGATGTTGTTGGCGAAGCTGATATCGTCGGAAAAGCCGGTCAGTCCCCTGGGGATATATTGTTCCGCTACGCCATAGAGGCTGGTCCCGGCACCCCGCGCGACATTGGATATATTGATCGTGTTGAACAGATTGTCGGTGACCAGCACGTCCTGCGCACCCTGCAACAGCAGCGAGGTCGGATAATCGATGGCGGTATTGCCGCTGACCACGGCATGTTTCACTTCATAATCGACGAAATGCGCGCCGTCCCCGTCCGCGCCGACTTCGATCGGCAGATAGGCGATGCCGGTGGGGCCGCCGATCTTGATCGCCGGGCCTTCGGTCGAACCGATCACATTGTTGCGGATCTCGATGAATGTGGAGCCGCCCTTTACCGTGATGGCGGAATCGCCAGTGTAGTCGCGCCCATCCAGTTCGTCCCATTCATCCTTGGCCGTGATTTCGTCGATGACATTGCCCTGGATCAGCAGTTTGGACGTGCCGACGAAATCGATACCCTGTTCATGGGCGCCGATGATGCTGTTGTTGATGATCTGGACGCCAAAGCTTTGGGCGATGTGGATCGCGTCGATGCCCCAATCGGTGAAATTGTTGTTGATAAGCAGGATGTTTTCGACCTTGTCGCCTGCATATCCTTCCTGGTACGCGGCGTTGGCACCGAAATTCCGGCTGACAAGGTTCACGCCATAGGTGCCGATCGTGTCCGATCCCTCAATCGTAAAGCCGTCGATGACCCAGTTGGCGACACCCCGGCCGGAAATGGCGCTGATTTCGGCGACGGCGGGTGGAGCGATGATGGCCGCGCCCTGACCATCGGCGGAAATCAGCCGAATGGGCGCGTCGGTGCTGCCATCGACGGTCAGGTTCAGCGCTTCATTATAGGTTCCGGCCCGCACCATGATGTCGGTGCCTGGCCCCGCATTGTCGATCGCGTGCTGGATGGTGGCGAAGGGGGAATCTGCGCTGCCGGTCCCCGCTGCATCGTCGCCGGTCGTCGCCACCCACAATATGGTGGTGGCGGGCGGGGCTTCGCTGAAGATGATCGTGTCCTGCGCAGCCTTGATCGTGATGTCGATGGCTTTTTGGAATGTGAAGCCGGTCGAATCCTCGACCTTGACCACCACGGTGCGCTGCGTGCCGGCACGAATGTCCAGCGCGTTGTTTACGACCAGTTGGTCGCCGACGATGGCGAAGGCGCCGCCTGCATCGTCAACCAGCGAATAGACATGGGTGTCGCCCTTGTCCGGATCGTCCACGAACAGTTCGCCCACCGGCGTGCCGATGTCGGAAAATTCATTCACCCATGTGGTGTGCAGGCTAAGGTCCAACGGCGCGTCGGGCGTGTCGTTGACATCGACGCGGAAAATGATCTGCGCCCGGTTTGGTCCGTCGGAGGCAAATACGGTCAGGTTGAACCAGTTCGAGAAATCCTGCGGCATCTGCCCTGAAAAGGTCAGCGTCGCGGGATCGAAGCTCAACCAGCTGTTGACGTCGGCACCCACGCTGCCGCCGAAGGTCAATATGCTGTCAGGATCGTAAAACAGGTCCGCCGCCGGGATCGTCACGGAAAAGAAGCTGTCTTCTTCGACCACCAGGTTGGGCAGGGTGCCAACGACGGTGGGGCGTTCGGACACCGTCAGGTTGAAGGCGAGCGTCGCGCTACTGGACTGATCGCTGGCGTTCAGAAATATCGTATAGTCATGGTGGCCGTCGGTCGGGCCGCGGCCGCTGAACGTCATCGTGTCCGAAGAAAAGGTCAGCCAGTCGGGCAGGGCGGATCCGTCGGACAGCGTCGCGCTGTAGGTCAGCGGGTCGCCGTCAGGATCGATGAAGAAAGTGGCGGGTATGACGAGCGAATAGAGCGTGTTCTGGCCGGTCAGCTGATCGTCTATCGTGCCGTTGACGAGAGGTGGGCTGTTACCAGCCGGCGGCGGCGAATCGCCTTCCGGTTCCCCCGTACCCGTGTCGGTGCTGGTTTCGTCATCCTGTTCAGCGACATAGTCGGGCGGGAGAATGTCAGATTCAAATTGCCCGTCTGTCGTCATGCCTGTCTATCCCATCTGGATTTTAAACCGAACGAGGCGCAAGTGCCTCAAATCGCTTTATTTTCTTGCACAGGATGCCATTTCCAGACTTTGGAAAGCGGTGACATTTCTCTTGCCAAAGAACGCTAATCAAAGGTTAAGACCAACGCAAGTGCAGCAAAATCTGTTCGTCGCATAATTGTCATTATACTGTCCTGTATTGATACGGATCAGCGGCGCTTTCGCTTCCGCGACATTGGCAGGAAGATATTATATGTTTGAAATCATGTGAATTTTCGCGAAAAAAGCGCGTTTGCGCGGCGGCTTTGGCAGACGCGGGCTGTACGCTGTTCTTCGGGTTCGCCGCCCGCGGACATATCAGTGCGGTTGCCATGGTGCGCCGCGATATCCTATGGCAAAAGCGACTGACGGCGCGCGGAGCCGGGCCGTATCGAGGCTCGCACGTGGAACCAGCGGGACGGTGGGGGCTATGATCAAGTATCGCCAGGACATTGACGGACTGCGTTCGCTGGCGATTCTGCCCGTGCTCTTCTTTCATTTGGGTGCGATCCGCCTGTTCCCCGGCGGCTTCGTGGGCGTCGACGTGTTTTTCGTCATCTCCGGTTATCTGATCACGAAGATCATCTATGATGACCTGTCCAATGGTCGATACAGCATCGCGCGCTTTTACGAACGCCGCATCCGGCGTATCGTCCCTGCGCTGATCCCGGTCTATCTGTTCGTGTGTATCGGCGGCCTGCTGCTATATTTTCCCAGCGAGGGACGGGAAATCGGGCGAACGGTGGTCAGTTCGATCTTCTTTGTGTCGAACATCCTATTCTATGCAAAGTCCGGTTATTTCGATGCCGGGGCCAAGACATCGCCACTGCTGCACACATGGTCGCTGTCGGTGGAGGAGCAATTCTACATCGTCCTGCCGTTGTTGCTGGTGCTGATCCTGCGCTTTGGCTTTACCGTCCAGCGCTATGTGTTCGTGGCCCTGACAATCATCAGCTTCGGGGCATCCGTCGTGATGGTCAGGCTTCAGCCCGAAGCCGCCTTTTATCTGCTGCCGTTCAGGGCGTGGGAACTGATGCTGGGATCGTTGATCTCGATTGGAGTGGTGCCCGTGATCCGCAGCCGACGGCTGGCCGAAATCGTCGCGGGTGGCGGGCTGCTGCTGATCATCGGATCGATCCTGTTCATTTCAGAAAAAATGCCCTTTCCCGGCCTGTTGGCGGCACCGGCCTGCCTTGGCGCGGCCGCGCTCATCCACGCCGGGGGCAGTTTCCAGACGCTCTCGTCCCGCCTGCTGTCGCTGGCACCGGCGCGCTTTGTGGGCCTGATATCCTATTCGCTCTATATCTGGCATTGGCCGGTCATCGTATTCTATGCGTCACGGACGGGCGAACTCGACAGGGTCGACAAGCTGATCCTGCTGGCCATCATCACCGCCCTTGCCATCCTGTCGTGGCGGTATGTCGAACGGCCGTTCCGTAAGCCCCATGGGGCGGATTCCCGCATGGCGGGCGTATATGGCTGGGCGGCCGGCAGTTTCGTGGCCGTGACCGCGCTGGCGTTGCTGATCGCCCCCGCGCGCCAGGCGCTGTGGCCGGATTATGCCGTTCCCGAACAGATATTGGCCTTTCAGACGCCGCCTCGCGCCGACATGCGCAATGGCAGCTGTTTCATCGCCAGCGGTGCCGGTGCGCAGGATTTTGATGCGGCCCAATGCCTGTCCCTGCGCCCCAACATGCGCAACGTCCTGCTGATCGGCGACAGCCATGCCGCACATCTGTATAGCGGATTGACCAAGGCATTTCCGGACGTCCATTTCCTTCAGGCCAATGCGTCAGGCTGTATGCCGCTGGGCCGATTTGCCGGGCCGGAGCGGTGTACGCAGGTTATCAGCAGGGCGTTCGACTTCGTTGCCGCCCATGGGGGGCAGCTTGACGGCGTCATCATTTCGGCGCGCTGGAAAAAGGGCGATGCACGTCGCATCGGCGACAGCATCGCGCGGATCGGATCGGCTGTACCCATAACGGTGGTCGGCCCCAGCGTCGAATATCGACTGCCCCTGCCCAAGATACTGGCGCAGGCCTGGCCCGACGACAGCGGCGCATCGTCCGGCCGTTTCCGGGGCGAGCCGGGGCCGGGACTGGACAAGGCCATGCGGGCTGCGGTCGAGGGTGCAGGCGCGCGCTATATTTCGATGGA
This sequence comes from Sphingobium indicum BiD32, assembly GCF_000382885.1. Taxonomy (GTDB): domain Bacteria; phylum Pseudomonadota; class Alphaproteobacteria; order Sphingomonadales; family Sphingomonadaceae; genus Sphingobium; species Sphingobium japonicum_C. The sequence continues at coordinate 8,935 of NZ_CAVK010000140.1, forward strand.
GCAGGCCATCTGTCCGGGCGGCACATGCCGTGTATGGGCAGGCAAGCATGTTCCCCTGCAATTTGACGAAGGCCATCTGACCACGCAGGCATCGCGCCTGATCGTCGCGCAGGTCGCCCCGCAATTCCTGTTCCGATGACCAGCATCCCGTTGCGTTCCGGGCAGGGTGACCAGCCAGCGAAGGGAAAGAAGGTCTTGGTCCTGACGACCATGACTCACGCTTCGGGCGCGCCGATCGCGGCGCTTCGTCTGGCCGCAGGGCTGGAGGCGAGCGGGCATGAGGTGCAGGCCGTATTCCTGTATCACCGCGAGGCCATGAACGGCGCGGACTATCCCGCCCAAGTGCTGCTGAGCCACGTCCCGCGTACCCCCGCCGACATGCTGCGCATTATCGCGCGGCTATGGCGATTCCTGCGCGCGAACCGGCCGGACGTCATCATCATGTTCCTGCCACTGGCATCGGTGATCGGCGCGAATGTCGCGCGTCTGGCCGGAGTCCGCCGCCGCATCATGTCCTTTCGCGTGCCGCGCGCCACCTATTCGCCGATCATGCGCGCGGCCGACCGCCTGTCCGCGTGGATGGGCAGCTATACCGATGTCGTGGGCGTGTCCCGCGCGATGCTGGCGGGATGCGCGGCCTACCCCCGCTGGCTGCGCGATCGGGCCGTCGTCATCCATAACGGGCTGAAGGACTGGCCGCGCAGCACGATGGAAAAGGGCGCGGCGCGCGCGCTGTTCGGCTTGCCGGCGCATGGCAGGCTGGTCGGCGCGCTTGGCCGGCTGGAGGAGCAGAAAAATCCCGAACTGCTGGTTGAGGCGCTCGCCCAATGTCCTGTCCATGTCCATCTGGTACTGGCGGGCAGCGGCAGCCTGCGCGAACAGGTCGTCGCATTGGCGGACAGCGCGGGGGTTCTGGACCGCTTGCATCTGCTGGGCGACGTCCCGCGCGAAAAAGTGCCGCATCTGTTGGCGGCGATCGACATTTTCGCCCAGCCATCGCGGTTTGAAGGGCAAAGCAATGCGTTGCTGGAAGCATTACATGCCGGCCTGCCTTGCCTGGTCAGCGACATCGCGGAACAGGTGGAAACCGTCGTCGGGGAGGATGGCCGCGCCGCCGGGCAGGTACTCCCGCTCGACGACCCCGCCGCCTGGGCGCGCGCGATGGCGAAAGAGGGGCATGGCGATGACCTGGATGCCGTTATTGCGGAGCGCGCTGCCCTGTTTACGTTCGCCGCGATGATGCGTTCCTATAATGCGTTGCTGCGGGCGCGATGACGCTATGCCGTCTTATCTTCCGCTTCATTCGATGCGGCCTTGCGGCGGGTCAAATTCGCCGCGAAGGGATGAATGGCGATTGCATGGCACCGCCGCGTGCGTATAGCAGATGGGTTGGGGACGCTGCATAGGCCTTTGCGACATTGCAGCACTAGGAAATCAGGAGCGGCTTTATGAAACTGTTCGTCATTGGCTTTCCCAAGTCGGGCACGACTACGCTGAACAAGGCGCTGGAAGCCAGTGGCATGTCCGCGCTGCATTGGCGGCAGGGCGAGAAGTTCTTGGGCAAGATGATCTATGACGCCTATATGGCCGGCGAAGATCCCTTGCGTGACTTTGCGGACATTGATTGCATCACCCAGGCCGACGTATGTCTGCCGCGGCACAAGCTGAATTACTGGCCCAACCTGGATTTCCAGATCATCGCGGCGATCCGGCGCTATCATCCCGATTGCCTGCTGGCCCTGAACTATCGCGACCCGGTCAAGGTCGTATCGAGCATGAACCGCTGGCTGGACATGCGCAAACGCTTCATCGCATCGGACATTCCCGGCCTGCCCAAGGGCTTTGGTGCGAAGGACAGCGAATTATTGACCTGGATCGAGGGCCATTATGATGCCTGTCGCCGACTGTTGGGGTCCGACCCCAATTTCTTTGAATATGACATTGAAGATCCCAAGGCACCGCAGATCCTGAGCGAACGGCTGGGCATCGAGCTTGCCTGGTGGGGCAAAGCCAATGTGAACGAGGCCGCCTGAGGCGACAGAGTCACGGCAAGCCCGCATGACGGGTCGTCAATCGATCGGATGAACCGGCCTTCTTGCGGCCGGTGTAGGGGTAGCAGGGGCACATCCGATGACGACAGCGCGGCGACGGCAGATGCCATATTGGTTGGCGTCGATATTGACATATGGCTTCGTCAACGTTGTGACGCGCGGCGCGAGCGGCATCCTGACCTTGCTCTATGCCTATCGACTGACGCCTGGCGAACTGGGTTCCTACGCCATTTTGATTACGATCGCGGCGTTGATCGACGTTGTTACCAACCTGGGTGTGACCCAGGCCATCCTGCGGCAATATTTCGATTTCAAGCAGGACGGGGATGCCGGAAAGGCATTTTTGTCGCGGGTCATTCGGCTGACGCGGCTGATCGGGTTCACGCTGGTTATCGTGGCGGGCCTGATATGCCTGTCGGTGTGGGACCAACTGGTCAGCAATCATCTGCCCACCTGGCCCTATCTGCCGCTGATGCTGGTCTACGCCTATGTCATGCGCAGCAGCAAGATTTTCGACATTGTGGCGCGCACGCTCGACAAGCCGGGCATGTTCGCGGCCTATCGCCTGTTGCAGATGGCGGCGCTGATCCTGTTGTCGCTCCTGTTCGTGTTCAAGCTTCGCTGGGGACTGGAGGGTGCCTTGCTGGCGACCGTCGGGTCGGCCGTTTTCGGCGCGGCGATCCGTTCCTATCTGTTCCGCAACCAGTTGCCTTCGTCCGGCCGGTCGGGTCGATCGGAGATCACCGCGCTCTACAGCTACGGGCTGCCGCTCTTGCCGCGCGAACTGGCGGAGTGGGGGCGCATCCCTGCGCAGCGGCTGATCGTTGCGAGCGTCATGTCGGTGGCCGATGTCGGCATGTTCTTTCTGGGCAGTTCGATGGTCGCGATGCTGACCATGCTCACCGATTCCATCGAAATGTGGCTCAATCCGCAATATATGCGGTTAAGGACCAGTCAGGGCGCAGATGTCAAAGCGCGGCTGCATATGATTCGCCAGATGTTGCTGGGTGTCGTCACGCCCGTCTATATCGGCGCTATCCTGTTCCTGCCCGACATCATCCACCTTGTCCTGCCGCCAGGCTATTCGGCTACCCTGCCGATTTTGGGGCCGCTATTGCTGGCATCCTATGTCCAGATCCAGTCGCAGTTTCAGCAACGTCAGCTCCTGTTCCTCAAGCGGACCGTGGCTGTTTCGGTTGTGACCATCACAACATCCGCGTCTTCCCTGGCCGCGGCCTATTTTGCGGGCGGCCAGTGGGGCGTGCAGGGCGTCGCCTGGGCCGTCGCGCTGGTTTCCACCCTCGGGCTTCTGGCCGGGCGGGCGGTCGTGCGCCGCTATGAGGATAATGAACTTACGCTTTCATCGTCCCTGTGCGGCCTGATGATCGTGTTCCTGCCCGCGCTGGCGATGTCGCTGCGAACCGACATGGCGTTCGACTGGCCATGGGAGGGAGCAAAGATGCTGTACCTTGTCATTTCCACCACGCTGATTTTCCTGTTGTGGATACGCGGCCATCTGGCGGACCTTATGGGGCGTGCTGGGCGGAACAAGAGCAGCAACAACATGGAGTCGGGCAAATGAGCGGCCCAGCGATCGAGGCCTCATCGGCCCAAGGCGCGGCGGACACCGTCCAGAGCGCGCCGGAGCGGCCGCGACTCGCCCATCTGGACGTGGGACGGGGCATAGCGATCCTGCTCGTCGTGATCTTCCATGCCTATCGGGGCTTTCTCAACGCCGGAACGGCGGGCGCGGGATCGCTGTGGCCGCTGCTCGACTATAGCGTCTATATATTCCACATGGCCTTTTTCTTCGTAGCGTCAGGCTATTGGGTACCGCGCGCGTTGAAAAAAGGCAGGACTGCCTATCTGTGGGATAAGCTGGCGACGACCTGGTGGCCAGCCGTGCTATGGTCGCTCATCTATATCCTCATCAACAATGTCATGGCATCTTATGTTAACAAGCCTGTTCCGATGGACGGGCTGTGGCGCATATTATTTTTTCCGGCCATGCATTTCTGGTTTCTGGGCGCGTTGTTTCTATTCTTCCTGTGCATGGCAGTAACCAGGAATATCTCCTTCTGGTTGCTGACCGCCGTCGTGGCATGTGGCCTGGTCGATGTCTTTCCGATGCGGGAAACCTTTGCCCGTTACTGCCATTTCGGAATATTCTTCATTGCAGGCGTCATATTGTCCACCAACCGGTCGCAGATGACGGGGAAGGGATGGCCGATCGCACTGATCGTGCTCGGCGCCACGATCTGGCTGGGATTTGAAAAGGGGGTCAGCCTCTATTCCGGCTGGCTGGTTCCCGGCGGCTTTGCGGGGATCATCGTCCTGCTGGCGCTGGCCAGAAGCATTGCAGGCCATGGCGTGGGCCGGATGCTGGGGTGGGTCGGCCAACGGTCTATGCCAATCTATGTCCTGCATATCTTGCCGATGTCGGCATCGCGCGTCGTGCTGAACCGCGTTGCGCCGGATTTGAATCTGGACATGCGAATCCTGATTGTTTCGGCGTCCGGCCTCGTCTTTTCGCTTATTGGATATGCGATCGTCGCTCGCCTGAATCTGCTTGCCATCACCGGACTGGGCAAGGGCGGATTGCGATCGGCACCGGCGACATAGTGCGTAAAATATTGACTGCAGCACGAAGTTAAATTTATTTTCATGTAAATTTTGCAAGTGCGAAAATTCATGAAATGACTTGACAATGGTAGAGCGATAGAATCAGCACAGTCCTGCCATCGCTGCCTATGGCTAAAGCTAGGCGTTGCGTGGCTTCCGTAACTCTGAAAATCCCGCGTTTCAGGCCGCTTCCCACCTGGGCGTACAGTCCTCGGCTGTGGATGCCGAGTCGGCTGGCAGAGAGTCGGAACAGGGCGAAGCCTTGTCGGGGGAATTATTACAATTTGTGTTAGCTGTCTCAAATAGAGGCAATCTCGCAATAGCGTAATGGCGAAGCATTGACGCGCTATAGTTACCAAGTTACTAACGGCCCGCGGACAACGAGGCGGCAAACGTCGCCAGCTATAACCGCTTGAAGCAGTGAACTAAATTCGCGGGCGCAGCAGTTGAGCAACAATTAAATTAACAGGAGATGTCTTATGGCAGTCATTAAAGGTACGCCCGGTAACGGCAACACCGCAGACGATCTGACCGGCACTGACGCAGCGGACCAGATTTTGGGTGGCGACGGTGACGATCGGATTCGTGGTGGGTTGGGGGATGACTCCATCTCCGGCGGCTCTGGCAACGACGGCATCACGGGCAACCAAGGCAACGACCTGCTGTTCGGTGGTGACGGCGACGACGACCTCAATGGCGGCGCGGACTATGACACCGCCCAATATCGTGGCGCGCTGAGCGATTACACCATCTATCTGAACGATCGCGGCGAAGTTGTGATCATCGACAATGTCGGTAGCGACGGTCGTGACATTCTCAAGAACATCGAAGCTCTGAAGTTCTGGGAAAATGGCGCGTACAAGACCTACGAACTGGCTGACATCCTTCCCTGATTTAGGTGTGCGACTCGGCAGGTGTGGATGAAACAGGCTGCACCAGCCGATTTGCCAACCTTGATCATGTGAACAGTGAATTGCCGCTGGCGCTGGGGGATATGATCCCACCAGAGTCAGCGGCAATTTTCTTTTCCGGCCAATGTCATGCTGGCTCGCCTGGTCGAGCCAATCCGGCCTGAGCGGCGTTGCCGTCAAGTGCGCCCGGCCGTGGCGCTTGCGGCCACGCTGCGATTTCATGGCACCTTTTCTTCCCGGCATCCGGTCGCTTGCGCGCATGGATTGCAAAGCGGTTGCATCCCTGCAAAGGCAAGGTTCAGGACATAGGAGAAGGGGCTGTCAGTCGGATGGTTGGCCTTCCCTGTACCAGTTTAATACGCAAGCGCCTTAATGGCAGGATGGATGTGGCGCGCGCGTCCGACTATCGACAGGTGGCCGGCATTTGATGCCTTTGGGGGGCGAGCAGATAGATGATCTACCGCAGGGATATCGATGGCCTTCGTTCACTCGCGGTGCTGCCCGTTGTACTATTCCATGCGCATGTGGCTGGTTTCGACGGTGGTTATGTCGGTGTCGATATATTTTTCGTCATTTCGGGATATCTGATCACATCCATCCTGGCCAAGGACATTGATGCCGGGCGTTTTTCGCTCGTCACCTTTTACGAACGGCGCATCCGGCGCATCTTTCCCGCCCTGTTCGTGCTTTTGCTCGCCGTATTGCTGGGCGGCATCGCCATCCTGCTGCCCAGTTTCCTGCGTGAGCTGCCGGGCACGGTCGTCGGCACCCTGTTGTTCGTGTCCAACATCATCTTCTGGCGAAAATCAGGATATTTCTCCGGGGATTCCGAACAAAAGCCGCTGCTGCACACCTGGTCGCTGGGTGTCGAGGAGCAGTTTTACATCTTCTTTCCGGTTATCCTGTTTCTGCTGGCACGCTATGCGCCGCGTTATCGCCTGCCGGTCATCGCCATCATGGCGATCGCGTCCCTTGTGGCATGCATCGTCCTGACTGCGCCCTATCCCGATGCAAGCTTTTACCTGATCCATAGTCGCGCCTGGGAATTATTGGCCGGTTCGCTGCTCGCACTGGGTGCCGTGCCGCAGATCCGGTCGCCTTTGGCGCGCGAAGTCGTGAGCCTGGCCGGCGCCGGCGCGATCCTGATTGCGATCTTCCGCTTCACCGACCAGACGCCTTTTCCCGGCTATGCCGCACTCCTGCCGGTTTTGGGCAGCGTCGCCCTGTTACACAGCGCGCCGGGCACATTTGTCGGCAGGCTGCTGTCGATGCGATTGCCCGTCGCGATCGGCCTGATCTCCTATTCCTTATATCTGTGGCATTGGCCGATAGTCGTTTATGGCCGGTTCCTGGGCCTGTTCACGCTGGGCGCGGCGGGGTCTGCGATCATCGTCGGCCTGTCCGTGGCGGCGGCGACTTTATCCTATTTCTGGGTCGAACAGCCATTTCGGAAAAAGGAACGGGTCAGCCGCGCCCGATTGTTCATGCTGGCGGGGCTTGGCGCGCTGATCCTGCTAGTGGGCAGCGCGGCGCTATGGGCCAGGCATGGCTGGCCAGAACGCTTTGCGGCTCCGACGATCGCCTATGATAATGGCCGTTATGATGTCAGCCCGCAGCGGGGACGGTGCCACCGGGACGAAGGCCATGACTTGCCGATCGATCGTTCCTGCGTGCTGGGCGCCGGGGCAAGCCAGGCTATACTTTGGGGCGACAGTCATGGTGTGGAGTTGGCCAAGGCGCTGGCCGTCGGCGACCATAAGATTACCCAGATCACCTATTCCCATTGCCCCCCGGCGCTCGGCTTTGACGACCCCTATCGTGCAGGCTGCATGGCGCATAACCGGCAGGTGGCGGACTGGATCGCTGCGCAACCGATAAAGACGGTCGTGCTGGCAATGCGCTATCACACCTATCAGGATGCGCCCGGCTTCTTTGAAGGGCTGGATCGAACGATCGCGATGCTCAGGCGGGCTGGAAAGACCGTGCGCATCGTCGGCCCAGTCCCTTTGCCTGGATTCGACGTCCCCACCCATCTAGCCAGCGGCGGCGCCCCGCGCATATCCCGCGCGGCGTGGGAAGCGGCGGACCGTGCCACATTGACCTGGTTCGCCCGCAAGGTGCCATCGGATATCGCTGTGCTTCTTCCCTCTGACAAGCTATGCAACCTCCAATGGTGTTCGCTCGCGCGTGAAGGGCGTTCATTATATTTCGACGCAAATCATCTAACTATGTTCGGAGCCAGATGGGTAACGCGGGAATTCTGGCAGCTTCCCACGAACACGCTTTCTCGTTCCGGCCAGAATATGTAGAACTCTGTTCATAAGACGCCAAGTCGGCCAGGGCGGCTTTCGGCTTGATGCAGGACAAATTGATGCTGAAGGTATTTGATTCGGAATCGGAAATCGGTTCGGCGCTGCGTCGTTTCCGCTTCGCCATAGGACAGATCAGCATAATCAGCGCTGTGCTGAATATCCTGATGCTGGGCGGATCGTTTTTCATGCTGCTGGTCTATGATGAGGTTTTGCCGAGTCGTAGCATCCCGACGCTTGTCGGCCTGTTGATCATCATCACTATTGTCTATTGCTTTCAGGGGATATTGGACCTGTTGCGGTCCAGGGCGATGATCCAGATCGGCGCGCTGGTCGACCGGGAAGTGACGCCGCGCGTATTCGACGTCATCACTAAAATGGAATTGCGGCGGCGCGAAATGCCCGAAGGGACGCAGGCCGCGCGCGATCTGGATGCGATCCGATCCTATGTTTCCGGGTCAGGGCCGCTCGCCTTGCTCGATCTGCCATGGGTTCTTCTCTACCTGGCCGTATTGTTCATGTTCCACTGGACGCTCGGCGTCATGGCGATGGTCGGCGTTTTGGTCCTGATCGCCATCATGCTGGCCGCCGACCGTATGACCAAATCGGCGACGATGAAGGCTACGCAGATCGGCTCCAGCCGCGCGATGCTGATCGAAATGTGCCGGCGCAATGCCGAAGTCATTTATGCCCTGGGTATGCACCGACGTGCCAGGCAGTCGTGGGAGGACGCATCCGCCGCCTTTGTCCGCTCCACCGATCGGCTGGCGGACGTGGGCGGGCGGATGCAGGGGTTGAGCAAGACCTTCCGTATGCTGCTCCAATCCCTGATGTTGGCGGCCGGTGCCGCGCTGGTGATCGACAATCTGGCGTCTGGCGGCGTGATCATTGCCGGTTCGATTTTGAGCGCGCGCGCGCTGGCGCCGGTCGAGGCAGTCATCAGCAACTGGAAGGGCATGACCGGATGCGTCCAGGCCTGGAAGCGGCTGGACGCGATGCTCAAACAAGTGCCGGCCCCGATGCCGACCATGGAACTGCCCGCGCCTTCCAACCGGCTGTCGGTGGAAGGGCTGACGCTGGGGCCGCCCGGTGCGAAGAAGGTGACCGTCAACGATGTCAGCTTCACATTGGCGGCAGGCGATGTGCTGGGGATTATCGGCGCGTCGGGTTCGGGCAAGTCCAGCCTTTTGCGCGGACTTGTGGGGATATGGGCGCCATTGCGTGGCGCGGTCAGGCTGGACGGTGCTTCGATCGATCAGTGGGACCCGGACATATTGGGCGCGCATATCGGCTTCATGCCGCAGATGACCGACCTGTTCGATGGCACGATCGCGCAGAATATCGGGCGTTTCGACCCCGACGCCCGTTCCGAAGACATCATCGCCGCCGCCAAGTCGGCCGATGTCCACGACCTGATCGTCAAGCTGCCCAAGGGGTATAATCATCCCCTTGGCACCAATGGCGGCAATTTGTCCGCCGGGCAGCGGCAGCGCGTGGCGTTGGCGCGGGCGCTTTACGGCGATCCTTTCCTGATCGCGCTCGATGAACCCAATTCCAACCTCGATGCCAATGGCGAAGATGCGCTGGGGGCGGCGATCCAGGCAGCGCGCGCGCGCAATGCGATTGCGATTATCGTTGCGCACCGATCCAATATATTGACCCATGTCACGCATCTTCTCGTCATGTCGAACGGCCAGATGCAGCTGTTCGGCGCGCGTGATAAGGTGATGGAAAAGATGAAGCTGCCCGCGCCGGTCCCGCCCCGCACGGACGAAAAACCCGCGGTAATTTCGTCGGCTGGCGCCGCATAGCAGATCGACAGGGATTTCGGCATGTATTATCTGATCACCGACCAGCGCCCCGATCGTCCTGTGGAACAGACACCGGCCGTCAAGTTGATGCGTAGCCTGCGCCACGCCATGCTGCTGATGGGCATACTCGTCATCGTACTGGGCGGCCTGGCGGCTTTTCTGCCGATGGCAAGCGCCGTTATCGGTTCTGGGGAAGTGACGGTCGAAAGCCGCGTCAGGCAGATTGGCCACCCCACTGGCGGGGTCATCAAGGATTTGCCCGTGCGCGAAGGCACGCATGTCAAGAAGGGGCAGTTGCTGATGGCACTCGACAATCGGGTGAGTTCGGCATCAGCGGCCATGACCGGCGCCAATATCGATCAGCTCGAAGCGCGCGAGGCGCGGCTGATTGCGGAGCGGGACGGACTGCCGGCAATCATTTTCCCGGCATCGCTGCGTTCGCGCGCCAAGGACCCTGCCGTCGCGGAAATCATGCGCGTCGAACAACGCGCCTTTGCGTTCCGCCGGGCCTCACGCGGTGGCCAGGAACAGCAGGTCCAGGAACGGATTCGCCAGACCCAGACGCAGATCGCCGGTTTTGAGGATCAGGTCATCTCGCTGGAAAAGCAGGCCGCGCTGATGGACGATCAGTTGGCGGCTACCCGGATGTTGTGGGAAAAGCGCTATACGACGCTCGACAAGCTGAGATCGCTCGAACGGGCTGCCATCGCATCGCACAGCAGCGCGGCCGAAGCGCGGGTGCAGGCGGCGCAGGCGCGGGCGCGCCTGTCGGAAATCAGCCAGCAGGGCATATCGATCACGTCGGACCTCAGCGGGCAGGCGGGAACCGATCTCGCCACCGTCCAGGCGCAACTTATCGAACTGCGCCGCAACAACATCACCGCGATGACGGACGATGAACGCAATGCCATCCGCGCGCCATCCGACGGTGTGGTGGACAAGATCAAATTCACCACCATCGGCGGGATCGTGCCAGCGGGCGAAACGTTGATCGAGCTGATCCCGGATGGCGACGATCTGGAGGTTACCGCGCGCATCGGCATTGCCGATATCGACCAGGTCAGCCCAGGACAGCCGGCCATGTTGCGCTTTTCCGCGTTCAATATGCGCACGACGCCCGAAATCGCCGGAACCGTGGCCTATGTTTCCGGTGACCGCCGCACCGATGAACGTAACGGGATGCCCTATTATGTCGCGCGCGTTCAGGTGACGCGGGACGAACTGAAAAAGCTGGGCGGTTTGAAGCTGAAACCCGGTATGCCCGTGGAAACCTTTATCAAGACCGGCGAGCGATCGATGCTGAGCTATTTGGTCAAGCCATTGAGGGACCAGCTTTATCGGGCCTTCCGGCACGACTAGAGCATCGTGCGGAAAAGTGGGGACCGGTTTTTCCGCTAAAAACGATGCGAAAAGAAAAAACTAGAGCGCGCGTCTTGCGTCCGATTCAACGCAGCGCGCTCCAGAGCGGTTTTGGAACGGATGGCGTCGGCGTGTCCGGTATAGCAAAGACTGTAGCGCGCGTTGAACCCGATTAAACACAGCAGCGCAAGAAGTGCCGCTGAGCGGGGCGCGGCTTACAGCGTCAGAACGACGCCCATGCTGAGCCAGACGCCATCGAAACTGTCGACCGGCGAATTGGTGTCGCGGCCATTATAGGAAAGGCGCGATGTGACGGACCATCGGCGGTTCAGGCGATAGCGCCCAAGCAGGCTGCCGCCATATTCCGTCGCATTGCCGGTGGTCACGCCGACGGGATTATAATGGACCGCGTTGGCACTGGCCGTAAACAGCAGAGCGGGCGTGGGCATATAGTCGACAGCCACCGTGCCGCGGGTGAACTGGTCACCGGCCACGAGCGGCGATGCGGTTTCCTGAATATCGCGCAGGCCATTTACCCGGACCGTCAGATATTCGGTCGGATTCCACAGCAGGTTGATATTATAGGACAGGCTGCTGACATCACGGAGTTGCGGAATCTGCTTGCGATAATTGCGCGTGAGATAGCCGATCGTCGCAACGCCGTACAAACGCTGGCTTATGTCAAAGCCAAGGCCGACTTCACCCTTCACGCGATAGGAATTGCGGTCGGGCGCCAGGCCCGATGGAAAGCCCGGTTCGCCCGGCCCAAGGTCATAATAGAAACGGTCATAATCGACTTGGCCGACAAGGTTGACCCCCTCGCGCAGGCGATAGCCGAGCCGGGCGTTTCCGCCCACTTGCGTATAGTCGCGAAAGTCCTGGTCTATGACAGTGCCGGTACGGCTCCTGGCGTCGGCGAAATCGACGCGCCTTGCATGGACGCCGAAACGATAGCTGAACCGGCCAGCGGAAAATGCATAAGCCAGTTCGCCGTCGAAACGCCCATGATGGACGGGCGAGCGCGACAGTGTGACATTGTTGCGCCCCGTGCGTTGATCCACTTCGCGTTGGGCGGATGCTTCCAGGGTGATGTTGGCACTGTCGACCGCGCCCCAGCGATTGCGCGTCAGGACGCCGAATTCCGAAAAATTCTCATCCTTCGTATCGAAATGAAAACGATTGGCGTTGAACAGTTGGACCACATGGCTCGATTGCTGGCTGTTGCGGGCGATCGTGACACGGGGGGCCACCGTCACATAGGCGTCGCCCCTGCGGTCTGCATCCGATGCCACGACATTGTCGGTCCCGGTCAGGTCGTAGGTCAGGGCCGGATAGATAAATACGGTGCCGATCCGGCCGCCAATAGGCTTGAACTCGTCAGGGACACGCGCCGCGACCCCGACATCGTCGGGAATTTCCTGCGCACGACCCGCTGCGGGGATGGATGTGACCGCGGCTGTCGCCACAATCCAGAAGTAATGTTTCAATTGAAACCCCCAAGCGGCCTGACGTATCATGGTCACCGGCTTCTATACACCAGAGTCGATGCCTGTAAATCACCGGTTAACCATCAAAATGCAGGGCGCGTGCATCATCGTCCTTTCCGTGTAAAATGCGCCTGGGTCCGGCAGGCACCGCGCGCTGTTTGACGATCGAAGAGGGAAGCGATGAACCATTTTGCAATTGCAGGTATCGTCCTGACCGCTGTCACCGGCCTTTACGTCGCATCGGCCAACGATCCCAACGTCCTGGGCGAGCGCGCGCTTGCCACGCAGCAGGATATCGCGGCATTGCGCATGGACGCGGACGTGCTGCCGGCATTGCCGCCTGCCGCGCTGGATGCGGCGGTGTTCGCAAAGGCAAAGCCGCTGCGCTTTGTCTGGGTATCAGCTGACGCGCCGGCAGAGGCGGGCGACGGTAGCCGCGACCGTCCCTTTGCCCGGATCGGCGATGCGGTGATGATCGCCCGGCCCGGCACGGCCATCATGGTGAAGGCGGGCACCTATCATGAAAATATCCTCTTTCCCAAAAAAGTGAGCGGCACGCCCGATGCGCCCATCTGGCTGGTGTCGGCCGATGGCCCGCAGGCGGCCCGCATCGTGGCGCCGCGCGAAGGCAAATGGGCGGCGATCGGCGGCGGCGGGACCGAAAATGTCCTGGTACAGGGCTTCCATGTCACCGGGGGCCATAATGGCATCCAGTTCAGCCAGAATGGATATGATTACCAGGATACCGTCAACAATATCGCGGTCTATGGCAATGTCATCGACAACCCTATGGAAGACGGCGTGAAGATCAATGGCGGCACCAATGTCGTGGTTGCCGACAACAGCATCACCAATTGCTATGATGAAGGCATCGACCTGCTGGGCATCACCAACGGCCGGATTTCCCACAATAGCGTGTCGAAGGTGGAATCGAGGACCGGGGCGATATCGGTCAAGGGGGGCAGCGATCAGATCCTGATCGATGCGAATAGGATCAGTGACATCCTGTCCGACGGCGTGCTGGTGGGCGGCTGGACCAGTCCCCGCATGGCACCGCGCCCCGGCCATGAAGGGTATGAGGTGCGCAATGTCCGCGTGACCGGCAATGTGGTTCAGGGCGTGGGCAAGCGCGCGGTCAACATCATGGCGGCCCAACGCGCCGAAATCAGCGGCAATTATCTGGATGTGTCCCAGGGCTATGGCGCGGTGATAGAACTTGGCCGCAATCATCCCCGCGCGGCGGTGGCCCTTTATTCGTCGGATATCGCCATTTCCGACAATCAGTTCAGCCGGGAGGCGGGCAAGCTGCGCTCCATGCAGGGAACGGGTGCGATCCGGTTCCTGAACAACCGGAGTGGGGGACGCCCCTCCATTTCTGCCGGTCCGCGTCCTCGGGCGCTGCCCTTTCCCGGCTGACGGCGAGCGCGAAGCGCGACCGTCATCACAGTTTCACGCCTGTCATTGGGCATGAGCGATTTGCTGTGCGTCGGGCGGGCGGTAAACTCTGTCAATTAGGCATTGTCGTCGGGCTTCCGGCACTCTGGCCAGCCTGGATCATATTTTTTTGGACCCGATCCGGAGACGATTGGTCCGGCATCGTCCTGCATCAATTCATCGCCTGTTTTGAACAGTATAGCTACGAACATAGCCGCATTTCCATGGCAGATACCGGCCACGCGGAGCCGGTTCGCCGTGTCTCGGAACGGAAACTTTATGCACAAAAATCGTTGGGTAGCTGTACGAGAAAAAAACCTATGCTAAGGATAAAAGAAAACCATATTACGGAGAGGTCGTATGTTGAATTCAATGCCGCACAGATATGCGTCTCGTTTTTTGATCACAGCGAGTGTTTCGGCCGCGCTTTGGATCGGGATTGGCACGATAATATTGACCGGCTTGCAGTAAAACTGCCGAATATCAAATATTTGGGTTTCTGCTCACGGATAAGTCGGTGACGCTTGCACTATTGCGCGATTCACCGGAGGGTTGGTCTATGACTATACCGATCCGGTGCTTGCGCATTACTGCAAGTGCGAACAGGCACCTTTCATGATTTTAACGCCAACCATATGGGGTGTCGTTGAAATAATATTGCAAGTCTGTCGACCAATTTGGTGTAAAAATACCTTCCGAGCGGCGGCGGCTATGTAAAGAAGCTGCCATAAGCCTTCGCGCCGGACTGGCTTTTGCGCCCCGCAAGCGCTTCATGGTGCCCGCTCCATCATCCCGCCAGGCCAATCATCGAAACCTGCCGCCCATAATCCGCCTCGCCCCGATGGCAGGACCGGCGATAGCTGAAAAAGCGATCCGGCTGGCTATAGGTGTCCTCCTCCAGCAGGTCGATCCGCCCAACCCCCGCCGCCGCCAGCCGCGACGCGACATAGGCCGCGATGTCGAACTGCACATGGCCCAGCCGTCCCGCGGCGAAGAAGCGCGCATTGTCCGGGTCATCCCGCTCGAACCGTTCGGCAAAATCCAGCGTCACCTCATAGGAGGCTCGCCCGATACAGGGACCGATCGCACAGGCTAACCGGTCGCGCCGTGCACCCAGAGCCTCCATCGCCATAATGGTCCGGTCTGTCACCCCGCCAATCGCGCCCTTCCATCCCGCATGCGCCGCGCCAACCACCCCCGCCGCATCGTCTGCAAACAGCACCGGCACGCAGTCGGCGGTCAATATGCCCAGCAGCAGCCCCGGCCGATCCGTCACCATCGCATCCGCCGCAGGGCGCTCCGCATCCGCTATCGCGCCGCTGACCGTGACGACATCGGGCGAATGGACCTGATGCACCGTCACCAGTTGCGCGCCGGGCATCACCGCGTCGCGCGCCAGTTCCCGGTTGCGCAACACCGCCGCGCGATCATCCTGCGATCCCAGACCGACATTCAGCCCGGCATGAATGCCCATCGACACGCCGCCGCGCCGCCCGGCAAAACCATGGGGCACATCGTGCAGGCCGGGCGCTGTCAGCAGGTCGATCATCATGGCTCCTTATCGTCTGACCCAGGATGGTCATGTCGCGGTGACGCAACATACTTGCGCGCGCGCGATTAGGCGATAGTCTCCGCTCCCATAGCAAAAGGGGGCGGGTGATCCGGCCGCCGGGGCAAGGCATCGCAAGATAAAGGGTTCCATTCATGATATTCGGGCGCGTAAAATCTCTCGACGCCATATTGGCGACGGCGGAGAAGAAATCGCTGCATCGCTCGCTGGGCGCATTCCAGCTCACCATGCTCGGCATCGGGGCCGTCATTGGTACGGGTATTTTCGTGCTGACCGCCGAAGCCGCGCAAAAGGCGGGGCCGGGCATGATGCTCGCCTTCGTCATCGCCGGGTTCGTCTGCGCGGTCGCCGCGCTCTGTTACGCTGAAATGGCGGCGATGGTGCCGGTATCCGGCTCCGCCTATACCTATAGCTATGCGGTGATGGGCGAATTGATCGCCTGGATGGTCGGCTGGGCGCTGATCCTGGAATATGCCGTTGCGGCGGGCGCGGTATCGGTCGGCTGGTCCGGCTATGTCGTCGGTCTTATCGAACATACATTCCATCTCGACATTCCCGATCTGCTGACGCGGGGACCGTTTGATGGCGGCATGGTCAACCTGCCCGCGATGCTGATCGCCGGTCTGGTCACCTGGCTGCTGGTGATCGGCACCAAGGAAAGCGCGTCGGTCAATGCCGTGCTGGTGCTGATCAAGGTTGCGGCACTGACCCTGTTCATCGTGCTGGCGCTGCCGGTCATGAATATGGAGAAGTTCACCCCCTTCGCCCCGCTTGGTTTTTCCGGCATTTCGGCCGCCGCCGCCTCGATCTTTTTCGCCTATGTCGGCTTTGATGCCGTCTCCACCGCGGCCGAGGAAACCAAAAACCCCCAGCGTAACATGCCGATCGGCCTGATCGGTTCGCTTGGCATCTGCACCATCTTCTACATGCTCGTGGCTGCTGGCGTCATCGGCACTGTCGGCGCGCAGCCGGTCACGGCAGGCGGCATCCCGATTGGCGAAGGCGGCATCGCCCTTGCCCCCGGTTCGACCGCCCTGTCGCAACAATGCGCCGCGCTGGCTGCCGCTGGCACCGAGGCTGTCACCTGCTCGAAGGAGGCGCTGGCCTGGACCCTGCGTGAAATCGGCTGGCCCCAGATCGGCAATCTGCTCGGCCTGGCCGCTGGTCTTGCCTTGCCTTCGGTCATTTTGATGATGATGTTCGGCCAGACCCGCATCTTCTTCGTCATGAGCCGCGATGGCCTGCTCCCCGCCATGTTCTCCAAAGTCCATCCGACCTACAAGACGCCCTATGTCATCACCATCCTGACCGGCATCTTCGTCGCGCTGTTCGCCGCCTTCTTCCCGGTCGGCATCCTTGCGGACATCTCCAACTCCGGCACCTTGTTCGCCTTTGCTGCCGTGTCGATCGCGGTGCTGGTGCTGCGTCGCACCGATCCGTCGCGCAAGCGGCCCTTCCGCACCCCCGCGATCATGGTCACCGCGCCGATCGCGATCCTGGGCTGCATGTATCTGTTCTGGAGCCTGGGCGTCGAAACCAAGCTGATGTTCGTGGGCTGGGCAGCGGTCGGCCTGATCGTCTATTTCGCCTATAGCCGCAGCCGCAGCCATGTCGGGCGCGGTGTGAGCGACGTGCCGGAACTGGATGCGGGCATCCCGCCCCAGCCGGTGCCGCCGCTGCCCGGCGTGCATACGCCGGGCGGGCAGGACGCCTGATCGACACAAATAACGGGGCGGGTAAAACCGCCCCGTTTTTTATGGCTTCGGCTTCATCAGTGCATGGCCTCGAACTCGACGTCGCGCAGCCCGCGATTATTGGGCCGGGTGAACAGCTTGCCGCGCTCCGCCCAGATCACGATCAGGAAGCTCAACGATCCAAAGACCAGCAGCCCCATGGTCAGCGGCAGGGTGGTACCGTTGAAGGCGGCACCGACGATGCTGCCAAGCGTCGCCGACAGGCCGGTGGTCAGGAATGCCTGAAAGGAGGATGCGACGCCTGCGCCTTTCGAGAATGGCTCCATCGAGATCGCGCTGAAATTGGACGCGGTGAAGGCGACGGTCAGCATCGTCATCGCCTGCAACAGCATGAAGGTCATGATCGTCTCCCGCCCGGACAGGATGACGGCCAGATGGATGATGGCGATCAGGATGAAGGCGATCAGCGCGCCTTGACTCAGCCGCCGGGCGCCAAAGCGCGACACCAGCCGACTGTTGACCAGACTGCCGATCCCCATGCACCCGGCCATCGCGGCAAAGGCGATCGGAAAGAACTGCTCGGCCTTGAAAATGTCGAAGAAGATCTGCTGGACCGACAGGATGAAGCCGATCAGCCCGCCCATCACCACGCCGCTGGCCAGCATATAACCGATCGAACTGCGCGTCCGCATGATCGTGCCAACCGTGTGCAACAGGGTGCTGACCGTGATCCGCATCCGGTTTTCGGGCCGCAATGTTTCGGGCATCCGCATGATCATCCATAGCAGGATCAGGCTCGCCAATATCGCCAGCGCCCAGAAGATCCAGCGCCATGGTGCGATCCACAGAATAGCCTGCCCGAAACTGGGGGCCATCACCGGGATCAGCATGAACACTGCAAAGATCAGCGACATCACCCGCGCCATCGCATCGCCGCGAAACCGGTCGCGCACGATGCCGACGGTGATGACGCGGCTCGCCCCGGCAAAAAAGCCGGCGCAGGTGCGGCCGATCAGCATCATCGGGAAGCTCTGCGCCGCGGCGCAGGCCATGGACGACAGGATGAACAGGACCATCGCCCAGCCCAGAACCTGCTTGCGACCATAACGGTCGGACAGGACGCCAAACAGCAAGGAGCCGACGCCCAGTCCGATAAAATAGACGCTGATGACCAGTTGCCGGTCATTGGGCTGCGCGATCGCCAGATCGCGGCCGATGGCGGGCAAAGCGGGCAGCATCGGGTCGATCGACAGCGCGTTCATCGCCATCAGGCAGGCGCACAGCAGCACGAATTCGCGGAACTGGATGTCCTTGCCCGCAGGCGCGCTAGCGGAAGGGAGAGTTTGGGCCATGCCAGCGGCTATGGGGATTATGACGCGCCGATGCCAGTCCTTATCTGCCACGCTTCATCGCGTCGCCCGACCCGCGTTAACCTTGCCTGCTCCCGGAACATCGCGAGTCCGGCCCGATATGTGCCCAAAGCCGTTAACCATTTTTTAGCAGCTGCCGGTCCAACCTGCCCCCTGTGGAAAAAGAACAAGGGTTGTCGTCCATTGGGTTAGCGTTGGAAAAGGGAACAGGGTCATGGGCAATAGTATCAAGAGTGCGCAATTTCTAAGTGATAGCCGGATGGCGCGGGCGGCTGGCGGATCGGCAGAGGCCTGTTTCGATCTGGGCGTCGCCTTCAGCTGCGGCACCGGCGATATGCCGATCGACCTGATCGAGGCGCATAAATGGTTCAATCTGGCGGCCCTTGGCGGCAGTGAAGAGGGCCAGGCGATGCGCGCTGAAATTGCCGAGGAAATGACCGCCCGCGAAATCGCCGAGGCCCAGCGTCAGGCCCGTGCGTGGATCGCCAGCACCCAGGTTCGCGCGGCCTAATCCCCTTTCCTGAACGGCGTCCGCCCGGCCAGCCATTGCCGGTCCTGTTGCACGCCCGCCCGCTCTGCGGTCAGGAAATCGGCTACCGCGCGGCGAAAGCCGGGATCGGGAATAAAATGGGCGGAAAATGTCGGTTCGGGGGCATAGCCGCGCGCCAGCTTGTGCCCGCCCTGCGCCCCCGCCTCCACGCGGCCAAGGCCACGCGCGATCGCGACGTCGATCGCCTGATAATAGCATAGCTCGAAATGGAGGTTCGGCACCTCCGCGTTACAGCCCCAATAGCGGCCATAGAGCGTATCCGCACCGATCAGGTTGAGCGCGCCCGCAATCGCCTGCCCCTCGCGCAGCGCCAGCATCAACAGCACACGGTCGGCCATCGTCTCGCCCAGCAGCGAGAAGAAGGACCGCGTCAGATAGGGCGTCCCCCATTTGCGCGCGCCGGTATCCTGATAAAAATCCCAGAATATGTCCCAATGGGCTTCGGTCAGGTCTTGGCCGGTCAGATGGACGATCTCCAGCCCCTCCACTGCCCGCGCACGTTCCTTGCGGATGGTCTTGCGCTTGGCGCTCGACAGGTCGGCCAGAAAATCATCGAAACAGCCATAGCAGCGATTGGACCAGTGAAACTGGCTGTCCTCACGGATCAGCCAGCCCGCCGCCTCGAAATGTGCGATCTGTTCCGGTGCCACAAAGGTCGCATGGGCCGACGACAGCCGGTTGCGTTCCACCAGCGTCTCGATCCCCGCGATCAGTGCCGGGGCCAGCCCCTTGTCGCGCAGCAGCAGCCGGGGACCGGGCACGGGGGAGAAAGGTGCGGCGATCTGGATCTTGGGATAATAGCGCCCGCCCGCCCGTTCCCAGGCATCGGCCCAGCCATGGTCGAACACATATTCGCCCTGGCTGTGGCTCTTGGCATAGAGCGGCGCGGCGGCGGCAATCTGTCCATCCGCCCCGTCGATCAGCAGCGGCAGGGGCTGCCAGCCGGTCCCTTCGCCCACGCTGCCCGACCGTTCCAGCGCGCTCAGAAAATCCCAGCTGACAAACGGATTACCGGACCCTGCGCAGGCATCCCACTGGTCGCGCGGCAGGTCGGCTACCCCCGCCGCGATGCGCACGACGACATCGCTCATCGGCGCGCTTTCACGGAATCGGGTCTGGCGGCATGGGTCACAGACCGGAAAATTGGGTCGCGCCCGCTGTTGCGCAAGGGCAAGCGTCAGTTAGCGGCGCGAACCAGCACGATCGCGTCGATTTCCACCACCGCGCCCAGCGGCAATACCGGCACGCCCACGGCGCTGCGGGCATGCTTGCCGGCATCGCCAAATATCTCGACCATCAGTTCGGACGCGCCATTGGCGACCTTGGGCTGGTCGGTAAAGGATGGTGCGCTGGCGATGAATGCGCCCAGCTTCACCACCCGCTCGACCCGGTCGAGGCTGCCGAGCGCCGCCTTCATCTGCGCGATCAGATTGAGGCCGCAGATGCGCGCCGCCGCGACGCCATAATCCAGCTCGCGATCTTCGCCCAGTCGTCCGGTCATCAGCCCGTCGGGGGCCAGCGAAATCTGCCCGGAAATATGCAGCAGGCCATTGGCCTCCACGCTCGACACATAGGCCGCGACCGGGGCTGCGGCCTGGGGAAGGGTGATGCCAAGTTCGGCAAGGCGGGCGTCGATGCTCATGATAAGGCTCCGTCTGTAGTCAGTGTTTCGGTCGGTGCCGGCCCCGCGGCCAGCTTTTCCATGATCCAGCGTTCTGCCGCCGCCCAATCGTCTATCCGCGCATGAGCGCCGGGGGCGGGGGCCACCGTTGGGGCAATTTCCGGCTCACCCACCATATGCAGCCGCCACACGCCGGGCGCATGGCGTGCGACCGATTCATGATGTTCGGCCAGATCGTCGATGAACAACGCCACACTAGGCGCACGCTCCGCCACGATGCGGGCCAGCGGGCGGCCCTTTGGCCCCGCATTCCAGTGTACCGGCAGGCCCATCCCATGGCTGGCCAGCTGCTCGACCCGCAATTGATGATGACGCTCGCCAATATTGGTCAGCACGACGATGTCGGCGACCTGCGCCAGCCGCCCCAGCGCCTCGACCGCGCCTGAAATCGGCGCTTGCCGGTGCATTTCGGTATCGAAAAATTCGACCAGCAACGCCCATACCCGCTCACGCTCGATCACAAGGCCGCTATCCTTGTGCCGCAACGCTTCGGCAAAACCGCGATCATGCATGTTGAAATGCACATCATGCGTCTCGTCCAGCCAGGCGCGAAACGGCACGACCATGTGCAACAGCACCTCGTCGCAATCGGTGATGATCAATGGGCGGGTCATCGGCTCAAACTCTCCTGCGCGGCGATCAATAGGTCGGGGCGCGTGTCGATCGCCTCGGCGCAGGCGACCAGGTCCGGCTCATGATCGGCCAGAAAAGCCAGCACCGCGCTCAATATCGCCGGGTTGTCGATCCCGGCGCGCAGCGTATCGCTGTCCAGCCCGGTCAGCGCCAGCAGCCGGTCGGCCCGCTGCCCGTCTGCCAATATCCAGCCCAGCGCCATCAGCGCCAGCGTCGCCGGGTCGGTGCCGCTATCTTGCTTGCCATTATAGGTGTCGGGTCGCATGATCGGCTTTCGGCGGGGGGCGGCCAGGGGATGGCGCGCTTCATGGGCTGCTTGGAAATTATGGGTGACTGGTGGCAAAGCGCGTGCTTGTTGTCGAGGACAACGAACTTAATCTGAAACTTTTTTGCGATTTGCTGCGGGCCCACGGCCATGAAGTGTTGCCGATGCGCGACGGTCGCGACGTGCTGGTGCAGGCGCGCGACTTCCTGCCGGACCTTGTGATCACCGACATCCATTTGCCCCATGTCAGCGGGCTGGACCTCATCATTTCCTTGAAAGCCGATGACCGCCTGTCCGCCGTGCCGATCATGGCGGTGACCGCCTATGCCGGGAAGGGCGACGAGGAGCGGATTCGCGCCGCCGGGGCGCAGGCCTATGTGTCCAAGCCCATTTCGGTTCTACGCTTTGTCGAACAGGTGAACAGCCTGCTGTAACGCCCCTGTCATGCCGTTTTCATCACCCTGACCCGGTCCCGCCGTCCGCTTGTCATCCGGTGCTGGCACTGCGCCTCGGCCACAGGGGCGCGGCGCTCGGCCGACAGCCCCGGAAACGCAGTAAGGGTAATGAACCATGTCCCATCTCACCGACGAAGCGCGCGCGCCCTTTCGTGATGCGCAACCGACCATCGCCATGGGTGACAATAGTCTGGAAGCGATCGTCGCTGCCAATCCGGCGCGCCGCACCATCCTGAAAAACGGCCTGATGGGCCTGTCGATCCTGCCGATGCTGGGCATGTTGTCCGCCTGTGGCGACGATGACGCGGGCGCCACGCCAGCCCCGACGCCCACGCCGACCCCCACCCCGACCGACAGCTATGCCATCAACTTTGCCGGTGTTGCCGCCAACCAGAATGACACGGTCACCGTGCCGACCGGCTACACCGTTGATATCTTGCTCAAAGCCGGTGATTCGGTCGAAACCGGCACACCCTATTCCGGCAGCTTTCCCACGCCTGCCGACGCCGAAAAATGGGCCGGTGGCAATCATGATGGCATGGAATATTTCGACCTGTCGGGCACCGACGCCAATAGCGGCGGTCTGCTGGCGCTGAACCATGAATATCCCGACTTCAACATATTGATGTCCGGCAGCTACAATGCCGCCACCGCCACGGCCGATCAAAAGGCGCTGGCCCTGTCGGCAGTCGGTATCTCCGTCGTCGAAATCGCCAAGGCCAGCGACGGCAAATGGGCGGTCAAGGCCGGGTCGCGCTTCAACAAGCGCTATACCGGCAACGACATCTATCGCGCGGGTGGTCCCGCCGCTGGCCTGCTGTCCAGCTCGATCAAGGGGATGCTCAACAATTGCGCGTCGGGCCGCACCCCCTGGGGCACCTATCTGACCTGCGAGGAAACCACCGACAATTATCTCGACCCGACCCAGCCTGCCGAAGATTATGGCTGGGTAGTCGAAATCGATCCCTATCAGGAACTGGCCGCCCCGACCAAGCGCACCGCGCTTGGCCGTTTCAGCCATGAAAACACCGCCTATATGGCCAATAGCGACAATCGCGTCGCCATCTATATGGGCGACGACACGACGCCGGGCTGCATTTATAAATTCATCCCCGACCGTGCTTTCTCCACCGCCAACCGCGCGGCCAATATCGACCTGCTCGACTATGGTACGCTCTATGTCGCGCGCTTCAATGGCGATGGCACCGGCGAATGGCGCGCGCTCGTGCGTGGCCAGAACGGCCTGACCACCGGCGCGTCCGATCCGGGCGATGTCAGCCAGTTCACCACCCCGCCTGCCCCCGCCACGGTGGACTTCAACAGCCAGGCCGACGTGCTGATCAACTGCCAGTCGGCCGCGCGCGTTGCCGGTGGCACGGTCATGGATCGGCCCGAATGGATCACGGTTGCGCCCGACAACAGCGCGATCTTCGTCACCCTGACCAACAATGGCAGCCGCCGCGTCACTGACCCGGCCAACCCGCGTGTCACCAACCGCCACGGCCATATCGTCAAGTTCAAGGAAGAGGGCAATTCGCCGCTCGCCACCACATTCAGCTGGGAAATCTTCCTGCTGGCGGGCAGCCCGACCCTGGCCGACGATAATCTCAAGGGCAATATCAACGGCGACGCCTTCTCCAGCCCCGATGGCCTGCGCATCGACCCCAAGGGTCGCCTTTGGGTCCAGACCGACGCCAGCACCAGCAGTTCGACCACGTCGGTGTTCGGCAACAACTCCATGTATTATGTCGATCAGGCAACGAAGAGGTCGACCCGTTTTCTGGTGGGGCCAACCGGCTGCGAAATCACCGGCCTTGCCTATACGCCGGACCTCAAGACCTTCTTCATCAACATCCAGCATCCCACGGGCAACTGGCCGGTCGCCGGGCAACCACCGCGCTCCTCGACCATCGTGGTCCGCCGCACGGACAGCCAACCGGTCGGTAACTGATCCAGCCTATATCTCCACCGTCATTCCGGCGTTCGCCGGAATGACGGTGCGTATCTGGATCGGGGCGTACCAAATGGCCCGAACTAACAGCAAAAGGCCCGTTCCAGCAATGGAACGGGCCTTTTTGCGTAGTTGAAAACCGATCAGGCGCGCGGGGCGCAAGCCCCGTAGCGGCTTACTTGATCTTGGCTTCCTTGAACTCGACATGCTTGCGCACGACCGGATCATATTTGCTGAAGCTCAGCTTTTCGGTCTTGGTGCGCGGGTTCTTCTTGGTGACGTAGAAGAAGCCGGTGTCAGCGGTGCTGACGAGGCGAATCTTGACAGTTGCTGGCTTGGCCATGGCCTTATCCCCGGACGTGAATATAAAAAGTAAGAGCGGCCCGCCAAATGTCAGGACCGCCCCGTTTCAGCGGTCGCCCATGGGGCAGATTCGCAGCGCTGTCAAGGTTGGCGCGCTTGGCTGGGCCGGTTTACCCGGTCTTAACCAGACAGGCGCATCATGCCAATGGGACGACAGGACAGGGAAGGGGCTTTCCCATGCGACATGATCCGATACAGGCGATATTGGCCGACCTGATGCGACGGGTCGACGGGCTGGCGGGCCAGCGCGGTCATTTGTCGGTCGCCCGGTTGCACGATGAAGTCGACCAGATTCGCCACATCGCCCGCGCCTTTCGCCTCGATGCGGTCGAAGGGCTGGCCGGGACGCTCGAATCGGCACTCTCGCTCCATGGCCTTGGTCCGGTGGTGCTGTCCTATCTCGACCTGATGCGCGACGCGATCGCCACGGACATGCCGGTCGCCGACATCGTGCCGATCATGGCGCACCGGACGCCCGCCGCACGTCCCACCCTGCGCGCCTGAACCAGCGCCGTCGATGGACGCCCTGCTGCTTGCCCTGCTCGGCTGCCTGCTCGGCGAAATCGGTGACAAGAGCCAGTTGCTCGTCCTCGCGCTCGCCGCCCGTTATCAGCGCAATGGAGCCGTGATCGCGGGCATCGTCGCCGCCGCCATCGCCAACGCCGCCATCTCCGCCACCGCAGGCGCGTGGATCGGCCCGATGCTGGGGGCGGACGCCCGGCTGCTCTTCCTTTCGCTTTCCGTGCTGTTTTTGGGAATCGGCCTGTTCTGGCCGGTGACATCGCCCGATCCGCTGGCGAACTGGCCGACCGGCGCTTTCGTCACCACGATGCTCGGCCTCTTCATCCTGGGTTTTGGCGACGGTCCGCAATTCCTGATTCTGGGCATCACGACGCACAGCGGCAATCCGGTGCTGGCGGCCGTCGGCGGCGCGATCGGCGTCATCGCCGCGTCCGTGCCCGTGGTCCTGCTGCGCGACCGGCTCTTCGCCGTCCTGCCCATCCGCGCGATCCGGCTGGGTGGCGGCATGCTGTTGCTGATCGCCGGGGGCATCATGGCCCTGTCGGCGCTGGCCCTGCTCTGATCGCTTTCTTTCATCAGGCTGATCGCGTTTTTCCGTGGCACCTTCCGGGCCGTTGATCATTATATGTCCGAAACCAATATCGCACCGCCCAGGAGGATATATGACCGCCGCCGATCTCAAGACCCCCACTGACCTCAAAAGCAACGCGACCAAGTCCGTGGCGCAGGCGCTCAACGGCGTGCTGGCGGACAGCTATGCGCTGTATCTCAAGACCAAGAATTTCCACTGGCATGTCTCCGGCCCGCATTTCCGCGACTATCATCTGATGTTCGATGAACAGGCGACCGAAATCCTTGCCACCACCGACCTGATTGCCGAGCGTGTGCGCAAGACCGGCAATGTCACCCTGCGCTCGATCGGCGATATTTCGCGCCATCAGAGCCTGACCGACAATGACGCCGAATTCGTCAGCCCCGCCGACATGCTGATGGAATTGCGCAACGACAATCTGGCGCTGGTCGAATCCTTCCGCGCGGTGAAGGCCGCCGCGACCGAAGCTGGCGACAACGCGACCGAAGGCATTGTCGACGACTGGACCGACCAGGCCGAACAGCGCGCCTGGTTCCTGTTCGAGGCGGGCCGGGGCGCGTAAGCAAAAATCGCGCGGAGACGCGGAGGCTCGGAGGAAAAGCCTCCGCGTCTCCGCGTAACCTTATTCTTCGTCGATCAACGCGATCGCCAAAATCTCCACCGCATCCGCCTTCCCGGCAAAATCGATCATTTCGCCCACCGCCGCATCCATTATCGCGCGCGCCAGCGGGGCGGAAAAACTGATCCGCCCGTCCGCCGGATCAGCCTCATCATCGCCGACGATCGCCACCATCTTGTCCCGCCCGTTGAGCCGATAGGTCACCCGGCACCCGAAAGCGACCACATCCCCCGCCGCCACCGGCCGCAATTCCGCCGTCGCCAGCCGCGTGCGCCAGTAGCGCAGCACGCGCTTATGCTTCTTGGCATCCTCTTCGGCCATGGCGTCGCAATCGACGGCTTCCAGCGCCGCGACCTTCTCCCGCGTCAGCCGCAGTCCCCGCACCGTCACCCAGTTCGGCCCCGCCGGGATCGGCAGCTCGAACTTGGGTTCCATATGCTCATCATCGCCCTCGCGACGAAAGGCGACACTCATGGCTCAATCTTCATCAAACAATCCGGCCAGCTGCTCCACCATCGTCCCGCCCAGCTGTTCTGCGTCCATGATCGTCACTGCGCGCTTATAGTATCGCGTCACGTCATGGCCGATGCCGATCGCGACCAGTTGCACCGGTGAGCGGTTCTCGATCCAATCGATCACCTGCCGCAAATGCCGTTCCAGATAGGTGCCGCTGTTGACCGACAGGGTCGAATCATCCACCGGCGCGCCGTCCGAAATCACCATCAGGATGCGCCGCTCCTCATGGCGCGCGATCAACCGGCTGTGCGCCCAAAGCAGCGCCTCGCCGTCGATATTTTCCTTCAGCAGCCCTTCGCGCATCATCAGGCCCAGATTTTTGCGCGCTCGCCGCCACGGCTCGTCGGCCTTCTTGTACACGATATGACGCAGGTCGTTGAGCCGCCCCGGCATCGGCGGTCGCCCGGCGGCCAGCCACTCCTCGCGCGCCTGTCCGCCCTTCCACGCCCGCGTGGTAAAGCCCAATATCTCCGTCTTGACCCCGCACCGCTCCAGCGTGCGCGCCATGATGTCGGCGCTGATCGCCGCGATGCTGATCGGCCGCCCGCGCATCGACCCTGAATTGTCGATCAGCAGCGTCACTACCGTGTCGCGAAATTCGGTATCGCGTTCGATCTTGTAGGTCAGCGACCGTGTGGGATCGATGATGACCCGCGCCAGCCGCGCGGCATCCAGCATCCCCTCATCCTGATCGAAATCCCAGGATCGCGATTGTTGCGCCATCAACCGCCGTTGCAGCCGGTTGGCCAGCTTGGTCACCGCCCCCTGCAGGCTGACGAGCTGCTGGTCGAGGAAGCCGCGCAACCGCACCAGTTCCTCCTCGTCGCACAGCTCGTCGGCGGTGACGATCTCGTCATGCTTGGTCGTATAGGCCTTGTAATCGAAGCCCGGCGGCAGGTCGGATATCGGCCGGTTGGGGCGGACCGGCATCATGCCTTCCTCGCCCATATCGTCCGCGCCCGCATCGCTGTCGGCGTCGAATTCGTCGCTATATTCGGTTTCGCCCTCTTCGGTGTCGCCGCCCTGATCTTCGGCGCGGGCCTCGGCATTTACATTGCTGTCGCCGGATTCCTCCTGCCCCGAATCGCCGTCCTCCGACTGTTCCTCATCCTCGTCGCCCTCATCCTGCGATTCCGGCTCGTCGGTATCGGGCGGCACATCGGCATCGATCAGCTGGAGATGTTCCAGCATCGCGGTGGTCAGCTTCTGGAACGCCCGCTGGTCATCGATCGCCAGCGCCAGCGCATCCAGATCATGCCCGGCCTTGTCCTCGATCCATTGTTCGACCATCGCGACGCCCGCCGCCACGTCTTTGGGGATCGGCTGCCCGGTCAGCCGCTCGCGCACCTTGAGCGCCAGCGCGGTGGACAGCGGCACCTCGTCGGCCGATCGCGCCCGGCGGATCGCATCGGACTTCAGCCGCAGGTCGAGCGCATGGTTGAGGTTTGCGCGCACCCCCTCCATTTGCCGCGATCCGATCGCCTCGACCCGCGCCTGCTCGACCGCGTCGAACACGGCGCGCGCCACCGCCTCGCCCGGCGCGGACGCCGCGTGGATCTTCGCGCTATGATGCCGCAATTTCAGCGCATTGGCATCGGCAAAGCCCCGCGCCAGCGCCACCTGATCAGCCGGTAAAGTCCGCGCGGGCGTCGGCACCTTGATCGCCTTGCCCGCCAGATGCGGCGCATCGGCGGTAAAGCCCACCTCCACCTCCGCATCGCGCGCCATAGACCGCGCCGCGCCCGACAGCACGTCCTTGAAGGCATCGAGGGGGGAACGTTCGGTCATGGCAGATCCTTGAGCGCTGCAACACAGGCTGCGCGGAGGGTGGGCAAGTCACGCCGGATCGTCGTGAAAATATAGGTCAGGTCGATATCGTCATAGGCATGGCGCAACATATTACCCAGTCCACGGACGGATCGCGCCGGAATGGCCGGTGCAATCTCTTGCATCCGGTCCTCGCCAATCTTGACGGTCGCTTCGATGATCCGTTCCAGGCACCGTTCACTCGCGTCGATCGTTTTACGATCCACCGCGAACGCCTCGAACGTCATCCCGGCCAGATACAGGTCGATCGCGTCGATATTCTCGCTAATGTCGGCCAGCCGTTGCGACTCTCGCCTAGAAGACACGAATGCGGTCCCGGTCGATTTCGGCCTGAAACCGCGCCTTGCGTGTCGGTTCGCTGACGAAATCGACGCCTACGCCCAGCAGTTCGCGCACCCGTTCACCAATGCCGGCCAGTTCAAACAGACCGATGCGCCCGTCATTCACCAGTTGCGCGGCCACATCCACGTCCGAATCCGCCCGCTGTTCGCCCCGCGCGGTCGATCCGAACAGCGACAGGCTCACCACGCCCATCGCGCGCAATTCGGCTTCATGGGCTTTGAGCCGGGCTATGGCGGTGCTGCTGTCCATGGTCGCAATATACCGGATCGGGCAGGCCGGAGCCAGCCTTACCCCGCCTTCCCCACCACGCTCTCCGGCAGATCCTTGCCGAACACGCGCTGATAATATTCGGCCACCAGCGCCCGTTCCGCCTCATCGCATTTGTTGAGGAAGGACAGCCGGAACGCGAAGCCGACATTTTTGAATATCAGCGCGTTCTGCGCCCAGCTGATCACCGTGCGCGGCGACATGACGGTGGAAATATCGCCGTTGATGAAGCCCTGCCGCGTCAGTTCGGCGACCTTGATCATATTCTCGACTTCCTTGCGGCCGCCCTCATGATCATATTCGCCGGACTTGGCCAGCACCACCTGCGCCTCGGTCGCGGCGGGCAGATAATTGAGCGCCACCACCAGATTCCACCGGTCCATCTGGCCCTGGTTGATCTGCTGCGTGCCGTGATAGAGGCCGGTCGTATCGCCCAGACCCACCGTATTGGCGGTCGCGAACAGGCGGAACCAGGGGTTGGGCCTGATCACGCGATTCTGGTCGAGCAACGTCATCTTGCCGTCCGTTTCCAGCACGCGCTGGATCACGAACATCACGTCGGGACGACCGGCATCATATTCGTCGAACACCAGGGCGACCGGCCGCTGCAACGACCAGGGGAGCAGGCCTTCCTTGAACTCGGTGACCTGCTGCCCGTCTTTCAGGACGATGGCGTCGCGCCCGACCAGGTCGATGCGGCTGATATGCGCGTCCAGATTGATGCGGATGCACGGCCATTTCAGGCGCGCGGCGACCTGTTCGATATGGCTCGATTTGCCCGTGCCATGATAGCCCTGCACCATGACGCGGCGGTTGAAGGCGAAGCCCGCCAATATGGCCAGCGTGGTGTCCGGGTCGAACACATAAGCGGGGTCCAGGTCCGGCACGCGCTCGTCCGCTTCGCTGAAGGCGGGGATCTGCATGTCGACGTCGATGCCGAACACATCGCGCGCGTCCACGAACCGGTCGGGCGCATCCATCAGCGTTTCGGCGCGCGTGTCGGGCTGAACGTTGGAAATATCAGTCATCGGGTCATCATCTTCCTGCGAGTCATGCCAGCCCTAACCGATCCATGAAGGCCGTGTCGATAGAGTGGGGGCAAGGATGCGCCGGATCAAGCGGCCCATTCGGCCAGATTGGCCTCCTGCCCGATCAGCGCCAGCCCGTGCGCGATGGAGGTGAGTTCGCCCCCGGTCGCAATCCGGTCGGCCCCGAAACGCGCATCGAATATCCCCCTTATCGCCGGGATCAGCGACGATCCGCCGGTCAGGAACACCCGGTCGATGGCGTCCGCGCTTACGCCTGCGGTCGCCAGCGCCTTGTCCACCGTTGCCTCGATCCGGGCGATATCGGGCGCGATCCAGCGCTCGAAATCGGCGCGGCTGACCTGCGTTTCAATCTCCAGCCCGCCACCGGTAAAGCGGAACGCCGCGCTTTCCTGCGCCGACAGCGCCCGCTTCAGGCTGCCCACCGCATCATAGAGCGGATAGCCTAGCTCCTTTTCGATCACCGTCATCATCCGCCCGATCGCGGCGGGTTCATCGGCGGATTTCTGCAGTCGCGCCAGCTCGTCCATCGTCCGCCGGTTGCGCATCAGCGCCAGGCGCGACCAGTCGGCAAAATCGGCGAAATAGCTGCGCGGTATCTCCAGCGTCTTGCCGAACGACTGGTAACTGCCGCCCTTGCCCAGCATCGGCAGCACCAGATGGTCCATGATCCGATAGTCGAACCGGTCACCCGCAATGCCGATGCCCGCCGATCCCAAAGGCGTCGCCCGCCGCGCCGCACCCGGTGCCTCTACCCGCACGATGGAAAAATCGCTGGTGCCGCCGCCAAAGTCCGCAACCAGGATCGTCGCGGCCTGCGTCAGGCGGCTGGCATAGCTGAACGCGGCGCCCAGATCCTATGAGGA
>NZ_CAVK010000139.1 GCF_000382885.1 Sphingobium indicum BiD32
GAGGGCCGCCTTGCGGTGATCGGCTGATATTTCGAGATGGCACTGGTGCAAGCGCCGGTGTTTGCACCGATACTAAGGACGGTGCGATGAGCCAGATCACAGTAATTTCGGGGCCGGAGCGGCGGCGCGTATGGACTGACCAGCAGAAGCGTGAGTTGGTCGCGGCGGTCTCGGCGCCCGGTGCGAACGTGGCGGAGATTGCCCGCCGTGCTGATCTTCGGCCGAACCAGATTTACAGGTGGCGGCGACTTGGCGCGGAGCACTCTCAACGGGGACGCCAATATCATCTCCGACATAGTTTCATTGGCGTACCAGAGTAAGCGCCGGAGCGCTCAGCATCAGCGCCCTTGATGTTGCTCGGTGACAAGGGCCATTCGGGGCTCCAAATGGCTTCTATGCCCTTGAGCAGTTCGGACAGCTTGATCGTTCGAGACTCTCATTGAAGCGGTGCGCACCTTCCTAAAGAAAGGTGAGCCAACAGGACGGAGGTGCCACATGCAAGCTGAATCGGTTGAAAGGTAAATCGATGATCGGCGCTACTCTTGCCGCTCCTAAAGTTCGCTCAGTAACGAATGCTGAAGTCGACTTCTTTTTTCAGCATGGCTGGGTCAAGATTCCTCAGCTTATCGAACGCGACACCGCTGCCGACCTGCTACACCGTGCCCGGAGCGTTTTCGGGGAGGACGGACGGGCAGGAATCGATCAACTGCCTAAGCCCGCCGCGCACTACGAGACATGGTTTCGCACAACATGTGATGCGATGGAAGACGAGCGTTTCAGAGCGCTGTCTCTTTCCACGGCGTTGGGCAACAACACAGCAAGACTATTGGGCCGGGACGGTCCCATTCGCTTGATGCTATCTGACATTGGAGTCAAGCTTCCGGTCGAAACCGGCCGCGGCAACCCGACCACCTTTCATCAGGACACGCCCGGTCATCCCTACATTGAAAGCAATTTTCTCACCGCATGGGTAGCACTCGACGAGGTGGCGGCCGACATGGGAGCACTCCAATTTTACAGCGGCTCCCACAAGCTCGGCAACCTCGGTTATACACATGACCCCGCGATCCGCGCGCAATGGCAGCCCATATTGGATAAATATTGTGTGTTGACTGAACCGGTTACGCTTCAACCGGGTGACGCCACCTTCCACATAAATGGGACGATGCACGGGACACAGGCAAACACCAGCGGGCAACCTCGTTGGTCGTGGATGAGCGTGATGGTGCCCGGCGACGCGCGCTATACCGGCGCGCCACACAGATACATTGACGGGCGCGGGTTCACTCAATTCGGTCAGCTAGATCATCCGACCTTGCCGATTATTTACAGTCCGGAAATCACCTGAGAATGCTTCAAACCCGAAAAGACCCTGTGTCTGCTTTGTACCATCCGGCAGATATCCTTCGCCGCGGGCTCGAATGGACGCGTGAGGACCGGAGCATCGTCCTGATCACGCTGGCGGGCGTCACTGACGTGTCCTCACGCGCACCTGGAACTCTGATGGTGGTAGCTGACGATGGCCGCCACGCAGGTTCGTTTTCCGGCGGCTGCATCGAGGCCGCTATCGCAAGCGAGGCGCTGGAGGTGCTCGCCGCGGGTCGTGGCAGGATCGTGCGTTATGGCGCGGGCTCACCTTACATCGACGTGCGCTTGCCCTGCGGCGGTGGGATCGACCTGCTTTTTACCCCCTGTCCAGACCCGAAGGCTCTATCGCAAACATTAGCGCTACTCGACGCGCGCGAACTAGCGACCCTGCGTGTCGACGCTGACGGATTGACGCTAGCGGCTGGCTTATCCGGGACGGGAGCCTTCGTCTTCCGCGTCCCGCCGCAGTTGCGGATCCTCGCATATGGCAACGGCGATGATCTGTCAGCTTTCGCCCATCTCGCCCGCTGTCATGGCGCTCTGGTTGAGGCCATTACACCAGATCCGGAAGCAAGCAGGGAGCTCATGGCTGCGGGGATAACGACGCATCACGTCTATAGCCGGACACAAGTCCCGCCAATGCATGGCGACAGGTGGACGGCAGTGGTTTTCCTCTTCCACGATCACGACTGGGAAGAAAGTCTGCTCCCTCCGGCGTTGGGTGTGCCCGCCTTCTATCACGGTGCAATCGGCAGTACCCGTACCCACGAGATGCGCTTGGAGATGCTACGACACCAGGGCGTGCCTGAGCCTCTGATTGCCCGCCTGCGGGGACGGATTGGATTGATTCCGTCCACACGCGACCCCGCGCTACTCGCGCTGTCGGTGCTAGCTGAAATTGCGGCAGCCTATCGCGATGTGACTGACCAACGCACTGATAGTCTTACTGGTCCGAAGGTTGGCTCGGTTGGCTGACCCGGGCACCATTGCTCTGGTGTTTCTTGCGGCAGGCAGAGGCCTGCGTCTGGGCGGAAGCAAGCTGGCGCTCGAATTGTCGGGGCAGCCGCTCGCGCTGCATGCAGCCCGGACTTTCGCCTCCATTCCGTTCCGGGCTCATATCGCCATATGTTCTCGCTTGACGCCTCCCCTCTCCCCGCTGGGTTACAAAGAACTTCAACTCTTCCCGGAAGGGGCTCCACTCTCGCGCTCGATCGCACTGGGAGTGGCCGCGATTAAGTGCCTTAAAGCGGATGCCGTTATGATCGCGCTTGCTGACATGCCATTTGTCCCGATTGGCCATCTCGAAGCGATGCTCGCAGCATTCGATGGTGACAAACTAGCGACACTGGCCGCTCATCCTCAGCCTCCAGCCTTGTTTGGCGAGCGTCATTTCGATGCACTATCCTGTCTGCGTGGAGACAGAGGTGCGAGCCACTTGTTGCGCACGGCACCAGGCATAGCCTTGTCGCCCGATTTGGCGCGTGACGTGGACACTCCAGATGATCTTGATGCTGTTAGGCGGCATCAATCCAGACATTTTCCTGATTGAAGACCCACGATCAGACCGCAGATCTGGGGCTCAGACACCCATGCAGAGATACTTGATCTCCATATAGTCATCAAGACCGTGACGGGAGCCTTCCCGGCCGAGACCTGACTGCTTGACTCCGCCGAAGGGGGCAACTTCCGTAGAGATCAGCCCGGTGTTGATGCCCACCATTCCCGTTTCGAGCGCTTCCGCCACCCGCCAGACGCGCCCCAGATCGCTCGAGTAGAAATAGCTGGCAAGACCGAACTCGGTGTCGTTGGCTAACTTAATCACCTCTTCCTCGGTGTTGAAGCGGATCACGCCTGCCAGCGGGCCGAAGGTTTCCTCTTTCGCAAGCATCATCCCTGGCTTGACGTGCGCGACTACCGTTGGCTCGAAGAAGGTTTTGCCGAGATCGCTTCTACGCCCTCCGGTCAGCACTGTGGCGCCCCCAGAAACTGCGTCCATCAAATGCTCCTCCACCTTGGCCACCGCCGCCGCGTCAATCAGCGGGCCGACCGTCACGCCCTCGTCCATCCCGTACCCAAGCTTCAACTCGCCGACACGAGCAGCCAGCTTCTTCACGAAAGCATCGTAGACACCGTCCTGAACATAGAAGCGGTTGGTGCATACGCAGGTTTGGCCGCAATTACGGAATTTCGACGCGATTGCGCCTTCCACTGCCGCATCGACATCCGCGTCTTCGAAAACGATGAAGGGAGCGTTGCCGCCCAATTCCATCGAGACCTTCTTAACTGTGTCGGCGCACTCTCGCAGCAACTGGACGCCGATCTCGGTCGACCCCGTGAAGCTGATCTTCCGGACAATCGGATTGCGCGTCAGCTCGCCTCCTATCTCGCGCGCGCTGCCAGTGACGACGCTGAACACGCCTGGCGGAACACCAGCCTCTTCAGCCAGTTCTGCAAGGGCAAGTGCAGAGTAGGGTGTAGCGGACGCCGGCTTGAGTACCATCGTGCATCCGGCGGCGAGCGCGGGCGCAAGCTTTCGGGTGATAAGAGCATTGGGAAAATTCCAGGGCGTAATTGCGCCTACGACCCCAATTCCCTGTCTCAACGTCACAATCCGGCGATCAACGGCATGACCCGGAATGACTTCGCCATAGGCTCGCTTGCCTTCTTCGGCGAACCATTCGACATAGCTGGCTCCGTAGGCAATTTCGCCACGCGCCTCGGAGAAAGGCTTTCCCTGTTCACGACTCAACAGTTCCGCCAGCGCGTCCTGGTTGGCAATCATCAGTTCGAATAGGCGCCGCAATATACGGGCCCGATCACCGGCGGTGCGGGATCGCCATGCTGGCAGGGCGCGTTCGGCAGCCTGGATCGCGCGCTCAGTTTCCGCCTTTCCCATGTTGGGGACAGTGCCGAGCACCTTGCCAGTGCCGGGATCGGATATTTCTATCGTCTTCCCGCTATCGGCATCACACCACGCACCGTCGATATAGCAATTTTGATGAAGAAATTTGATCAATTTGCCACTCCTCAGGCTGCAGGCGACTGCAGGATCCTGTGCCAAGGTTGCTCTTTAAGAGATGCGCTAAACAAGCCCGCCCCCGTAGCCACCTGTCTCTCGACAGGTTTGTCACGCAGATTGCGAGTAGCTCGTGGCGCAGGCCTCCATTGCTGATGCGATGCCAAAAATTGCACAGAGCGTTAAGCTATGCCCAACCTGATGGATTGGTACGGGAATGAAGGCGATAAGGCAGCGCTACAGCGGGATTTCAAGGCGAAGGTGGCACCGGTAGACTGTTGCCAAGCACAGCGTCTATCACCCGAGGATAGCTCCCCGAAAGCGTAGCGATCGACTAGATACCAACACGTACTCCGGAGGCCGTCATGAGGTCGAGACCCCAGCGTCAGAACGATCTCAACTTCAGGAAGCTTGCCGATGATCTGTTGCGGATAGAACTTCTTCTCTGATTTGGTCATGGAACCCATCAGCTCGTAATATTTTACGTACGATATTTGGCAGGACTCAATCTAGATTGCTCTATTAGACCGAGTATTTCTTTTTCAGAATCTGGAAAATATTGTCTTCTGGATCTGAAAAGAAAGCGGTTCGCAGACTCCTCGATCCGGCCACCATATCACGGATCGGCCAATGCACTGCCCCTCCGGCATTCGCGATACGACCCTGAATCACCTCGATGTCCGGGTGAAAAAGGCCGGCAGAGATCCACCCGGCGCAGGCGGCGGCTCGTCTGGGAAGGACAACAGTACGAATTCGACACCACCCTCAGCAGCTGAAAAGATCATCTCCTCCATAGGACGACCATTGATCGTCCCTGACAGCCGGTTGGGAGTGCCAAGCCCGAGCGCCGAACGGTAGAATTGCGCCTGTCGTTCAAGGTCGCCGACCACAAGCCGCTGGAATCCGAAACGCGCCGTTGAATCTTCCATTACGCCTTCCCTTCTGCTTTCAGGGGACAGACCATTACCGGTGGGGTTTGCAATCCTCCCAGCCAACTTCCGACGGTCGATTTCGAGGCAATCCTTATTCATTTTCCGCTATCAACCAGGTCACGTCCGCAGATGGAACCTTTCCAGCGGTTCAACGCCTGGGTGACCGACACAGCCTCAGATTCGAGAATGGACAAGGGCGTAACGGACATCTTCGGTGCCGGAGCCGGCTGGGCAATGCCTTCGTGCTGCACGAACACCGAGCGTGCGACATTGTGCGGATGCGCGAGAGCCTCCGTCATGGATAGTACTGGCGTAATACACGCGTCCGTTTCAGCAAAGGTCGCAGCCCACTCGTCGCGCGTGCGGGTGGCAAAAGTGGTCGCGAAATCGGCTTCCATCGCAGGCCAGCCACTGCGGTCATTCTGGTCGTAACATCGGTCTTCAAGGCCAAGCCCCTTCACAGCCTCGCTGAAAAACTGAGGCTCGAGGCAGCCCACTGCTACATCTCGTCCGTCAGCGCAGCGATAGCAACGATAGAAGGGAGCTCCGCCGTCCAACAGATTCGAAGCTGGCGCATCGCGCCACAATCCCTTCGGCTGCCAAGCGTAGAACAGGCTCATCAGCAGCGGAACGCCGTCGCAGATAGACGTATCCACGACCTGACCTTGCCCTGTGCGACCGGCCGAAAGGATGGCCGCGAGCAGACCCGCCACCAGAAACATTGCTCCGCCGCCATAGTCACCGACCAGATTAAGCGGCACGGGTGGTGGCATGTTCGGACTGCCCATCGCGTGCAGAGCGCCAGTGAGTGAGAGATAATTGATGTCGTGTCCTGCACGTAAGGCTAGTGGACCACTTTGCCCCCACCCCGTCATCCGCCCATAGACTAGGCGAGGATTGCGCGTGAGGCATTGTTCGGGGCCTAGCTCCAGACGTTCCATGACACCCGGACGAAAGCCTTCGATCAGAGCGTCGGCCTGCTCAATGAGCTCGAGCAATGCTCGGCGATCGGTTGGATCCTTGAGATTGAGATGGATCACGGGACGCCCGCGGTGGAGGATGTCTCCGCCGACGTCATCCCAAGCTCCGGCTCCGGCCGCCGGGGGACGGGCCACTCGAACGATGTCGGCCCCCATGTCGGCAAGGAGCATACATGCGAGCGGGACGGGCCCGATCGCGTCGATCTCAACCAATCGGACCCCGGCAAGCGGTCCAGTTCTCCGCGGCATTAGTGACTTCCCCCGCCATTCCAGGTTTTACGCAGTCGAGATCATGCCGCACACCACCACCCAAGAGAATTAGAGGGTGCGTAATCCCGCCAGGCGATACTTGGAGAATGTGGCGGATAGAAAACCTGCAGTTCGATAGGATACGGCTACAAGGCCACCAATTTCTCCCGTGACGGGGTCAGGCAAAAATGCCGAGTACGCGCGCCCGGAGCACGGCCTGTGATCTGCGGCGCACACCAAGTTTGTCAAAAACTTGTTGCATGTACCATTTCACCGTACCTTCGGTGAGCCCCAGCCGATCGCCGATCTCGCGATTGCGCAACCCGCCATTGATCATCGTGAGAATCTGGACCTCACGTTCGCCGAGTTGCGCCACCAGGCAGGAATCGTCGGCATCTGCATCAACCGTCAACTCGGACTTCACCCCAAGCGAAGCCAAGATCCGCATCGTGAAGGCGTCCACCGATGTCTGGGCAACGGGACCTGAGGCATATGATTCCGTCAACAACGCCTTGATACCATCACCTTCGTCGAGGAAAATTTGGGTCCATCCCGCCGGTTCCGCGGCTTCCAGCGCCTCGCGCAAGGAACGGCGACCGCGAACGCGATCACCCTCCAGCAACGCGATCTCCGCCAGAAGAAGTTGGAAGATCACAATCGACCGCTTGGCAGCACTGCGCTTGAGGAATTCCAACCAACGTGTAGCCACCTTTTTCGCTTTCGCGAGGTTGTACCGCTGAATTTCGATCCTGAGCCAAGCGATCGCGATATGTTCATTCTTGCGCGTGGGAGTGAGGGTCGGATAGGGAAAATCCTCGACGATGATATCCCCGGCCTTCAGGGCCTCCTCAGCGGCCGCAAGCTGGCCGTTCTGAATCATCATACGGACTTGCTCCGATACTACAGTCGCACGCAATCGATCGAGGCTGCACTCGACGGCAATCAAGTGAGCTTCTTCGAGCGTCGCCATCGCGGCCTTCACATTACCCTTGGCAAAGTCCAGTCGAGCGGAGGTGATAAATCCAGCGGCAATCTCGTCCACCATACCCCATTGCCTCGCGGCCGGCAGATATTCGTCGATCAAGGCTCCGGCTCGATCGAGTTCCCCTAGGTCGTAGAGTGCTTCGGCAAACATCAGCGCCGGAATTGCAGCAACGCTAGAGCCTTTCCCGCAGCGCCGTTCCGCATAGACAAACGACTCCTCCAGCAAGCCTCTTGCCATGTCCCCCTTCCCCAACGCCATCAGCGTCGGGGCCACCGTGGCCTTCAGCGTGATCGCAGCGAATTCGGAACCAGGTCGGTTCAGTGCACGCCGAGTCTCCGCCTCCAGCTTTACGATATCGCGAAAATGATAAAGTTCGCGCCGTGCAGCCATGAGTTGTCCGACCAGCGTGCAACTCAGATACGGCGCCTCGTCTCCCAGTTCCAGTAGCAGCTTTTCTCCTTCACTTTCAACGTAATGCAAGTTGTCATGCGCTGCCTGGAGAAGAATTTCACGGTGCCGCAGAACATAGGCCAAGGTGAAATCATCTGGTCGCTCTGCAGCGATTTCTACCGCGCATGTGATACAGCGC
Organism: Sphingobium indicum BiD32; assembly: GCF_000382885.1. Classification (GTDB taxonomy): domain Bacteria; phylum Pseudomonadota; class Alphaproteobacteria; order Sphingomonadales; family Sphingomonadaceae; genus Sphingobium; species Sphingobium japonicum_C. The sequence continues at coordinate 8,120 of NZ_CAVK010000139.1, forward strand.
TCTGCTTGAACCAGCGAAAGCCGCCGAATCCGCCGCCAAGCCAGGGCTAACAGCAACATTGGCCGGGATTTTAATACTGACCAAGGAATATGGGCTGAATTCTCCTCGACGAAATATAGATATCCGTCGTAAATCAGTCTATTTGCCAAGATATCAAGCTGGTCAGCGAGGAAATTGACATCTTCGCTTAGCCGGGCATGCTCTATCGCCTTGCATTCGTCCTGCGCCGTCGCGAAATATCTGCTGACTCGCCGATGATACTCTGAGACTTGTACCGGCGCGCGGTCTATTGCAGTCTCTCGCATCAGTGAACGAAATAACGGATGATATACGTACGCGTTCTTCTTGCCCTGGACCTTTTCGATGAACACCCCAAGTCGATGCGCCTCCTCAAGGAGGATTCCGGCATCGTCGTCGTCAAGCGCTGCCGCGCAGGCTTGTGGTGTCAGTTCATCAAGAATGCTTGTGGCAATGACAAAGTCACGCAAACGAGGGGGCAACGGCTGAAGTACCTCCTCTCGAAAATAGCTGGTTATCTCGACGGCGATTTGACCTGACGCAAGCGGCTCACGGCTGCGTTGATCCGCAACGCGATTGCGCAAATGCTCTCCCGCGACAACGAGGCCAGAAACCCACCCATCCATGATTCGCACGATCTCCGTCCGAACCTCACTATCCATCGGAGCCCCCGTCAGCATTGACAGAAGTTCGCCCGATTCCTCTGCATTTAAGCGCAGTTCATCACACCCGATTTCGACCAGGAATCCCGCTGCGCGCATCCGGGCTAACGGAATTCCCGTAAACGAGCGCGACGCGATCACCGTGGTGATCGCGTCGCGTGCGCCCGAAATACAGCGTTCTAAGAAGTCGAGGACGTCAGCTGGCAGAAACTGCGCGTCATCGACGACGATCAGGGGACGCGCCTCCATATGCGCGGAAAGGTGGGAGATCCACGTATCGCTATCGTCGTTCGGACTAAGCTCAGCCCATGGCAGCCCGGCCTTTATACCCGCCTGGTGCAGTGCCAGCAGGAAGCTTGAGAGATCCCGGATACCAACGCGACTAGCGATCCACAGGCCGGGGCGCCCTTCAGCTACCAGCCGGTTGAACCAATTAAGGGCGACGGAGGTTTTCCCATAGCCGGCTGGCGCACTGAGTACGGTCAGCCGCGACTGGTCAACACGGCGTGTCAGAGCCTCGATCGTGTTGCGTGAAAATTGCTGAAGCCGCAGCCGAGGTGCGACGATCGTAGTTGGTATCAGATTCAACTTGCCTCTCCTACAACGACATTATTTTTTTTGGCCGATATGCTCTACGCTATCGGGCCGCCCATCTGGCTTCCTTGTCTACCCTATCCGAAGACAGGAATCTGATAGCCTATCTAAAGATAGGGCGTCCAGCCCTTGATCTGCGTTTCCAAAGCCAGCGCTCATGCGTCGGAGGCTGTGCTCACGAGGGGTTGACCGCTAGTCCGCGCTCAGTGGGGCAATTGGAAATCCTCTTGGACCGATCTCTGAAGACCTTCGCCGTCGAGGGTGTGACGCGCGTGGATTGTAGTAGGCCGTGCTGCGCGCTTTATCAGAGTCGCGGTGCGTCAAATAAGCTATGATTCCATAGCATACCAAAAGCGATATTTTTCGAGTTCTGGTATGGCCAAGGGTCTGAAGGCAGCGGGAGTCACGGTATCAGAAGGCGGCGAGGGCGGAGACGGAGTCCGCACAGCAAAGACTTTGGGGGCGATTGTTGAGGCTAATGGCTGAGCCCGGTGGTGAATGTCGCATCTTCATCGACGAAGTGGAAGCCGTTTGTTCCGTGCTGATGGAGGCTTATATTGGTAAGGCTGCGGGACTGACCCCGCTAGATGAGTTCGCATCGCGGATTGTCTCGATGATCAATGGCGTATCGGTCGCGACAGTGACTGAAAATGTTGAGGAAGAAATCAGTCTTGCCTCGCGGCTGATGGACCGCCAGGTAGAGATACTGGCCATGATGCATGGTGGTTTACGCCACCGGAAATCGGTGAGCAGCTGGGCGTTCCCTACCTATCGGACGATGGGTTCAATGTCACGTCGGGCGGCCATTGTGGGAGCCCTGACACACATTCGCGTCAGAGGTGCTTGGCCCCCGATCGGGTCATTCTGAATAAATTGGGGGAGGGAGTTTTCAATGAATGACACTAGCTTTGCGCGCAGGATTCTGGCTTCTTCAGCTTCCCTTGCCTTGGCATTTGGCATCCAAAGCGGGGCGATGGCACAAACCGCGGAGAATTCGGCGGAGGTCAACAAAGGAGATTCCGTTGGTGGTGACATTATCGTCACGGCTCAGCGCAGGTCTGAGCGCCTGAACGACGTTCCGATGTCGATTACCGCGATTAATGCTGAAGGGTTGGCGAGGTCGGGCGTCAACGACACCGCTGATCTCGCAAAGCTCGCACCCGGCCTGACAATCGGCTTTTACAGCACCAATTTGTCGCCTGCTATTCGCGGCATTACCGGCACTGGCGGAAACCTGCAAAGCACATCTGCCGTTCCGTTGTATCTGGATGGCGTCTACCAGCCCAGTCAATTGGCCACGTTCATGAGTCTTCCTGATGTGGAGCAGATTGAGGTGCTCAAGGGACCTCAAGGTACATTGTACGGCCAGGGTTCAACCGGCGGGGCGATCATCGTTCAGACACGCGCGCCAAGCTTCACGCCTACGGGAAAATTTAGCGCCAGTTATGGCAATTTTGATGCGGTCAATGTTCGAGGGTTCGTCTCGGCACCGCTCTCCGACGGGGTGGCGTTTAGCCTTTCGGGAGACTATCTCGACCGCGACGGCTTTCGAACCAATTTTGTGACTGGTGAGAGAAGCGTAAGTACACGCTCGCGAAGCATTCGCGGTAAGCTCCTCGTTGAGCCAAGTGACGCAGTCAAGATCACTGTTGGCGCCTACTACACAAAGCACCGGGATTCCTCTTCCGTGGCATATTCGGCATACGACAACAATTCGATCGGTTATCTCTACGCGCCAACAGCCCCGAAGAATCTCGATCCAGATAAATTTGGCGTGGACCCGCGAAGCTATGTGGCCTCGGAATCCTATGGCGCAAATCTCAAAATGGAACTCTCCAGCGGTATCGGTGATTTGGTCGCACAGGGCGCATATCTTCATACAAAATCTGTTGCATTCACCGATCAGGATGCTTCTCCTATCAATTACTACAACTATGTCGCGATTGATTGGTCGTCTAGGCACTATACCGGAACAATCGACTTCGCTTCGGATAAATTCGGCGCGTTCAGTTTCAATACGGGGGTATTCTATCTGGATACGCTTAATCTAGGGAATGGCGGGGCATCCTATTTCTTCAATCCAAACGGCACCGTTGTGCCTTCTCCGGGCATGCCTGTTTTTGTGGGTGCCAGTTTTACGAGACAAGAGAAGCAAGTTGCCGCTGTGTATTTTGAGGGGCAGCTCGACCTTACGGATCGTCTTCATCTGACTGCGGGCGGCCGATATAATTATGAGAAGATTCACGCCTATCGTCGGACGTATTTGTCGTTGCCTGCACCCACTCCCTTGTCTCTTCCGGAATATGCACATAGCCCCGCGAGCTTCTCCCAGTTCTCGCCCCGCGGCACGCTGCGATATGAAATTACTCCCTCCTCCAACGTCTATGCGAGCATCAGCAGGGGCTTCAGGGGGGGCGGTTTCAGTATCGCGGCCGCTGGCGATCCGCCATTCAGGCCTGAAACGATTACAGCCTATGAAGTCGGATTCAAGGGACGTCCTATCGACGCGCTCACGGTAAGTCTTGCAGCATTTCGATACGATTACAAAGATATGCAGGTGCTGCTCTATTCCGCCGAGCCTGGCAAGCCAGCCGTCACATTCGAAACAAACGCGGCGTCGGCACGCAGCAAGGGTTTTGAACTCGAAGCAAACCTGACAGTCACGCCGGAATTATCGATCTCGGGCGGCCTGGCTTACCTCAATGCTCGATACAAGAAGTTTACGGGTGCCCAAGCCTACGTTCCCAATGCGACGGGGACCGGAAACATCAAGCTCTCAGATCAGGACCGCAGCGGCCGCCGGCTCCTGCGGTCCCCTGAATGGAGCGGGAACGTATCGGTTAATTACGAACGCGAGGCGCAGGCAGGAAAGTTCAGCGCATTCGCCGCAATCACGTTTTCGTCATCCTATGGCTTGGATAACGACCTTATAGTGCAGACGGGCAGCTTCGCTCGCCTCGATGGGGAACTTTCATTCGCACCTACGGCTCTCGATGGTGTGCGCTTCGTATTGTGGGGCAAGAACCTGACTGACAGGCAATATCCTGCGGCGTCGAACGTCAACGATTTCGGGTCGGGCTTTGCTTACAACGATCCGCGCACTTTTGGAGCGAGGGTGGAATTCTCGTTCTGATATGAATGTGGGAAGACTGGGCCACACCGGGTATCTGTCAACTGTCGCAGACCCTCTTGTCGTCAACTCCGCCAATGAGGCCGCGTGGAGCGACGTCGCGGACGTCGTCGTTGTCGGCTTTGGTGGCGCGGGCGGGGTCGCCGCTCTTCAAGCGCATGAACTTGGTGCGGACGTCATCATTATCGATCGCTTCAATGGCGGCGGGGCCACAGCGAACAGCGGCGGCGTCATCTACGCCGGCGGCACTCGCTTTCAGCAAGATGCCGGGATCGACGATTCCGCCGCAAACATGTTCGACTATCTCGTCCAAGAGGAATTGGCGGTCGGCGAGGCAACCTTGCGCCGGTTCTGCGAAGGAAGCTGCGAGGACATCGAGTGGCTTTGCAAGCAGGGTCTTCAGTTCGGCGGCAAACCCTATCTGGAGAAGACCGCCTACCCGCCCGATGGATACTTCCTATATTATTCTGGCAACGAGAATGTTCCCGCATTCAAGGAGAAGGCCGTACCAGTGCCCCGCGGCCATCGGACCCACGGTACCGGCACCACGGGCTATGCCTATTACGCGGCGCTGCGAACAGCCGTGGAGATGGCCGGGGCACGACTTCATCTGCACAGTCCGGTGCGACGGTTGGTGGTCGATAGAGAAGGAGCCATCGTGGGGGTGGAAATCGCTCCCGTACCGCAAGACTGGCACGAGCGCCATCAGGCACTATACAATAAGATCATCCCAATGCGGCCGTTTTCCGGCAAATACAACGAACGGACGATAGCCGCAGCGAAGGCTTTCGAGGAACAGGTCCATAACCGTAAGCTGATCCGCGCACGCAAAGGTGTGGTGCTGGCGACCGGGGGATTCATCAACAACCTTGCGATGCTTCGCCGCTACCGGCCCACCTACGGCAAAGCATGGAAGGCACTTACACGCATCGGGTCGATGGGCTGTGATGGCAGCGGCATCGACCTAGTCCGATCAGCTGGAGGGAACACTCGGCTGATGGACCGGCTCTATACAGGCCGGTCGATTGCGCCTCCGGCTGCATTCATGGGCGGAGTGCTGGTCGATGATTCGGGTCAACGCTTCGTCAACGAAGACGCTTATTCCGGCTTCGTAGGCAGCTCGATCGGAGAACTTCCGGCTAATGGCAAGGCATGGCTCATCCTGGACCGAAACCGCTACCGAACGGCGATCCGGCAGTGCCTGTTCACCGCCCGGACACTCTACATCTGGACGATTCCCGCGCTGCTCAACATCGTCTTCGGCGGAACCACAACGGCCCGCAGCATTGAAGCCCTGGCACATAAGTGCGGCTTCGATCCAAAGGCTTTCGCGCAAACCATCGCGACGAACAATATGGCGGCCGACAGTGGGGGGGCGGACGAGAGAGGCAAGGACCCGGCGAAGGTCCACACAATCGCCGTCGCGCCTTTCTATGCGATCAACATGAGTCTCGACAATCCGTGGCTTATGTCGGTTTGCTTCTCGCTGGGCGGACTAGCCGTGGATGAGGAGTCCGGTGCGGTTCTCCGAGAGGATGGCAGCGCCATACCCCGACTTTACGCAGCCGGGCGCGTGGCAGCAGGGCTATGTTCGAAGGCTTATGTCAGCGGCATGTCGATTGCCGATACCGTGTATTCCGGCCGCCGTGCGGCCCGCGCGATTATCGGATAGCCCAGCCTTGAAGCAAGCCGACGCCAAACGACAAACGGAGCAGGACATGCGTATTGCCACGTTCGATGCCGACACGCGGCAGATCCGCATCGAGGATGCCCCGATGCCAGTCGTCATCAAGGTCCACCGTTGCGGCATCTGCGGCTCTAACGTTTCGATGACATCCGGGGGAGCGTTTAGCCTTAAGACCGGCCAGTTTGGTCACGAATATTCGGGCGAGATCGTCTAGACCGGCCCGAATGTCGAAAATCTCCGCGCCGGCGATCGGGTGGCCATCATGCCCGTCGTCCTCTGCGGCGCATGCGAATACTGCCACCAGCTCGGACCATGACACGATTGGGCTGCTGCAAAGCCTCGATTGATTTCGGATCAAAGGCACTTGCCGGCAGGACCGCCAAGCTGATTTCCATCGATTGCCAATAATTAGGATAAGAGGATATAAGTATGAATAGCAGCTCTGCAGAATTGCGAGAAAACTGGGGGCTGTTGTTCTCCTGCACGATCGGACTGCTCTTCGGGACCGCTTTCCTACCATATCTGCTCAGCCCGCTGGCTGCCGTTTTCACCGAGAAATTCGGCTGGACGCTTAGTGACGTCATTCGCCTTATGCCTTTTCAAGCGGCCGGTATGATGCTGGGGCTGCCAATCGCCGGAGTATTGGCCGATCGTATCGCTCCGCGCCCACTCATCCTGACAACGATCGCAACGCTGGCTGTGCTGTCGATGTGTCTACCAATCGCCGCGCAGGCGGGGTATTGGCACATGTGTACGCTGTTCTTCGTTCTTGGCTTTCTCACCTCAGGGTTGAGCGGGCTCTATTATACCCGCGTCGTGGGCGCGGTGTTCAATTCAGCCCGCGGCTTCGCGCTCGGAGCCACCCTGTCCGGCGCTGGCCTGGCGGGCTTTGTAGCGCCCCTCTATGCACACGCAGTGGTCGACCGTTTTGGCTTGCAGGCGGTGTACCAAGGCGCCGGCCTCATGATGCTACTGGTGGCCTTGCCGATCGTTTTTTTTGGACTGACGAATGCGCCACATCCTCGTGGCTCGGCGACGGGACCAGCACGCGCGGCAGGACTATCGCTCGCCGAGGCGGCTCGAGATCGGCGGCTGTACCTTATGCTGGCACCGCCGCTCGCATTCGGATTGGTGGTATCCTCTTTGATAGTCGTCATCGTTCCGGCCCTGCTTGATCGGGGGGTGGATGCCGGCACGGCCGCAATGGTTGCTTCGCTCTATGGGATTTCGACTGTGTTAGGGCGGCTTGCCAGCGGCTGGTTGTTGGACCGTTTCCGTCCGGCGCGCGTCGGTGTAGGCATCTTTGCCCTCGCCGCGGTAGGCACCCTCGCATTTCAGACTGATGCCGCCACAGGCGCGATCGTTGCCACGATCGCGATAGGTCTGGTCAACGGAGCGGAGATTGACATCATGTCTTACATGACCATCCGCTATTTCGGCATTGGTCACTACGGAAGGATATTTGGCGTTGCCTATGCGGTCTTCGTCGGCGCGTCGATGATCGGTCCATTCATCGCCGGGGGCCTGCTGCAGCATGGTGGGCATGCAATGCTCTTCCTTGCCACCACCCTACTTTTCGTCACATCGGCACTGTTTCTGCTGGTGTTGGCGGGCATCGAGGGTGAACCATTCGATGCTCCCAGCAATCCCGTGCACTAATCGAGCCCGAGAGAAAGCAACGATGATGTGCAACCGAACGGGCCGATAACCACATCGAATTTGGTTCGGAGCCCGTTCGACGGCTTATAAATACTGATCGATAGGATCGGTTGGCGTCGATCATGAAGCTTGGAGCAAAAGCTCCCGATTGACCACCTTCCTCGTCGATCTCCCGCAACCCCTTGGGCCGATCCAACTGGCGACGAACGACAGGAAGGTCACCGCAACATGGTCACTGAGAGCGAAGGCTATCGGCCCGCGAATATTTACCACGGCCGAACATGCGATCCCACTGATCATCAGAAAGCTGGTAACTGCTCATCGGACGGTCCAAGTCGATCTCGCTCACAGATTGCAGAGCTTTCTGCACAGCTGGACGCGCGGAAATTTCGGTCATCCACCGACCAATATTTGGGTAGTCTGAAGGCTTCATTCCCGTAACGCTAACGAATTTGAACCTCGGAAAGGTCGCTATATCCGCGATCGTGTATTCATCACAGGACAAAAAACGGCTCTCGCCCAGACGCTTCTCGACGACATCGTAAAGGCGCAGCACTTCAGTCGCGTAACGATCATGGCTATGCTGTTGGTTCTCTACCCGCCGACTGAAATATACATATTGTCCAAACATTGGTCCGATGGCCGACATTTGGAACATCAACCACTGCATCGTCGCATAGCGATCCTTCAAATTCGCAGGGTTGAAGGCTCCATGCTTTTCCGCCAGATAGTGAAGGATAGCGCCTGATTCTGCTAAAGGCATTGGCGTACCATCCACACCCTCAAAATCGATAATCGCGGGCACTTTCCCATTGGGATTTACCGCGCGGAAATTTGGATCATCCTTGTTGTTGATAATATCAAAATAATTATGACGATACTCCAAACCCAGTTCTTCAAGGATAATTACCACCTTAAGAACATTCGACGTATGCCCACCAAATAGCTCTATCATTTAATTCACCATATGTCTATTCGTATAAATTAAAGAATTTATATTTCATTTATAAGGGTTCGCTAGATAGCCCCCGAAGCCGGTATAAGGACCAGCGTCGAACAAGGTTAAGCAAGCTTAATACAACAGGTACTACAATGCTCCATCGTCGTGAAAATCATCTAATCCTCCCTTCATGGCGACAATATCCGCAGCGATCAAATATCCGAACGCGAATCAAGGAGCGGCGGCGTAGGTGGGAGCGTTAGTGCAGGCGATCAACAGCAATTCGTGCGATTCAAGTGCGGGAATGATGTAATCGAGGTAAGCATGCCCGCCATCTGGACGCGGCAAGGCTTGGAGCCGCTCCCACTGCGCCGTCATATCTGCGTCAGCCCCGGACTGTAATGAAAATTCCCGTTCTCCACTGAACATTTGGGCCAGCACGTTCACTACCGCCGGCGAAGCAGCCGCATGATCAAGTAACTGACCATAGTCCCTCAGCCATCCGCGAATTTGTCCAACATAAGGATGCCAGGTCGGCTGCAATGAAATCTGGATACCGTCATAGAAACGATACATTTCGGCAAGAATATCGTACCCTTCGCCTTCTCCGGCAAACTCCCGAACGATCGGTTCGACCCAATCCGCAGGTCTCCCTTCCGATTCGGGTGAAAGTACCGCGGCAATAGCCGCCCTCACACGTTCCGGCTTTAAGGGTAGCGTGGTGATGGTAATGCCAAGCGGCCGCAGAGCGTCTTCGACCGCATTGACCAGTGCGCCAGAAACCGGGGCTGGCGCGCCTTCGCCCTTGCCTTTCGTCCCCAGCGGATTGTTCGGAGTAGGGACGCTGTGATCGTAGGTTTCGACGTGGGGCACATCGGCCGCACAAGGCATCATGTAGCCTTCAAGGGTAGTATTCTGGAGCTCGCCGCGCTCGTTGTAAACATACTCCTCAAAAATCGTGTTGCCGATACCCATAATCACGCCGCCCTGGACTTGGCCTTCGACCACCAGAGGGTTGATCGGCTTACCGCAATCGTCAACGACGACATAGCGTAGGATCTTGATGACGCCAGTTTCTGGCATCACCTCGACAATAACGCCATGGAAGCTGGCCCCAGTCATGTTAGGCACGTTCTGAGGTTCGAAATAGGCCGTGTGTTCTAGCCCCGGCGTAGTTCCCTGCGGAAGCTTGATAGGTTGCTCGATCAAGTGCTCGGCTATCGCGCGCATTTCGATCCGAGCACCGCGATCCTTGGACCAGATGATCTCCCCGTCCTCGAAGTCGAACTCGTCTGGAGAGGCGTCTACTCCAAGATCGTGCGCAGCGACCAGACCCATCTTCTTCTTCAGTTCACGCGCAGCGAGCACAGCGGCGCTGACTGTATAAGAGGCCATGCGATTGCCGACATTCCCCATGCCATATGGAGTGCTCAGAGTATCACCGTAATCTAGCCTGACGTCATAAGGCGTGACTCCGAATTCATCGGCCAGGACTTGCGAGATTGCTGTTTCGTGGCTCTGGCCCGAAGGAGGGTCGCCAATCAGTACATGAACTTTGCCCGAGTTGAGCACTTTGACCGTCGCCACTCCGTAGCCAGGCTTGCGTTGGCGCGGAACATAAGCCTGCGAGGAAACTCCCGAACGCTCAACCTCACCACCGAAACCCAGACCAATGTAGCGCCCCTGCTCGCGAAGCTTGGCCTGCATATCACGCACCGATGCGACATCAATGGTTTCTACCAGCTTGTCGAACCCGCCGACGAAATCGCCACTATCAAGAAAATTCCCGGTAGCAGCCACATACGGGAATTCGGTCACCAGGTTCTTGCGGAACACTTCCAGTGGGTCCAGCCCGAGTTCTCTGGCTACGCGGTTGATCGCACCGTCCATGGCTAGACGCACAGGGAACGACCCAAAGGCCCGCGACGGCGTCAGGCACGGCTTGTTGGTGACGACGCCTAGGATTTCGATCTCGGCCTGTGGAATATCATAGAAGCTCGTCATCATGAAGCAGCCAGCCCGGGGGTACATGATTCCCATGAAAACCGGCTGCTGCCCATGGCCAATGTCCGTTATACAGCGATCGCGCAAACCGAGAATTTTGCCGTCACTTCGCGCGGCGATCTGCATTTCGTGGATTTGGGCCCGTTCCTGACCCACGCCCGCCCGGAAGCTCTCCTCGCGCGATTCAACCCAGCGAATCGGGCGCATAACCTCGCGCGCGACAAGGGCAAGGATGAAGTCCTCACGCGAATGCGGTGCTTTGGTACCAAACGATCCGCCTTGGTCTTTCGGAGCAATCACGCGCACCATCTGTTCCGGCCATTCCAGAACCTGGGATATCGCCTGCCGCAGCAGGTGTGGCCTTTGCGTCGTAGTCCAGTGCGTCAGACCGGAATGATCGTCCCACTGAGTGAGCACACCGCGCAATTCCATAGGACTGGCGCCTGTTCGCGGCACCTCGAATCGCTCCGTGACAACTATATCCGCTTTGCCGAAAGCGTCCGAAGCGTCGCCTCCCATTTTCTCGTGATAGATGATATTATCGGGCCAGTCTTCATAGACGAGCGGGGCGTCGTCGGCCAAAGCCTGCTCGACCGTGGTGACCACCGGGAGCGGCTCGTAATCGATGACGACGAGATCGGCCGCATCTTCCAGGGCATATTTGCTCTCGGCCAGGATCACGGCGATCGGCTCGCCATGGAACACCACCTTTTCCACCGCCAGCGGCATCGAGGGGGGCAGGCGCAGTGTGCCGGGCAGTTCGTTGACCAGCGGCGGGATCAGCAGCTCGCGCATCCCCAGCTTGAGCAGGTCGGTCCCGGTGAACACGGCCACCACGCCGGGCACGGCCCGCGCCCGGCTGACGTCGATCGCCTTGATCCGCGCATGGGCCTGCCTGGAGCGCACGAAGAAGGCATGGACCATGCCGGGCAGCTTCAGGTCGGCTAGGTACTGGCCCTGGCCCCGAATAAGGCGCAGGTCTTCCTTGCGCTTCATCGGACGGCCCACCCATGGCCCGGTCATGGCCTCGGCCGGCGAATGCATCCCGCTCATGCGCGCACCTCCCCGAGCCGGGCGGTGTCGAACCAGGCGGCGCGTTCCTCCGGTACCATCGCGCGCAGCTGGGCCGCCGCCGATTGCACCGCCTCGACGATGTGGCTGTAGCCGGTGCACCGGCAGATATTGCCGACCAGCGATTGGCGGATGGCCTCCGCGGTCAGCTCCGGCGCGCCTTCGCGCACGTTGGTCGCCAGGATGTCGAAGATCGTCATCATCATGCCGGGGGTGCAATAGCCGCACTGAAGCCCGTGGCGCTCCCAGAAGCCCTGCTGGATCGGGTGAAGCGCGCCGGGCGAGCCGCCGAAATTCTCCAGCCCTTCCACCGTGACCACGCGGCAGCCGTTGGCCTGCACGGCCAGCATCATGCACGATTTCGTCGCGCGGCCATCGACCACCACCGTGCAGGCACCGCAGCGCCCCTCATAGGTGCAGCCCACGTGCGTCCCCGTGAGGCCCAGCTCGTCGCGCAGGAAATCGACCAGCAGCATGCGGATCGGAATGGTTTTGTCATGGACCCGTCCGTTGACGGTCACCGAAACTGCGTTTTCCATGGTCTAGCAGGTCCCGATTGCGCGCTGCCAGGCTTGGCCCAGAACCTCGCGCCCGATCGCCCGGACCAGTTGCCGGCGATAGGATGCAGAGGCCCGGGCGTCGGACTGTGGCTTGATTTCCTCCGCTGCGGCCAGCGCGGCATGGGCGATGACATCCTCGTCGATGGCCTGGCCGATCAGCACCTGCGCCGCGATCCGCGCCTCGCACGGCGCGGGCACAAGCCCGCCCACCACGATGCTCGCCCCGGTGCAGATGCCGTCGGCGCCGATGGTCAGCGCGGCGGCGATGCCGATCACCGGCCGGCCGTTGGTCGTGATGCCGAACTTGCGATAGGCGCTGCCCGACCGTTCGGGCAGGGGCGGCAGGGCGATGCTGTCCAGCAGCTCGCCCGGCTCCAGCAGGGCATGGCCCGGATCGCCGAACAGCGCGCGGGCCGCAACCTCCCGAACGCCGGACCGGCCAACCACGCGCAGCCGCCCATCAAGGCACATGACGACCTGCTTCAGATCGGTCAGCACGGTGCCGAACACAAGATTGCCGCCAATCGTCCCGCGGTTCTGGACCTGGAGATCGCCGATTGCGGCCGCCGCATCGGCCAGCGCCGACCAGCCGGACTGGATCGCGCGGTCCTCGTAAAGCTCGCGGTGCCGGCGCATGGCGCCCAGCATCAGGGTACCGTCGGCCGCGATCTCCCGCCGGCGCAGTTCGGCCACGGCCGACAGGTCCACCAGCACTTCCGGGCGAAGCGACCGGTTCTTCAGCAAGGGCAGGATCGCCTGCCCGCCGGCCAGGATAACAAGATCGTCGCCCCCGTCCGCCACGCGGTCGAGACATTCCGCCAGACTGTCCGGCATGTGATAGGTGCCAACCGGCGCCAACTGTACCATCAGTTCCCTCTCTATGGTGCGGGGGTCGCGCGGCCGCCATCCGGGCTGGCCAGGGCGAACGGGCCGGAGAACAGGTCGCCGGAAGGGTCCGCAGGCTCGCGCCTCGGCCGATGCCGCAGGTCTCCGTCCGCGATCTCCTGCTGCCAGGCGAAGTCCATCAGGATCTCCCGTTCGTCCAGGCCCCAGCGCCCCTCGCGGCAGGACCAGCGATCCAGGTAGCGCCCGCGCACGTGGCGAACGGCGGTGGTGCCGTCCGATCCCGGGCGGGGGACCAGCGAATTCTCGAAATAGGTCTCGCTCACCGCGCGGTAGCCGGCGATGTCGATCGCCGTCAGCGTCGTCAGGTGTACGCTACCGGCCAGGCCCGCCAGTTCGTCCAGCAGCAGCAGGTTCCCCTCGCTCGCCGGGCCGTCCAGCGCGCGGGTGCGATCCACCAGCCGCCCGCCGGGCCACCAGACCGATTGCAGCAGGTTCGCATCCAGCCGGTCCAGGGCATGGCACACGCTACGCATCCGGTCCCGGATCGCCTGCTCGCCCGTCAGGATCGCAAGGTCGTCCGCCTCGCCCTTCTCCAGCGAGGCCAGCAGGGCATAGGAGGGGTCCGAACGGTCGCGCCGCATGAAGGCCCCCACCTGCGCTTTCACCGCCTGCTGCCACACGGCGCCGCGCGGGGTGAAGCGGCCGCTGATCGCCCAACGGCCCTCGCGCCGCTCCCAGCAATCGAGATAGCGCCCGCGATAGTGATCCTGCACCGAGTTGCCGGACGGGTCCAGGTAACCCTGCAGCATGGAAAAGTTCATGGTCTCGCTCACCGCCCGGTCGCCGCAGACCCGGATCGCGGCGCGGGTGCTCTGGTGCTGGTGGGCGGCCCAGGGATAGTGGCCCAGGGTCATGGTCAACGGAATGTCGTGCGCTACCGCGTCCAGCGCCACGGCCTCGTAGCGCAGGGTGGCATCGGTGTGCCAGAAGGTCTTCCAGATGTCGGGATCGAAGCGGTCCACCCCGCGCGAATAGGTGGCGAGCTGACGCCGGATGTCGCGTTCGGCGCGCAGGTCCGCAAGGTCCTGCGCGCGGGTCTCGAACACCCCATCGCCGCCCAGGCTGGCCAGGTGATCGTAAACCGGGTCGCTCCGGTCCCGCCGCGAAAGCCCGCCGGTCGCGCCTCGCGCGGCCTGCTCCCAGATCAGCATGGGCAAGGCGATCCGGTGATCGATGGCCCAGCGATCCCCGCGCCGCGACCAGCGGTCAAGGAACCGGATGCGCCAGTGCTCGTCGCGCCACGGGCCGTCCGGGCCGCTTCCCGCCACGGCCCTCCGCCGCACCGCAATCACCGTCGCCTCGCTCACCGCCCGGTCGCCGTCAATCCTGACCAGCGGGTCGGTCAGGTTGTGGTGATGGAAGGCCAGGGCCTCGTGCTGGCGTATTAGACCCTCGATGACTTCGCTGACGGGCCTGACCTTCCCTTCCGCACTATGGGTTTCTGTGCCGTCGGAGTGCCAGACCGATGCCAACAGCATGCGATCGAGCCGATCCACACCCCGACAGTAGTTGAGGAGCTGTTCCGCAATTTCTCGTTCGTCCAGAAGGACATCAATGGTGGAACTGGTCAAAGCCAATATCTCCAGCTTTTAACACCGGTGGAACCAACAAGGATAATTATTGGCTTCCATCAGGTTCGCATCGCAGTTTGGATCGCAACTTAGCCTAAAACGTGAAAATCTAATGCTCGCTCACCTCGAAGACCCAAAGAGTCGGATCGCCAGTCGAAGATTCGATTTCCGGGGTGAGGTGTGCAACGAACCCGTCGACATAGGTTCCCGCCCCCGTGACAATGGCAACGAACTGTCTGCCGTTAACCGAATAGGTAATCGGAAAGGCGTTCGGAGTGTCGGCAAGTCGTGTTTGCCACAGGGTCTTGCCAGTGTCGCTGTCAAGCGCCCTGAACCAGCGATCACGAAACCCGACGAATACCAGGCCACCGGCAGTAGCTAGCGCCGCGGACGCAATGGGGGAGCGCTCCGCGACATCCCATGCCTCTCGGCCGGTTGCCAGGTCGATGGCGGTTATGCGACCAAACCTATTTTCTGAACCCGCCCGCGGAGTGGGGCTCCACAATCCACCACTGGGGTTGGACTCATCGATCTTGAGTTCCATGCAGCTATCCAGGGCGGGAACGATGAGCAGTTTGCGCGCCGGATCGTATGCCGTCGCCGGCCAGTTGCGTACGCCGCCGGCATATGGGCAGGCGCTCGTCATCGAATCTACTGATGGAATCTTCCTCGCGTCGGACGTCTTCACGCCGGTCTTGGGATCTATTCTTGTCACCAGATCCTGGATGCCATAGTCATAGGACCAAAGATATTTTCCGGACTTCTGGTCAAGAGCATCAATGATGCCAAGCTTGCCCATGGTGATTGCGACTTGCCTGCCACTACCCTTGGGATCGGGGACCAGCATACGTTCGAAAGCCCAGTCCTCGTCCCAGACATCCCCCTGCACATGCTGGAAATGCCAGTTCGGCTTGCCCGTCCCGGCGTCGAGACTCAGGGTTGTGTTGGAATAGAGCGCCGGAGCGGGCTTCTTCGGGTTCGCGCGCAGAATGGTGCTTACCGCATAAGTGTTTCCGGTCCCGAAAATGACCCGGTCGTCTTCATAGCGATAGCTGGGCGCCGTCCACACGCCAGCGCCACTCCTCTCCGCGGCGGGCGCACCTCCCCAGCTTTCCGAGCCCGGGGCCTTGTCATCAGGTACCGTTTGGAACCGCCACAACTCACTCCCCGTCTTTGCGTCGAGCGCGACGAGATAACATTTGAGACCGGTGCGAGCGCAGTTGGCGACGCCCTGAAATACCCTGCCGTTGGCAACAAGAGGCGCGGCGGTAGCAACTCCTTGATCGCCCAAGAAAGTATCCCAGAGAAGACTGCCAGTTCTAGCATCGAGAGCCAGAACGTGGTTGCCCACGGTGCTGGCATAGATGGCATCGTCATATAGGGCTAGGCCGCGCGGCTGCGTCAGTCGGCGCGGAGGGGCAGCACTTTGCCGCTTCCAAATTGTATCTCCAGTGAGCGCATCGAGCGCAGCGATATGACCGCCGGCATGAATGAAAATGACACCATCGTGCTCCAGCGGAGAAACGCCATTCGAGCCGGGGCCCAGAGACTTGCTCCACACCATCCTGAGCCGCGAAACGTTCGAACGATTGATCTGGGTCAATTCGCTGTAACCCGTCGCATCGGTATTACCGCGCCAGACCAACCAATCGTCCCCGGCAGATTTGCGAAGCATTGCATCGGTAACGGGTGTCAGCTTGGACGCGATTGCAGCTAACCGCTCTTGCGCTGCCTTGGCGATCTCGTCGCTTGCTTGCGATGCTATGGGTTTGGTGGGTTCTTCCGTCCTCGCCAGTCCGCCTGTCCCATTTTGCTCCATAATGTAACGCGCAAGACCCTGCGCTTCGGCCAAATTCATAGGCGCGCTGGCCCCTGGGGGCATGGCTTTCTGTATGTACTCCGCAAGACCGTCAGGCCCAACGGCTTCCCACCTTTTCACAAATGGGACACCCTTCAGAGATGGTGCGCCACTTCCCTCGAGAGATGCGCCGTGGCAGGCACTACATTTCGCTTGATAATCTGCAGCTGTTGACCCTGCAGTCGGCGTTTCATGAATTTGTGCCATGGCAACGGTGGCAGCCAGTCCCCCGCCAAAGAGCACCATAACCCAGACCTGCACGGAACGCATACCCAGCACCTCTCCAAATTCTTTACTGTCCAGACCTTCCGCGACAGCGCCCGCTTTACACCTGTCGATCGATAGGTGCATCACGGGTCCGCGTTTGCATTAAGATGGATTGCCAATGAATTTTTAGCCTGGATGGCAGCTAACTGGCGAATAAACTCTTGGAACGATTAAATCCCAGATGATCTCGCACTAATAATAGATAAAACATTACATACCTCATTTATATTATTCCGGGAGCCAAGAGGATATGCGAAAGGAAAGATCGCCCGCCACGCAAGAGTGGCGAATTTACTGGCCACTTGCCATGGCCGTATTCGTGGGCTCTTTCTTCAGCGCAATGCCATTTCAGGCATTCGGTTTGATGATGGACCCTGTCAGAGCCGAATTCGGGTGGAGCGTCACCCAAGTGACCACGGGACTGACCCTTCATTCTATATTGATGGTCCCGATGGCTCCTGTGGTAGGCGCGCTCGTCGATAAGTTCGGCGGGCGTCGTGTTGCGCTCCCTGGCCTCATCGTGACAATGATCGCCGCTACTTCTATATCCATGGCGACCAATTCCACCGTACTGTGGCTAGCGTTGTGGACATTTCTCGGCATAGTAATTGCGTTCCCGAATATGACCGTGTGGACCTCTGCGATTGTCGCGACCTTTAAGCACGGGCAAGGCCTAGCTCTTGCCTTTGCTCTCAGCGGCATGTCCGCCGCCGCAACGGTATTACCGCCACTGACGCAATGGTTGACCGACAGTTTTGGCTGGAGATTCGCATTCGCCAGTCTGTCCATCGGCCTCGGAGGGCTGGCATTTGTAACGTGCTATTTCTTTCTTTACATTCCTGTTGAGGGTAGGGGGGAAACGAAGGGCGGACAGCCGGACATGCTGCCAGGGCTTTCGGTCAGACAGGCATTGATCAGCATCCCATTGCTGAGGATTGGACTGGCTACCCTTATCATTATGACGGTAGGTGCCGCAGTCTTTGTGCATAGAGTTCCGATGTTGACCGAAACCGGATTTTCGCGAGAACAGGCCGCCCAGCTGGCAGCTCTGTTCGGGCTAACAACTATTATTGGTAAATTCAGCATGGGCTGGGCAATGCAGAAATGGAGCCCCGGCAACATTGGCGCACTCGCCCTTGGCACCATGGGCGTCGCATTTTTTGCTATGCTAGATACACCGCTCCGCTCATCGAACGTCATAGCAATTGCAGTGTCCGTTCTCGGCTTTACGGGCGGCGCCAAGATGCAAGTCGCGGCCATGCTCACCAGTATTTATGCAGGTCCGCGCAACTTCGGGAAGATCTACGGTTTCATTCTGAGCTTTTTCACTCTTGGGGCCGGTGTAGGGGTCACCTTGGGCGGAATGGCATACGATGCCTCGCAATCGTACCAATTGTTCTATCTGCTGGCTGTGCCCAGTTGCTTTGTCGGTGCGGCCCTACTTTTCAGACTGGGAGACTACCCAGAATGGGCGAGGATCGGGGCCACGCCGGTTGCCAGTCACGCATAGGGCTCCTGAACGATCCGGAGTCCGATCGCGCGGTGTAGCCCCGAATTACGAAAAATCGCCAACGTCCATCCAAATGCGGTTTAGAGATGCTATGTAGTGCCCGCGCAGGACGGGCTGTCCGCTTCATGGCGCTCGTTAAAAGTTCCGGCCTCCCCCGGGAACAAAGACGAGCGGCGGTATGGAATTTGATTGCTCTGTTTGGGATTGCGGTGGGATTTAAGGGTTTCTGGCACGTGCTCCTATCGTAGGACAGGTGCGCCTCGACCGGACAGATCTTCAAGAAGAAGATGAGAGTTGCGAGCCGTTCATTGGCCGGATGACGGCTTTGAGTGGCGAGAATATCAGGGTGCGGGAGGGACGTTTGGACTGGAATTACACGCCTGAACAGTTGGAGTTCCAGGGGCGGGTTCGGGATTTCATCGCCGCGAACAATGGGCCGGAGCTTGATACGGGGATCAGCTACGTTGCGGG
>NZ_CAVK010000138.1 GCF_000382885.1 Sphingobium indicum BiD32
CCTCCGTCTGGCCTGCGGCCCGACACCTCCCCTGCAAGGGGAGGATTGGGGGCCGTGCAAGGCCGATGGTAAAGGAAAATGCCAGAGGGCCTGTAAGCCGGGTTCTGTCCACCCCGTTTCCAGGGATAGGCGACCATTCCTCTAGGGAACGGATTGCTCCGTTCCTCAAGCAACCAACCCGGACGGTCTCGGTCGAAACAGACCTAGCAGCATGAAGCTGCGCGCCGCCCCTATTCGGTCTTGCTCCCGGTGGGGTTTACCATGCCGCCTTGCGTTGCCGCAGACGCGGTGCGCTCTTACCGCACCCTTTCAATGTCACTGGGCCGAAACCTTAGCGACCTGCTTTCTGTTGCACTGTCCCTTGGATCACTCCAGCCGGTCGTTAACCGGCACCGTTATTTCGTGGAGCCCGGACTTTCCTCGCCGTGGAAGTTACCCGCCACGCCGCGGCCGCCCGGCCCTCTGGCGGAACGGTCCCTAGCGCCGTTCCGCTACTCCGTCACCTGCTTATTCATCGCCTCTGGGCTTGGGTAGCAGCAACGCCAGCAATATGGCGCGACATTCGCCGCAAATCACCCCGTCGATCAGTTCAGGGCGGAAGCGCCGCTGGAACGCCACCACCGCCGCTTCCGGATCGGCAATGTCGTAACCAAAGCGTTCGAGCGCCAGCATGAAACCGCCATCGGTCCAGTGCGGGTCCATCAGATTCTTGGTCGGCCGCGGCAAAGCCAGCCGCAACCGCGCCAGCTGAGCCCAAGGGAACAGCTCGCCCGGATCCTGCTTGCGCGCGGGCGCAATGTCGCTGTGGCCAACGATATTGCCGCGCGTAATCCGGTGGCGCTGGACAATGTCATGCACCAGCGGGATCAGCGAACTCATCTGGGTTTCGGGAAAGGGCCGATAGCCCCATTCATGCCCCGGATTGACGATTTCTATGCCGATGCTGGCGCTGTTGATGTCATCCACCCCGCGCCAGTGCGATCGCCCCGCGTGCCAGGCGCGTTTCGCTTCGTCGACCATGCGGATGATCTGGCCATCCTCGGTCACGACATAATGGGCGGAGACTTTGGATTCCGGGTTGGCCAGCCAGTTGATCGCGCTCGCCGCGTCCGGCATCCCGGTATAATGCAACACCAGCATCGAGACCGGCAGGCTGCGCTCGTCGAAATTGGGCGACGGCGTTTCGATCATCGGCAGCTCGTTCATCATGCCCTTTCGGCCTGCCCGTGCAATCGCGCGGCCTGGGCGCGACAATGGCGCAGGCGGACGTGGCAATCAAGCATGGTGAAAACCGGCAACAAAATCCTCCCCTGTCTGCAAAGGGAGGATAAGCTTGGTCCAACACTCCAAGACGGCTTTTGCCTGAAAACCGGCCCGAACCCTCAGCCCGTCCGTCGTACCCGTCCGATCGCGCCTTCGGGTAGGGCCGCCTGCCGCGCATAGCCGCCGCGAAATTCGGGATGGGCGATAAAATCGTCGCCCTGTCCGATCACCGTTTCCCCCGCGCCCAGCAGCAGGATCGATCCGGCATGGCTGTGCCTGGCGAGCAGGGACAGCACCGCCTGCCGCCGTTCGGGGGTGAAATAGAGCAGGACGTTACGGCACAGCAGCAAATCATAGGCACCGTTCGGCACCTTGGCATCGAACAGATTGTCGTGCCGGAAATCGATCATCCGCCGCAGTTCGGGGCTGGCGCGCCAATCCTCGCCCGACGGCTCGAACCATTTGAGCAGGTCGCCGACCGCCAGCCCGCGCTGCACGTCCATCTGCGAGAATATGCCCGATCGCGCCTGGTCGATCGCGGCCGTCGAAATGTCCGTCGCCAATATCTCGATCCGCCATCCGCTCCAGCGCGCCGCGTCGTTGCGCAGGCGGATTGCCAGCGAATAGGCTTCCTGTCCGGTCGAACAGCCCGCGCTCCAGATGCGCAGCGTGCGATCCTTCTTCTCGCTATGGATGGCCGGCAAAATCTGCCGGTGGATCATGTCGAAAATCTGAAGGTCGCGAAAAAAGCTGCTTTCATTGTTGAGCAGCGCATCGACCACTTCCTGCTCCATCCGCGCGTCGCCCTTGCGCAGCAGCCGGGCGGCCAGTTCGTCCATGTCGGTCAGGCCATGATTGCGCAGCACGGGCCGCAGCGCGGTTTCCATCCGCCACGCCCGGCCCTCCGACAATATCTGGCCGGTGCGCGCTTCCAGCAGCCCGGACAGGATGCGCGCCGCGCCCTGTAATGTCGATGCGGGTGACGGGGGCATGGCCATCAAACAAGTACCTTTCCGCGCCGGGACACGAAGTCCATAATCGCAAGCGGCTCCATCACGGCGCAGGTCAGGCCAGCACCGGCGACCGATCCGGGCATCCCCCACACCACGCTGCTGGCTTCATCCTGCGCGACGATCCAGCCGCCCGCCGCCACGATGTCGCGCGCGCCGACCGTGCCATCACGGCCCATGCCGGTCAGGACAATGCCCGCCGCGCCCGCGCCATAGACTTCCGCCATGCTGGCAAACATCGGATCGACACCGGGCAGGTTGCCGGCCGGTGTACGCTCCGGGTTCAGCGTTATCGTCACCCGGCCATGCAGGCCACGGCGCAGTTGCAGATTGGCGTCGCCCGGCGCGACATAGACGGTGTCGGCCATCAACAGATCGCCGGTTTCGGCGACCTTGACCCGCAGGCTGGTCATCCGCGCCAATTGCTGCGCGAAATAAACGGTGAAGCTGGCGGGCAGATGCTGGGTCAGCAGCACCGGTACGCCCAGCGGCGCGTCCAGCCCTTCAAACAACTGGCTCAACGCATGGATGCCACCGGTCGACGCGCCGATGCCAAGGCACGCGAGCGGCTGCGCGGCAGGCTGGACCACAGGTGGAACCAGCGGGCGCTGCGGCGGCGATGGGGCGGGACGATCGGTGAACAGGCGGTTGAGCCGCTCGATCAGCGTCTGGGGGAAATGCTCGCCAAAACTGCCGCTGCCCGGCTTCGACACTATGTCGCTGGCGCCCAGCGCCAGTGCCTCGATGGCAGCCGCGCTGCCCTCCTCGCACTTGCCCGACAGGATCGCGACCTTGACGTCGGGATTGGCATGCAGGATGGCGGGCAAGGCGGCCAGACCGCTTTGTCCCGGCAATTCAATGTCGAGCAGCACCAGATCAACCTCATGCCCGGCCAGATAGCCCAGCGCCTGTTCGGCACTGTTCGTCTTGTGGACCACGGCATAGGCCGGGTCGGCATTGAGGATGCGTTCGATAACGGTGCGGACGACGACCGAATCGTCGACGACCAGGGTGCGAACGGACCTGTGTTCGCTCCTGTGGCTGGTCATGATCGGCGCGATGAAGGACATCACGGGACTTTCTGCACGAAGGATGAAGAAAAAGTCGGAATTCTCCCAAGGATGAGGACGGTGTCCCGCCCGCTAAATGACCCCGACGATGACCAGCTTGCTTTCCAGCGTTTCGCGGTCAAACGGCTTCATCACATATTCGTCGGCCCCGGCCTCCACAGCCGCCTTGATATGGCCGATGCCATTTTCGGTGGTGCAGAAGATGATCTTGGGCCGTGCCGTCATCTTGGCGCTCGACAGCGCCTGAAGAAATTCCATCCCGCTCATCACCGGCATGTTCCAGTCGAGCAGCACGACGTCGGGGGCAGAAGCTTCGCACTGGGTCAGCGCATCCTGCCCGTCCACCGCTTCGCTGACCGTCAGGTCGAGCGATTCGAGGATATGGCGCGCCACCTTGCGGATGACCTTTGAATCGTCAACGACCAGGCAATTCTTCATGAGGCGTCCCTTTGGTTTTGCGTCCCGGCTGACGGTCTAACCGGCAAAGCCAAGCAATTGGTAAACAAGACGAGGATGATTTTTCGGTTGGTCGCATATTTTGGGAATGGGGCTTCGCCCATTCGTGCCGCACGCGCATTTTCAAAAACTCTTTCAAGCCGCCTGCGCCAGCGCCCCGCCCTCGATGAAGGCGGCCAGCGACACCAGCAGCCAGGGATGCCCGTCATGCTCCACAATGGCGCGGGCATAGGGTGCCCAGGCCGGGCCGATCTGACCGCACAGGGGCAGTTCGCCTTCCGGCACGCGGCAAATGTCGGTGACGCCATCGACCATCAGGCCATAGCTGTGCCCGCTAATGTCGGCGATGATGGCCAGCCCTCGCTCCACTCGCGGACTGGCGACGCCATGGATCAGCGCGGCAACGTCGATGATCGTCAGCACCCGGCTGCGCAATGCGGACAGCCCGGCGATATGCGCGCCCATGCCCGGCACGGGCGACACGTCGGTCAGCCGGACGACGGCCTCGACCTCCCCCGTCTCGACCGCGATGCGTGTGCCTGCCAGCGTGGCGAAAAGATAGAGTCTCTCCATGGCCTTACCCCACTCCTCCGGCCATCTGGCCCCCGGCGATCGCCGCCATCAGCGCGTCCTGATCATAGCGATAGATGCTGCTATCCTGCGGCCCCGCCGCGCGGGGCGATGCCCGCAGATGGACGATGCGGCATCCGATCATCCCGGCCATGACGCCCGCTGTCTGCGCCGCATCGGCACTGGTCAGCAGCAGCACGTCGCGCGGATCGACCGCGGCATCATCGGGCAGGCCCATCACGACATCCTGCCCCGCCTGGCGCAATAGCGGCGCCAATATGTCGCGGGTCCAGCCATCGTCGCTGTCGGCCAGCAGGCAGCGGCCGCGCGCCCGTTCGACGATTCCGCCATCGGGCAGGCTGGCAAACAGCGCAAAGGGATTGATCACTTCCAGATGCTCGCCGTCGATCACCGCGACCCCGCTGACATGGCCGTGCATCGCCACCATGTCCGGCACCAGCGGCATCTGGACAATGTCCAGCACGGCAGCGACCGGATAACAGGCTTCAACCGACCCATCGCGCAGGCGCAGCGCGGAAATCTTGGCACGCCCGAAATCGGTCAGGCCGTTGGCCACCGGCACCAGCCGCCCGTCGAGCCGGACAAAGGCGTTGCCGCCCGACCTTCCGAACAAGGATGCGTCAATATCCTCGACCCGCTCGATCAGCGAAAGTTGCAGCAGCCGCCGTTCGCCCGAACATTCCTCGAACCGCAGCGCCGCGACCATCTCGACCCCGGTTTGCGCGCTGGCCTCCTGGTCCGATTGTCGCGCGACGCGATCGTCGATCATCGTCGGCAGTCTCGCGGCGTTGGCGATGCCCGCCGCGTCGAGCAGCAGCATCGGCTTGCCATTGTCGGGCAGGGTCATGCCCGCATAAACGCCCGACGCCATCACCAGCGGCGACGCGGGGCGGATCACCAGTTCCTCATGATTGTCGACCGCCGACACGCCCATGGCAAAGGGCACGCCGGTCGCCGATCGCACCACCATGATGGCGCGCGGTCCGGCCTCGACCGGCTTGTCCATGCCCAGCACATCTTCCAGATCGATCATCGAATGGCGCAGGCCACGGATCGTCGCGATCTTGGCCCCGCCCACTTCGCTGATCTGGAGCGTGTCATTATTATCGTGCAAAATCTCCACCACCGCCGCGCGCGGGATCGCGAAATGCAGGCCGCCGGCGCGGATGATCAGGCCGGGAATGATGGTAAGGGTCAGCGGCACCCGCAAGGTGATGCACAGGCCGCGCCCCGGATGATTGTCCAGTGCAATCAGGCCGCCGATCCGCTCCACATTGGCGCGCACCACATCCATGCCGACACCGCGCCCGGAAATCGCCGTCACCTGATTGGCGGTGGACAGACCAGCCTGGAATATCAGCTCCAGCCGCTCCGCCTCGCTCATGCGGGCCGCTGCTTCCGGGGTCAGGCGGCCAGCGGCGATCGCCTTTTCAACCAGCCGCGCCGTGTCGATGCCCGCGCCGTCATCGCTGATGACGATAACGATCTGGTTGCCCGACTGGCGTGCCTCCAGACGTAATGCCCCAACCTCCGGCTTGCCCGCCGCGCGGCGTTTTTCAGGGGTTTCTATGCCATGGTCGATGCTGTTGCGCACGATATGGGTGAGCGGGTCGACGACCATCTCCACCATTTCGCGGTCCATCTCGACGTCGCCGCCCTCAAGCGTCAGGTCGATCCGCTTGCCCAGATCCCGCCCCAGATCACGCACCATGCGGGGAATCGCGGCAAACAGCCGGTCGACCCGCTGCATCCGCGTCTTGGAAATCACATCGCGCATGTCGGCCACGCAGGTCGACAGTCGCTCGAACACTGTGTCCAGCTCGGTGTCGACCGACCGCTCGCGCAGCTTGCGCGACAATTCGTTGCGCGCCAGCACCATGTCCGACACGCCGTTCATCAACTGGTCGATCAGGCTGAGCGGCAGGCGAATGGTGCGCGGCCCCGACTGGCCGCCCTGCCGCGCTACCGCAACGGGCGCAGCGGCGTTGTTATGCTCCACCTCCACCGTCAGCGTTGCCTCGGATGGGGTAGTGAGCGCGGATATCAGAAATTCGTCATTTTCATTGGGCAGTGCCGCCCCCATCGCTACCGCCTCGGCCAGTTCGCCGATCCGGTCCATCAGGCCCAGCACCGCGCTGACGGTTGCAGGATCAGCAACGCGCTTGCCCGCGCGGATGTCCGACAGCACATCTTCGGCCGCATGGCTCAGCCGCTCGAACCGGGGCAGGTTCAGGAAGCCGCAGCTACCCTTGACCGTATGGAAGAAGCGGAAAATCGCGTCGAGCCGGTCCCGGTCTGAAGGGTCGGCTTCCCAGGCGACGACTTCGCCTGCCAGCGCCTCCAGCGTTTCCTGGGTCTCGGATATGAATTCTTGTAACAGTTCGTCCATGCCCATGGTCCCACGGATGCGCGCAACCGGCACCATGGCGGGACGTGGTTAAGAGCGGGTTAAAAGCGCAAACAAAAGGGACGCCGCGATCCGATCGCGACGCCCCATTCGATATCCGGTGGTGAAAAGCGCTTACTGCTGCTTCTCGACCGCATCTTCGGCATTGTCGCCCGCATCGCGCGTGGCTTCGGCCTTGTTTTCCAGCATGTCGGCCGCGTTTTCGGCCGCATTTTCGGCGCTGCCGGTCAGGTTGTCGGCCATGGCTTCCATATTGTCAGCCTGATTATCGAGCGCATCCGCCTGGTTTTCGTACGCATTCTCGACCTGATTTTCCTTGGCGGAATCGCACGCGGCGAGGGCGACAAGGCTGGCAAGGCCAAGGATTTTGACGAAGGTTTTCACGGCGTTTTCTCCTGTTGCGCCCCCAGGGGCAGACGGTATTTGGCAGGGACGTGGAAAGGCTTGCGCCCTCCCACATCCTGACCGCGATCAACCTGCCGCGCCGCCGATGGTTCCCGCCAGCCGCTCGGTTCGTCGCATAGCACCCTATTTTTGCAGCGAATCGCGGATTTCGCGCAGCAGGATGATGTCCTCCGGCGTTGCGGCTGGCGCAGCAGCTTCCGGCTCCGGCTTGGCCGTCAGCCGGTTCACTGCCCTGACCAGCAGAAAGATGATGAAGGCCAGAATGACGAAATTGACCATCACCGTCAGAAACTGGCCCCAGCCGAACATGGCAACGCCAGCCGCCTTCAGATCGGCATAGCTTTGCGGATTGCCCTTGTAATCGGCAGGCAGGTCGCCCAGCCGGATGAAATATTCCGAAAAATCCGCGCCGCCGAACAGATAGCCGACGACAGGCATGATCAGATCGTCCGTCAGCGATTTGGTGATGGTCGCAAATGCGCCGCCGATGATGACGCCGACCGCCAGGTCAATCACATTGCCGCGATTGATGAAGGTCTTGAATTCGCTGATCAGTCCCATGTCTGCCTCTTAGCCTGTCAAAGATAATCACGAGATGGCCCGTTGCGTGGAACAGGGCAACCGCCTATTTCAGCACGCAGATAACAGCTGAGGATCTTCCATGACGCTCCTGCGCCGCTTTGCCCCTTTCCTGTTGCCGCTGCTGGGGGTTTTCGCCCTCTCCGCCTGCGGCATCAACAGCGTTCCCACGGCCGAGGAAGAGGCCAAGGCCAAATGGGCCGACGTCCAGGCGCAATATCAGCGCAGGGCAAACCTGACCGATAACCTTGTCGCCACAGTGAAAGCTGCGGGGAAATTGGAGCAAGGTACGCTTATCGGTGTTGCCGAAGCGCGCGCCAAGGCCACATCGGTGCAGATTAGCGCTGATGACCTTTCCGATCCGGCAAAGGTGGCACAATTCAAGGATTCGCAAGCCCAATTGAGCCAAGGCTTGGGGCGGCTGATTGCGTCGGTCGAAGCCTATCCTGAAATCAAAAGCAACGAGAATTTCAAAAACCTCCAATCGCAGCTGGAAGGCACCGAAAACCGCATCGCCGTCGCCATCCGCGACTATAATGAGGCTGTGCGCGCCTATAATACCCGCATCCGCACCTTCCCCGACGCGATCGGTGCCAAGATCATCCATGGCGCCAAGCCGATGACCCCGTTCCAGGCGACGACGCCCGGCGCGGAAGAAGCGCCGAAGGTCGATTTCGGCAATTGATCGCGTGATCCGCCGCCTGCTGATCCTCCTTGCGCTGCTGGCCTTTGCGCCAGCGGCGCATGCCCAATCCTTTCCCAAGCTGACCGGCCGGGTGGTGGACGATGCTGCCCTGCTGTCCCCCGCGCAGGAACAGGCGCTCACCGACAAGCTGGCCGCGCTGGAGGTCCAGAGTGGTCGGCAACTGGTGGTCGCGACCATTCCCGACCTTCAGGGCTATGACATATCCGATTATGGCTATCGGCTGGGCCGGGCCTGGGGGATTGGCGACAAGGCCAAGAATGACGGCGCGCTGCTGATCGTCGCGCCCAATGAGCGCAAGGTGCGGATAGAGGTCGGCTATGGCATGGAAGGCCTGTTGACCGACGCCCAGTCGTCCCAGATCATCCGCGACGCCATCACCCCGCGCTTCAAGGCGGGCGACATGCCCGGAGGGATTGATGCTGGCGTGGGGGAGATCGGCGCGATCATGACCCTGCCGCCTGAAGAGGCCAAGGCCCGCGCGGCGGCGGCAGAAGCGGCGGCGCGCAAGGGATCGGGCGGCAATGTCGGTGGCATGGCGATGATCTGGGTCATCGTCATGATCGTCGCCTTCGTCGCGCTGGCATCACGGCGGCACGGTACGGGCAAACGCTATCGCAGCGGTTCTGGCATGCCGATCATCCTGTGGGGACCGGGCGATTCCGACTGGGGTGGCGGCGGCTCCG
>NZ_CAVK010000137.1 GCF_000382885.1 Sphingobium indicum BiD32
TAAATCGTCACCACGCCCTAATTATTAACCCGTAGCATACCCGATAGGCTTGCATGGCTATCTCAATGTAGTTTCCGCTCACCCGTTTGTATAATTCCAGGATCGCTTGCGTCTTTGTATGCAGACAACAATTGAGCAGCTAGTTGACGATCCAAAAGCTGTTCAAGTGACGATAAATCTAATTTTCCAGCCTTCTCAGACTCATCTGCAGCTTCAAGCGCATTATAGTAAGGTGCCTTATTTGCAGCGATTTGTTCCGGTATCGTTTCCGATCCTGGTAGCCGATAGCCTAACTTTGCACAAAGCACAAAATACGAGAGAGCCCTAGAGGTTCTTCCATTGCCATCTGGGAACGGATGTATCCAGTTCAGACGCCACATCACATATGCGCAAAGATGCAATGCAGTCGCTTCAGAGAACTGCTCCATGACATAATCGCACATTTCTTCGACCAAACCAGCGACTGCTGCCGCAGTTGGAGTTACGTGCTTACTCTCGCTTATCTTGACATCGCCCGGCCGGTATGTGCCAGCATATAATGACAAGCCATCCATCGCAACACGATGTAAATCCAACATCATTGAAGGACGAAGTCGAAAGGGACGATCACCCCTCACAACATCGTCGATCAAATCCAGCACTCGATCGAATTGCGCGACCGCATTCTCAGATTCTCGCCGTGCTTCTTCAATTGGATCAGTGATTAAAGAAGCACTAGCTGCTTCACTATGCCTCTGATTATCACTCACTTGTCATGCTTACCAAGCTTGTCTGCAGCTTCATCAACCATTTGTCTAGTTACAAGCGCATTTTCAATATGAGCGTTGCCATACGCGAAGCTACGACGCTGCCTTTCTTTCTGATAATCAGACATCGGCTGCGCTTTAGAAGCTTCGATTAGCTCCCTTAAATTCGCATTCATAAAATTCTCCTCGGAGCTTCCGGCAACATACCAACTGTATAAACCATAAGGGCTGCCAAAGGTATCAACAAGCGAGTTTCCTTCTCGTTCGTCGCAAATCGTGGGTGTTCAACAAAGGCGACCTACGCCCTAAACTATATCAATCCCGCTCCCTATCCCCAGCGCCCATATACAGTTCACTTCCCGTTTCCCTGAACACGCGGCTCATCTCCGCCATGCCCTGTTCGGCAAGGGCCGCGTCCAGCGGCGCGCCCCCTCCACCAGCCTGCGGCTGGTTCCCCTCCCCGTGCCGGGGAGGATTGGCCGCGATGAAGGCGTCGGCTTCCTGATTCTGCTTCGCCGCAAAATCGCGGGTTGCGAGATCGCCTCCATCCCCCGGATGGAGGCTATTTGCTGCCCTTCCGGCAGCAAATTCTCTTACCTCCTGCGTGATCTTCATCGAGCAAAACTTAGGCCCGCACATGGAGCAGAAATGCGCCGACTTCGCGCCTTCGGCTGGCAGCGTCTGGTCGTGATATTGCTCGGCCGTGTCGGGGTCCAACGACAGGTTGAACTGGTCCCTCCAGCGGAACTCGAACCGTGCGCGGCTCAGTGCGTCGTCGCGGACCTTGGCCGCCGGGTGACCCTTGGCCAGGTCGGCGGCGTGGGCGGCCAGTTTGTAGGTGACCACGCCGACCTTCACATCGTCGCGGTCGGGCAGGCCCAGATGCTCCTTGGGCGTGACATAGCAAAGCATAGCCGTGCCGTACCAGCCGATCATCGCCGCGCCGATGCCGCTGGTGATATGGTCGTAGCCCGGCGCGATGTCGGTGGTGAGCGGTCCCAGCGTGTAGAAGGGGGCTTCGCCGCAGGCTTCGAGCTGCTTGTCCATATTCTGCTTGATCTTGTGCATGGGGACATGGCCCGGTCCCTCGATCATCACCTGCACATCCTGTGCCCAGGCGCGTTTGGTCAGTTCGCCCAGCGTGTAGAGTTCGCTGAACTGCGCTTCGTCATTGGCGTCGGCGATCGATCCGGGGCGCAGGCCGTCGCCCAGCGAATAGGCGATGTCATAGGCTTTGCAGATTTCGGTGATCTCGTCGAAATGTTCGTAGAGGAAGCTTTCCTTGTGATGGCTGAGGCACCATTTCGCCATGATCGAGCCACCGCGCGAGACGATGCCGGTGACGCGCTTCGCCGTCATCGGGATATAGGCGAGGCGCACGCCGGCATGGATGGTGAAATAGTCGACGCCCTGTTCGGCCTGCTCGATCAGCGTGTCGCGGAAAATCTCCCAGGTCAGATCCTCGGCCACGCCGCCGACCTTTTCGAGCGCCTGATAGATGGGGACGGTGCCGATCGGGACCGGCGAATTGCGCAATATCCATTCGCGCGTGTCATGGATGTTGCGGCCGGTGGACAGGTCCATCACCGTGTCTGCGCCCCAGCGGATCGACCAGACCAGCTTGTCGACTTCGGATGCGACGTCGCTGGCGACGGCTGAGTTGCCGATATTGGCGTTGATCTTGACCAGGAAATTGCGGCCGATCGCCATCGGTTCGGATTCGGGGTGGTTGATATTGCTGGGGATGATCGCCCGGCCGCGCGCCACTTCATCGCGGACAAATTCGGGCGTCACATAATCGGGGATGGTCGCGCCCCAATCCTGGCCGTCGCGGATATATTCAGCGAGGCGCGCGCGACCCAGATTTTCGCGCTCGGCGACATATTCCATTTCCGGGGTGATGATGCCGCGCCGGGCATAATGCATCTGGCTGACATTCGCGCCCGGTTTGGCGCGCAAGGGGCGGCGGTGGAGACCGGGAAATTGCGCGACGCCACCGGAGCGATCCGGGCCTTTGAGGCCATTATCCTCCGGCTTCACCTCGCGCGGATCATATTCCTCCACATCGCCCCGCGCCAATATCCAGTCGCGGCGCAACTGCGGCAGGCCCGCCATGATGTCGATCTGCGCATTGGGATCAGTGTAAGGACCGGACGTGTCATAGACCCGCACCGGCGCCTCGCCGCTGCCCGGCTCCAGCGTGATTTCGCGCATCGCGACCTTGAGCGGGCCGACATGGATCTTCTTCGATCCACGGATAGCGCCTGTCGTAACGCGCATTTCAGTGCGGGCGGGGACGTCTGCCATAAGTCACTCTCCTTGCAGCGAAAGAGAGAGAATGCGGGCGGTGTGAGTGCGCGCTTACCCTCCCTACGCCGGTGTTAGCCGGATCAGGTTCAGCGGGTCGCGGCCACAAAGCCGCCTCTCAACCGTCTGCGGACGGTCCCCCGGGGATGGTGCGAAGCGTAAGGGGTTTGGCGCGCGGGGTCCAGTATCTTGTCATCGCATCGCCGGGGCGGGCCGCGATGGCGCAGATTCTTTGCCCGCCAAATCATTTGCATATTGCATTGCAACAGGGGGTAGCGTTTGATCCGCGCCATGCTCAAAGCCGCGCTCCACCACCGCACCGCCTATCGCTACAGCCGCTCGATCCGGCTTGGCCCACAGG
This sequence comes from Sphingobium indicum BiD32, assembly GCF_000382885.1. GTDB lineage: Bacteria > Pseudomonadota > Alphaproteobacteria > Sphingomonadales > Sphingomonadaceae > Sphingobium > Sphingobium japonicum_C. The sequence continues at coordinate 3,415 of NZ_CAVK010000137.1, forward strand.
TCATCCGCCTGCGCCCCGCGCCGCACAGCCGGACCAAGGTGCCCAATTATGCGCTGAAGATCGAACCGGCGGGGCATTTCCTGAACTGGCAGCAGGACCCGCACGGCAATTGGCTGGCGCGCGTCGTCTTTCCAGAGCCAGTCGATCATTTCAGTATCGAGGTCGACCTGCTCGCCGATCTGGACATCATCAACCCGTTCGATTTCTTCGTGGAGCCGTACGCGGAAAATTATCCCTTCGCCTATGACGATCAGCTGAAAACCGATCTGGCCGCCTATTTCGACATCGAGCCGCAGGGCGCGATGTTCGAGGCGATGGTGGCGCAATATGACGGCTATCAGAGCCGCACCGTGGACTTTCTGGTCGAGGTGAACCGCCGCCTGCAACAGCAGGTCGGCTATGTCATCCGCATGGAGGCGGGCGTGCAGACGCCGGAGGAGACGCTGGAGATCGGGACGGGATCGTGCCGCGATTCCGCCTGGCTGCTGGTGCAATTGCTGCGGCGGCTGGGCTTTGCCGCGCGCTTCGTGTCGGGCTATTCGATCCAGCTGGTCGCTGATGTCGAGCCGATCGAGGGGCCGAAGGGGGTCAGCCAAGACGTCGTTGACCTGCACGCCTGGGCGGAGGCCTATGTGCCGGGCGCGGGCTGGGTGGCGCTGGACGCGACCAGCGGCATGTTTGCGGGCGAGGGGCATATTCCGCTGTGCGCGACCCCGCATTACAAGTCCGCCGCGCCGATCAGCGGCATGGCCGAACCCGCCGAGGTCGATTTCGATTTCGCGATGACCGTCAGCCGCATTGCCGAGGCGGTGCGGATCACCAAGCCCTTCACCGACAAGCGCTGGGACGCGGTGATGGCGCTGGGGGCGAAGGTCGACGCTGATTTGCAGGCGCAGGACATGCGGCTGACCATCGGCGGCGAGCCGACCTTCGTGGCGGTGGACGGCGGCGACGCGGGCGAATGGAATGGTGACGCGGTCGGCCCGACCAAGGCGGCCTATGCCGACCGGCTGATCCGCAAGCTGCGGGCTTCCTTTGCGCCGGGCGGCCTGCTGCATCATGGGCAGGGCAAATGGTATCCGGGCGAAAGCCTGCCGCGCTGGGCCTATGCGGTCTATTGGCGCACCGACGGCACGCCGATCTGGCGCGACGAGAGCCTGATCGCGCCCGACGATGCGCCCGACGGGGCGCGGACGGTGACGCCGGACGATGCCCGCGCTTTCCTGAGCCATATGGCCGGCAATATGGGCTTTTCCGACGAATATACCCATGCGGTGTTCGAGGATCCGGCGGTCTGGTCGATCAAGGAAGCCGACCTGCCGATCAACGCCACGACCGACGATCCCAAGATCAGCGACCCCGAAGCGCGCGCGCGGATGGTCAAGACGTTCGAGCGCGGGCTGGACCAGCCGGTCGGCTATGTCCTGCCGGTGCAGCGCTGGCAAAGCCAGGTCGCAAAGCCCCGCTGGCAGAGCGAAATCTGGCAGTTGCGGCGTGGCAAGCTGTTCGCGGTGCCGGGCGATTCGGCGCTGGGCTATCGCCTGCCGCTCGGCTCCCTGCCCTATGTGCCGCCGTCCGAATACCCCTATATCCACCCCCGCGACACCAGCGAACCGCGCGAGCCCTTGCCCGATTTCCGGGTGCAGCTGGTGCAACAGGCCAATGTAGAGGAAGTGCGTGCGCAACAGTCGCAGCGGGTTGCAGGACCAGAGGGCGGGGTCGAGGCGCAGGCGCGGGTCGAGCAGGTCATTATCGAAGGCGCCGTCCGCACCGCCGTGACGGTCGAGCCGCGCGGCCATTATCTGTCGGTATTCCTGCCCCCGGTGCAGGCGCTGGAAGATTATCTGGAGCTGATCGCCGAGGTCGAGGCGGCAGCCGAAGCGCTGCGGATTCCGGTGCGGATCGAGGGCTATTCGCCCCCGCCAGACCCGCGCATCGCGGTGCTGAAGGCGACGCCCGACCCCGGCGTGATCGAGGTCAATGTCCACCCAGCATCGAGCTGGGACGAGACGGTCGCGATCACCGAGCAGCTCTATGCCTATGCCCGCGAATGTGATCTGACCGCCGACAAGTTCATGGTCGATGGCCGGTCGGTAGGCACCGGCGGGGGCAATCATATCGTGCTGGGCGGGCCGACGCTCAATGATTCGCCCTTCATCCGGCGGCCCGACCTGCTCAAGAGCTTCGTCCTCTACTGGCAGCGGCATCCCTCGCTCTCCTACCTCTTCTCGGGCCTGTGCATCGGCCCGACGAGCCAGGCCCCGCGCATCGACGAAGCCCGGCATGACGGCCTTTATGAGCTGGAGATCGCGCTGGCGCAGGTACCCAACCCGTTTGCGGGCGAAGGCGCGTCGCCGCCCCCATGGCTGGTCGACCGGCTGTTCCGCAACCTGCTGGTCGATGTGACGGGCAACACCCACCGCACAGAAATCTGCATCGACAAGATGTTTTCGCCCGATGGCCCGACCGGACGGCTGGGGCTGCTGGAGTTTCGCGGCTTTGAAATGCCGCCCGAAGCGCGGATGAGCCTGGCGCAGCAATTGCTGATCCGCGCGCTGGCAGCGTGGTTCTGGCGGCAACCGCAGCAGGGCAATCTGGTGCGTTGGGGGACGACCCTGCATGACCGTTTCATGCTGCCCCATTTCGTCTGGGCCGATTTTCTGGAAATCCTGTCCGACCTGCGCGGCGCGGGCTATGATTTCGACCCCAACTGGTTCGAGGCGCAGCGGCAATTCCGCTTCCCCATCCATGGCGCAGTCGATGCGGGTGGCGTGAACCTGGAGATCAGCCATGCGCTCGAACCCTGGAACGTGCTGGGCGAAACCGGGGCGATCGGCGGCACGGTGCGCTATGTCGACAGTTCGACCGAACGATTGCAGGTCCGCGCAACAGGTCTGGTCGCGGGTCGCCATATCGTCGCGTGCAACGGGCGGCAGGTGCCGATGACGGCGACCGCCGTGCCGGGCGAAGGCGTGGGCGGCGTCCGTTACAAGGCTTGGGCACCGGCCAATTGCATGCATCCCAACCTGCCCGCCAATGCGCCGCTGACCTTCGACGTGCTGGACAGTTGGAGCGGGCGGTCGCTGGGCGGATGCGTCTATCATGTCGCGCATCCGGGCGGGCGCAATTACGACACGCTGCCGATCAACGGCTATGAGGCCGAAGCGCGGCGCAAGGCGCGCTTTCAGGACCATGGCCATACCCCCGGCCCGGTCGACATGCCCGCCGCCGAACCGGCGGGCGAGTTTCCGATGACACTGGACCTGCGCTTCAGGCATCCGGGCGCTTGAGGGCGTTTTGGTGGACGCTGACGCAAGACTGAACTGGGCCGACGCCTATCTGGCCAGTGCGCCCGCTGGCGATCTGTTTGCCGGCGCAGCGCCCGCCATGCAGAATCGCTGGCGCGCCATGCTGGACCGGCTGTCCAGCCAAGCGCAGGGCAATCCCGCGATGCTGGCGGACAATGTCGCGCGGCAGGCGATCGACCTGGGGATGGCGTTCCGCCTGACCGGGGACGAACAGGAACGGTCCTGGCCATTGGGGCCGATCCCGATGCTGATCGATGCGGGCGAATGGGCGCATATCGAACAGGGTCTGGCCCAGCGCGCCGACTTGCTGGAACAGGTGATCGGCGATATTTACGGCAGCCAGTCGCTGGTGCACGAAGGCAAGCTGCCCGCCAGCGTCATCACCGGCAGCCCGCATTATTGGCGGGTGATGACCGGCACGCCGCCGCCACGCGGCCATCATCTCCATTTCTATGCGGCCGACATCGGCCGTGGCCCGGCGGGCGAATGGCGCGTTCTGGCC
>NZ_CAVK010000136.1 GCF_000382885.1 Sphingobium indicum BiD32
AGATCGCTCGTCGGCAGCGTCAGATGTGTATAAGAGACAGCCGATTAGGCGCTCGCGCGGTTCAACATCGAATCGCGCCTTTGGATTAGTGTCGGCAGGAAGGCCGGAGAAACTAGCGAAGTCCACGATTCCGCTCAAGTCTATGGGTGTATCGAGCGGAGGCGGAAACGCTCCGCCGCCGCCGCCTGGCCAAGCACCAACCATGAAGCGGGCACTGGCCTTCGCAACCGGGTTATCCTGATCTCCTTGGTCCAGCTTTGCCGTCACGAACGCGAGAAGCGAGGTGAGTGGTGTCGTCGATACGCGGATGAAAACGGGACCCGGTTTGAGGAGAGCCAACTGTTCCATCTTCAAATCAACGGTAGCAAGAGGTCCTTTAAGATCCAGTGCGATATGCAGGGCCATGCCCATGACGTGATCTGTCACGGCAAGCAACGCCCTGGTGTCGACATGATCGCTGTTTGGCCGATCGCGGCCGCACAGTGTTGCGGCCTGCCGCGCAACAACGCAGTCTGGACTCACTTCTAGATAGTCAAATCCTAGATACCGGTTCAGGTCGGAATCGGCATGCGCTGAGGCATAGAGGGCCACCGCTTTCACCGCAGGCCTGCCAGTCCAGCCTCACTCCAGGCGAGATCAACGAAAGTCTCGAGAACTGCGGCGACTTCGAGCGCTCGCCCAGACGAGGCGTTGCCGCGTAACGCCCTGCCTTTGATACCGTGAACGATGGCGGCAAACCGGAAAAGGTTGTATGCGACGTGAAATTGCAAGTGGGGAATGCCGTCGCGCCCCGTGCGACGGCAATAAGCACCGACATATTCGGCCTCGTTCGGAATATTCAGGGCGGTGAGGTCCATCCCTTTCAAGCCACCACCTTGAATTCCCGGCGGGACCCGGTACATCATAAGATGAAAGGCGAAGTCTGTGATTGGGTGACCAAGTGTGGACAATTCCCAGTCGAGGATGGCCGCCACCTCGGCTCTGTCGCCGTGGAACACGAGATTGTTGCAACGGAAATCGCCATGAACGATCGAAACCTCGTCGTCATCGGGGACATTGTCCGCCAACCATGCTGCTAGAATGTCCATTCGCTCAAGTCGGCCCGCCTCAGGGTCGATTTCATACTGCCTAGTCCAGCGTCGAATCTGACGCTCAAGATAGCCGCCAGTTTTGCCGAAATCTCTCAGGCCGACCACATCGGGATCAACTTGGTGCAGGCTGGCGAGTGCTATATTCATCGCGTCGAAATGGTTTGCGCGATCGGCGCGTGCGACGTCGGGAAAGTCCGGCTGCCAGTGGATGACACCGGGCACGCAATCCATCACGAAAAACGATCGCCCGATCACGTCGGGATCCTCGCACAAGGCGTAAGCGATCGGAACCGGAGTGTTCGTTCCGCCGAGCACCTTGATCACACGATATTCGCGATCGACGGCGTGAGCGCTGTTCAAGATTGGGCCTGGCGGCTGGGTGCGCATGACGTATATTTTTTGGGGCGTGATAAGCTTGTAGGTCGGGTTTGACTGGCCGCCGGGGAAACGCTCAATAGTTAGGGGCGCGCGAAAGCCCTTGACGTGTTTTACAAGCCAATAGGAAAGGACCTCGACGTCGATTCCTTCATTTTGTCCAGTCGACATGGTTTGGCTCATGAGTTGACGGAGGCCAGCGAAACCGGGCACCCATCTTCAATTAGATCAAGGAACTCGGACATACCGAGTGCCGAACGGCCTTCGCATGTAAAGCGCGTCATGGCTTTGACGATTCGCACGCGGGTCTCATGGCCGCTGTCATCCGTTCTGCGATGCTGCAGCGGAACATTCGAAAGAGCCTCGCCGGTCAGGTGAGTCCATCCATTCTCGGTCAGCAGATCGAGATTGAACTTCCTCTGAATGCCATCGGCGTCGTAATCGACCTCCAGTCTGGCATCCTTTAACGGCAGCAGGACACCATGGCGGTGAATGTGGCCGACAACGGCTGGCGGCTGCCCCGGTCGCCCCATCAAGGCCAGAAGCACGCCGAAATCGCGGTCGAACGTGACCGGTGTCCATTTGTGCCAATAGAGATTGCCCCAGTGCCGGGGCCCCCATGATTTATCCCGGAAGCCAAAACCGTCGAAATCCAACACTTCACCGTCCAATTCTACGGTTCCCGTGACTGCCACATGTTGTTCGGTATGCCCACGATAGGACGACGTCGCCGGATCGAGGGCCCAAGCAGTACCGTCAGGATTGACTATCTCACCACCGTGCATCGGTGACGCGGCGGTCAGGTCGAACTGGATCCGACCTTGGCCACGGGGACTTTGCTTGAACGCCGTCCTGGCGTCGAGCAGGGCCATTGGATCATCCAGGAGCAGCAGCGGTCCGTCATAGCTGACGACCAGGTGATGAAAGGGTTCAATGATCTCCACCTTCAATCCTCCCGCGTCCAGACGATCATTGCTCGCGATCGAGGGACGGTTGAACCAGAAGGCGACACGGCCGTCCGGCAAATGGATACAAACGGTGGTCTCGGCATGACCCTCGTGCGGCCGATTGCCGATACGCAGCCAAGCCCCGATGCCCTTTTTATTGTCGAACATATCGAAATACATGCTCTCGTTGTAGTTCGACGCGGCTTCTGGTTGGTGCTGGAACTCGTCGCGAGCGTCGAGTCTGAGTGTCATGCCTTCCGGAACGATCATTGGGCGGCTCCTCTGTGTTGGGGGGCAGTGTGTGAACCGAAGCTGTCCCCGCCGCCGAGACGCATCGTATAGCCGTCGGGATACTCCGAAAGTTCGCGGCGATATGCGGCGTATTGCGGCTGGTCGATCGCCAGCCGATCCATCGTCGACGCGAACAGATGCGGCAAGAGTTCGGGGGTATCCTCATCCATCCGTCCATCGGCGAGAGCCTCGCAAAGATCGCGATTGAGCGAGTCCAGATCGCCCGCCCGCGAAAACAGATGCGCCAGCCGGTCGCATTCCCTGCGATCGGCGGCGAGACCAAGTTGCAATTCGCGGGCGACGATGCTCAGCGCATTCGCGGCGACTAACGCAAGAAACTTGTGGCGACCACCGAGACTCGGGCGCAGATCTTCTCGAAGATAGGAGGCCACTAGATTTACTAGATCTGCGGCATTGGTCGGTTTGGATGGATGGCTCATGCTCGTTCCTTATCATCGCGAATGAGGCGTAGCAGGTCGATTTCGGTTTCCGTGGTTCGCCGCCCGATGGCCGCCGCCTCCAGCGCCCCGGTCTCAGCCGCCTCCGCCGCAAGTTCCAGCGTGGTCACCCCCCAGTCGAGGATGCCGTAGGCCTCCCAGAAGCGCGCGCGTTCAAGGTTCATCTCGCCGCCCCCTCCAGCGTACGATGCCGCGAACTGGCCGATTGACCCGAACCCTCCGATCGGCTTGTCGATCTCGCCGAAGCGCCATGACCCGACACACAGCCATCCGATGTCGAACATCGGGTCGCCGATGAAGGCGCGTTCCCAATCGAGTACCGCAGCGATCCCGGTCGCATCGATGATCAGGTTGCCATTGCGGAAGTCGCCGTGCACCAGGCGCGGGCGATCGGGTTCTTCCGGCAGCCGGCGAATCAACCACTGAAAGGCCAGTTCGAATACCGGGAGCGGTCGTGACAGGGCAAGATATTGCCGACGGAGCTGCGTCACCTTTTCCAGCACCGTAACGCGCGGGAGAATGGGAAGGTCGTCCAGAGGCGTTGCGTGGATCTGGGCGAGAATATCCCCGCACTGGGCGGCCAACACACGTCGAACGGACGAGAACTCGTCGCTGCGGAGGATCTTTTGCGGAACGGTTTCACCCTCCACCATCGCCATGATGAATCCTGGACCCAGCCCGTCGCGATCGTCCAGCACAGCGATGACTTCCGGACTCGGGACGCCGTGGCGTCTCGCCGCCCGCGTCACTTCTGCCTGTTCGGGCAAACCAATCGTCCCGAGCCGCGGCGTCGCGCCGCAGTTTTGCGCGCGTCGCAGCACGAGTCCGCGCCGACCTTCCGCTCCGGTTGCCTCGAATGACCAGGTTTCCTGCATCGCGCCTCCGGTCAGTCGCTGGAACTCTTGCACCCCTTCAATTCGCGGAACGCGCCTACGTAGGGCGCTGAGTACCAGCGAAGCCAAATCCTCGCTCATACCACCGCCCCCAGGCCATGGGTCTGTCGCAGAACGCGCTTCAGGACCTTTCCGCTCGCGTTGCGGGGAAGGGCATCGACAAGGATGACCGAGCGGGGGCATTTGTAACTTGCGATCCGTTCCCGAAGATGCGCGATCAGGCTTTCCGGCGTCGGTCGCGCGCCCGCCGCTGGGACGACGACCGCAATCACCGCCTCGCCCCATCGTTCGTCAGGGACGCCGATGACGGCGCAGTCGGCAACGTCGGCGTGTGCCGAGAGCGCGTTCTCGATCTCGAGCGGGTAGATGTTCTCGCCGCCAGAGATTATCATGTCCCGCAGGCGACCACAGATCGCCAGGACACCGTCCTGTCTGAGGCTTCCGATGTCGCCCGTGTGGTACCAGCCGTCGCGCAGGACCTCTGCCGACTGGTCAGGTTGGCGCCAATAGCCCTTCATCACCGTTGGTGAGCGGATCAGTACCTCTCCTGGCTCGTCGCAATCGGCTTCCGAGCCGTCAACCCTGACAACCCGGATATCGATGCCCTTCATCGGCCGGCCGCAAGTGGCGAGAAGAGCGGCGTCCCGGTGGTCGTCAGGCGACAATGCCGTGCCGACCGTGAACGTTTCCGAAGAGCCGAACAACTGTACGAAGCCGGCGTCGAAAGCTGCGAGCGCCCTATGCAGAAGGTCAGACGTAATTGGCGAGCCGCCGTAGATGATGGTATCGAGAGTGGCGAACCGCTCTTTGCGGAAGGTCGCCGACCCGATCATCCTCTGGATGAGGGCGGGCACCAGTCCCATCTTGGTCGCCCGGTAATGTTCAGCGGCCGACATCAGAGCCTCTACCTCCGCGTCCTTCAGCACGATGCTGGTAGCACCGGTAAACAAGGCATAGCTGGCGGTCAGCAAGGCGCCCGCGTGAAAGAGCGGTAAGGGAATCAGCAGCCGGTCGTCAGCTGACCAGGGACCGACCAAGCCGTGCAGCGTTTGCTTAGCCGACGCCAGCATGTTGCCCTGGGTGAGCTCGACGCCCTTCGGAGCGCCTGTCGTGCCCGACGAGTAGATCTGCAGGAGAACGTCGCCGGCATTCGCCTGGGGAAGGGCCGCGCCCACCGCCTCAAACGGGCGACGCCAGTCCTCGTAAGCGCGCACTAGATGGGGAGGTGTCCCGTCCAAAAGGATCAAGCGACCGGCTCGACCGAGATCATTCATCAGATCGAGCGCAATATGGAGATATTCCGACGAAACGAAAAGGATATCGATATTGGCGTCCTTCAGGACGAGTGCGATCTCGCCGGGGGCCAGGCGCCAGTTGACGGGCGTCAGAACGGTGCGAGCAAAACCGCAGGCCGCGAGCAATTCGAAATAGGCGCCGCAGTTGCGAGACAGCAGGCCTACCCGGGATCCGGGCCGTAAGCCAAGGCTGATAAGACCTGCGCCAAGGCACCGGCTCTCGTCGGCCAGGTCCGAATAGGACCGGCTCGTCTTATCGAAGATCACGGCCGAATGGTTCGGCCGGACCGCTGCGTGATGGGTCAGCAG
>NZ_CAVK010000135.1 GCF_000382885.1 Sphingobium indicum BiD32
TACGCGCTGACACCTCCCCTTGCCGGGGAGGACTATCGCAGATGACTTTTCGTTATCCCTACCACCTCATCCTGAATTTATTTCAGGATCCATCGTGCCCCAAAAGCCGCCGCTGGAGACGAGAAATGGATGCTGGAACAAGTTCAGCATAACGAAGTAAAATGAGGTGCGGGCCATATGCGATAGCCCTGCTTTGCAGGGGAGGAATGACGCGCAGTTGTGATCGGCTCTGACTCTGGACTCCACCAGACATCATAACGCCCGCCCGGCGGAACCGGACGGGCGTTATGATGTCCACGCTAGAAAGCGATGAAACGCTTATTCCGGCGCTTTCGCCACGCTGACCATCGCCGGGCGTAGCAGCCGGTCCTTGATCATATAGCCCGCCTGCATCTCAATGAGGATCGTGCCGGGTGCCGCATCGGCGGAGGGGACTTCCATCATCGCCTGATGCTTGTTGGGGTCGAGCGGCTGGCCGACCGATTCGATCTTGCTGATGCCGTTGCGGCCGAACACCGCCTCCAGCTCGCGGCCGGTGGCTTCCAGTCCGACGACCAGACCCTTGAACTTCTCATCCTCGCGCAGGTCCGCGGGGATGGTGGCCAGCGCGCGGCTCAGATTGTCGGCGACCGACAAAATGTCGCGGGCAAAGTTGGTCGCGGCATAGGCGCGCGTGTCGGCCAGCTCCTTTTCCAGCCGACGGCGCACATTCTGCGTGTCGGCATGGGCATAGAGAATGTCCTGCTTGGCGGTCGCCAGTTCCGCCTCCAGCGCGGCGATACGCTCGGCACTGGCGTCGGCCACGGGCACATCCTCCGGCAATTGATCCACGACTTCGGTATTTTCGACGTTCAGATTTTCTTCGCTCATCTCATCAATCTCGACAGCGTTTGTGCGGTGAAATCCACCATGGGGATCACCCGCGCATAGTTCAAGCGCGTGGGGCCGATCACGCCGACCACGCCGACCACCCGGCCGTCCGCGCCACGATAGGGGGCGGCTATGACCGAAGAACCCGACAGGGAAAAGAGCTTGTTTTCCGATCCGATGAAGATTTTGGTCGCGCTGCCCGCCAGCGCACCCTCCAGCAGGCGGGAAATTTCCTGCTTGCCCTCCAGCTGCTCCAGCAATTGCCGCACCCGTTCCAGGTCCGCCGCCGTGCCATCGTCGATCAGATGCGCCTGCCCCCGCACGATCAGCACCGGCCGGTCGTCGGCATCATGCGACCAGATGGCGATGCCGCGCGCCACCAGTTCCCGCGCCGCGCCATCCAGCGCGCTGCGTTCGCTCTCCATCTCCTGCGCCAGCATGTCGCCCGCCTGCCGCAGCGTCATGCCCGCAAAGCGCGCCGACATGAAATTGGCGGCCTCATTGAGCATCGAGGGGGACACGCCGGGCGGCAGGTCCAGCACGCGATTTTCGACCGATCCGTCCTGCCCGACCAGCACGGCCAGAGCCTGCCTGTCATTGAGCGGCACGAACCCGAACTGGCGCAATACCGGCTCCCGCCTTGGCACCATGACGATTCCCGCGCAGGCCGACAGGCCCGACAGCGCAGCGGTGGCCGCCGACAGCGCTTCCTCGATCGGCCCAGCCTCGGCCAGTCCCGCCTCGATCGCGCGCCGCTCCTCCGCCGATGGCATGGCGGCCTGCATCATCCCGTCGACGAACAGTCGCAGCCCCGTCTCGGTCGGCATCCGCCCCGCCGACGTATGCGGCGCGGCCAGCAGGCCCAGCTCCTCCAGATCCTGCATCACATTGCGGATCGAGGCAGGCGACAGGCTGAGCGAGGATATTTTGCTTAAGGTTCGCGACGCGACCGGCAGGCCCGTGCCCAGATAGCTTTCCACCACCAGGCGAAACACGTCGCGGGCGCGCTCGTTCAATTCGGTGATGGGTGTGGTTGGCGTCATGGCCACGATGTAGGATGGATTGCGCCCATGCTCAACGTTTCCATGTCCAACCGGCCTATTGGGCAGCCTTGGGTTTCAGCATGGCTTCGATCCCCAGCAATTTGGGAATGCTGCCGATCGTCGTGCGCAGCTTCCCATAGCGCGCGTCCATACAGCCCGACTGATAGTCGAGCCGCGTCGGCTTGGCCTCGCCCCGCGTCCATTCGATGCGATATCCGGGCATGTCGGTCGCAAAGCGGGTGCAATTTTCGCCATGGGCGATGCGCTTTTCCGTGCCGACCGGCGGCTTATAGGGGGCCAGCGCCATCCGCAGCTGCCGATATTGCGCGGGCGTCACGGTAAAGCGCGTCGGTCCCGGCACGGCGGTGAACTTCTCCGGCTCCAGCAGCCCCGACCCGTCGGGCGTCACCCGCACCGTGTAGGCCGGGCAGGCACCAAAGCAGCGCCCGGCGGTAAAGCTGATCGTGTCACCGGCGGCGCGCGGTATGTCCAGCTCAGTGTCGGCCGTGGCGCACCCTGCCAGCAACATGGTGGCGGCGGCTATCATCATTCTGCTCATCATGGCCCCTCTTATCGCCTTATTATGCGCTTGGCACTGGCAAGAAACGCCGCCGGGCGCTAAGCGCCGTCCCCTGACCGTATTGGAGAAATATTATGCGTCCTTCCGGCCGCGCGCCCGACCAGATGCGCGACATCATCATGGAGCCAGGCTTCACCATCCATGCCGAAGGAAGCTGCCTCATCAGTTTCGGCGACACCCGCGTGCTGTGCACCGCCTCGGTCGAGGAAAAGGTGCCGCCCTTCCTGCGCGGCAAGGGGTCGGGCTGGGTCACCGCCGAATATGGCATGTTGCCCCGCGCCACCCATACCCGCGGCAGCCGCGAAGCGGCCAAGGGCAAGCAGTCGGGCCGCACCCAGGAAATCCAGCGTCTCATCGGCCGTTCGCTGCGCACTGTGGTGGACATGAAGAAGCTGGGCGAGCGCCAGATCGTGATCGATTGCGACGTGATCCAGGCCGATGGCGGCACCCGCACGGCGGCAATCTCCGGCTCGTGGGTCGCGCTGCGCATCGCGGTGGACAAGCTGATGGCATCGGGCGCGCTCAAGGAAGACCCCATCATCCAGAAAGTCGCGGCGATCAGCTGCGGCATCTATGAAGGCACGCCGGTCCTCGATCTCGACTATGCCGAGGACAGCAATGCCGAGACGGACGCGAACCTGATCCTGACCGGCGACGGCAAATTCGCCGAAGTGCAGGCGACCGCCGAAGGCGCGGCCTATGACGAGGAAGAGCTGCTGCGCCTGTTGCGGCTGGCACGCATCGGCTGCGCCAAGATTTTCGCCGCGCAGGATGCCGCGACGGGGCGGTAAAAAACTACCTCTCCCCGTTCGGGCTGAGCCTGTCGAAGCCTCGTCCTTTTTTCTTGAAAAGGAAGAACGACCCTTCGACAAGCTCAGGGCGAACGGGGTTTTGGTTCATCACTGGGAATCGGATCATGACCGACCAATTCGGACAGGAACAGGCCATCCGCAAGCTGGCCCCCGGCAAGCTGGTGATCGCCAGCCATAATGCGGGCAAGGTGCGCGAAATCGCGGCGCTGCTTGGTCCCTACGGCATCGAGCCGGTCTCTGCCGCATCGCTCGACCTGCCCGAACCGGAGGAAACCGGCACCACCTTCATCGCCAATGCGGAATTGAAGGCATTGCAGGCCGCCGACCTGTCCGGCCTGCCCGCGCTGGCCGACGATAGCGGCCTGTGCGTAGAGGCGCTGGGCGGCGATCCGGGCCTGTTTTCGGCGCGCTGGGCGGGTGAGAGCAAGGATTTCAACCTGGCCATGCAAAAGGTATGGGACGGGATCACCGCCAAAGGCCCGGACGCAGGCCATGACGCTCATTTCATCTGCGCCCTCGCGCTGGCCTGGCCCGATGGCCATGTCGAAGCATTTGAGGGCCGGGTCGACGGCACGCTCGTCTGGCCACCACGCGGCGCGAATGGCTTTGGCTATGACGCGATGTTCCAGCCGTTGGGCTTCGACATCAGCTTCGGCGAAATGGACCCGGACGCCAAACACGCGATGAGCCACCGCGCCGATGCGTTCAAGCAGCTGGTGGCAGCGGTTTTCTGAGCCTCTTATTCCTCCCCGCCACGGGGAGGTGGCGCGCGCAGCGCGACGGAGGGGGCGCTCGTCTGGACACTAAGTTTGCGTAAGGCGGCCAGCCCCCTCCACCGGCTTCGCCGGTCCCCCTCCCCGTGCTGGGGAGGAGTTACCGACCTCCGCTCGCCAACTCTATCGCCGTCGCCCCGCCATCCAGCGGCCCTTGCCCAAAGGCGTTGCCGGCGGGAAAATAGCGGCACACCAGATAGTCGTAATTCGCCCCTTCACCCAGCGCACAGCCGACCTTGCGCGTGCCGCGCCAGATCATCTGGGTATAATGGCCGACATCCTGCCAGCGCCCGCTGGTGCTCAGGTCTGGCAATTTGCTCTCGGCCCGGAACAGCTTTTTTTCGTCCAGAAACGCGCCGACCATGACGCCATAGCCATAGAGGCGGCGCGGTCCCATCCACAGATTTTCGCCGCTGGGGATAGCCCGGCTGGCGCGCGGGCTGTGACGGAACGCACCGGTCCGCGCCATATCGGCGGCATAGCGCGCTGCGTCCGCCGCCAGCGCATCATCCCATTCCAGCGCCGCGACGCCAACCAGCGCCCGCTCGCCATTGTGCGCGTCCAACATCACGGCGCGCAGCAGCGGCTCGCCGCGCGCGGCTTCCTCCATTCCATAATAGGCGGCTGGCATGACCACTCCGGTCGGCACAGCGACAGGCGCTACGACTGCCGCCTTGCTCCCCGGCGCGCTGTCGGATGCAGCCTGCGCGCCCGTCGCGATCAGCAACGCCGCCCATAGCCCGGCGCGCAAAAACAGATTAGGGCTGCCCCCAGCCATGGCCGTCATTCCCCCCGAATCTCCATCCGCATCGGCGTCGGCCCCCGCCGACGCTCTGGCCTTATATATGCATTGGCCCTTTTGCGTATCCAAATGTCCCTATTGCGATTTTAACAGTCATGTTCGCGAGGGTATAGACATAGAAGCGTGGCGCACCGCCCTGCTCGCCGACATGGCGCATGAAGCCGCTAAGACCGCAGGACGCCCGCTCTCCTCAATCTTCTTTGGCGGCGGCACCCCCTCGCTGATGCCCCCCGCTTTGGTCGCGGATCTGATCGCGGCGGCGCAGCGGCATTGGGGCTTCACGCCAAATATCGAGATCACGCTGGAGGCCAATCCCAACTCGGTCGAGGCCGCCCGCTTTGCCGATCTCGCCGCTGCGGGGGTCAACCGCGTATCGCTGGGCTTGCAGGCGCTCGATAATGACGCACTTCAATTTCTCGGCCGCGCCCATGATGTGCGCGAAGGGCTGGCCGCGCTCGATACCGCCCAGTCGGTGTTCGACCGGGTGAGCTTCGACCTCATCTACGCCCGCCCGGACCAGAGCGAGGCCCAATGGGAAGCTGAACTGGCCCAGGCGCTGTCATTCGGCACCGGCCATCTCTCGCTCTATCAACTGACGATCGAACCGGGCACCCGCTTCGCCACTTTGGTGGCGCAGGGCAGGATGGCGCCCGCCGACCCGGATCATGGCGCAACCCTCTATGAACTGACCGCCGCGATGACCGACGCTGCGGGCATCCCGGCCTATGAGATCAGCAACCACGCCCGCGCCGGACAGGAGAGCCGCCATAATCTGACCTATTGGCGCTATGGCGATTATGTCGGCGTTGGTCCCGGCGCGCACGGGCGGCGCGGCGGCATGGCGACGCAGCGCCACAAGAAGCCGGAAAACTGGATCGGCGCAGTCAGCCGCAACGGCCATGGCCTGCAGACCGAACAAGCGCTGGCAGGCGAGGAACGCGCGCGCGAGGCGCTGCTTATGGGGCTGCGGCTGGGCGAGGGGGTCGATCTCGCCCGCATCGCGGCGCTGTCGGGCATTGCCGTTGGTAAGCTGGTCGATGATCGCGCCATCGACCAGCTCACCGACCTCGGCCTCATCCGCCTGACCGGCACCCGCCTGCAAGTCGCACCCGCCGGCATGCTCCTGCTCGACGCGATCCTGCCGGAGGTGGTGGCGATCTAGCCCGAAACGCTTTGTTCCGTTCGTTTCGAGCGAAGTCGAGAAACCTGCGCGCCACGTTTCTCGACTT
>NZ_CAVK010000134.1 GCF_000382885.1 Sphingobium indicum BiD32
ATCGTCACCACGCCCTAGTCAGCACTTGTAAGAGTTTTACCACCACCCGCTCATCCTCGATCCGCGCCACCACGCGATAATCGCCGATCCGCCAGCGCCAATAGCCCGCATGGTCGCCGGTCAGCGTGCTGCCCAGCGTGCGCGGATCGTCCAGCGTGGCGATCCGTTCATCGCTCAATAATGATACCGGCACTGCGCCACTTCCAGCGCCTGCACATCGCCCCTGCCGCTGACCCGATAGACCAGTCGATGCTCCTGATTGATCCGGCGTGACCACCAGCCGCTCAGATTGCCGCCGAGCGGTTCTGGCTTGCCCGTGCCGCGAAAGGGATCGCGGGTGCATTCCTTTAGCAACGCATTGATCCGCGCCAGCGTCTTGGTGTCACTGCTCTGCCAATGGAGATAATCTTCCCAGGCCGCTGGTGAAAAGACGATCTTCACGGCTCGATCAGCTCATGCTCCTCGCCGAGTCCGGCATCCAGCTGCGCGATGCCCTCCAGCAAATGCTTGGCGTTGGCTGGCGATGCCAGCAGATGCATCGTCTCCTGCATCCCTTCCCATTCGCTTTCCGAAATCATCACCACGCCCTCACCCTTGGGCCGCACGATCTGGATCGGCGCCCTGTCGGCGACGACACGGTCGAGTACGGCCTTGAGATTGGCGCGGGTTTCTGAAACACTGACTGTTTGCATAGGTGATATGTACCAAAATTCGTACCAAAATGCAAGGCGATTGCCACCCCACCGCCGCCCATGTTATAACCCCCGTATGAACGCACCCCTCAAAATCACCAAGATCGGCAACAGCGCCGGGGTCATCCTGCCCAAGGAGTTACTGGCCCATCTTCACGCCAGCGCCGGGGACAGTCTCTCGGTCGTTCTCACGTCGCGCGGTATCGAACTGTCTGCGGCCGAACCGGATTTCGATGCCCAGATGGCGGCGGCGCGCGATGTCATGGCGCGGCGCAAGCGGGCGCTGCGTGAACTCGCGAAATAATGGTGGGCCGGGACTGGGTCTGGGTGACGCCTGCGGTGGCGGAGGCGGCCCATGCCGAACAGATTGCGGAACATGGCGGCGGGGGCGATGGGCTGCGGGATCGTGGCCTGTTTGAAAGCGCCATGGCGCGCCCACACAATCAGGCGCTTTACGGCGATCCTGACGCGGCGGCGCTGGCGGCGGCCTATGCCTATGGCCTCGCGCGCAATCATCCCTTCATCGACGGCAACAAACGGATCGCGGCGGTGGTCAGCGAAACCTTCCTGCTGCTCAACGGCTATCGATTGACCGCGACCGACGCGGAACTGGTGGTGGCTTTTCTGGAACTGGCGGCTGGCGATTTGACTGAAGCCGACCTCGCCGACTGGTTCCGCCAGCATAGCGCGACCGCCTGATCCGCGCCTGTCCTACATTGCGGGTTGCTGCTAATCTCAACCCCGGCTCCTTCCCACCGTCTGCTTCCCTGACCCCGACAGCGCACCATCGCTTCGGTCGCCCGCCGACTTTGGATAAAATCCTCATGCGCGACATGGGCGAAGTTTGCGAACTTCCGCGCCGCCCTTTCCCCACGCCCAATACATCTTGCGACAATTCCCGCTGGCCCTTGCCAATATTTTGCGACAACTGCCCGCTAGAGCAGAGGCACAATATGTGTCCGGGGGTAAATGCGTGCGCCGATCCACTTCGTTCGTCCTGTTTTCGCTGATGCTGGGGGCCGCGCCCGGCGCGCTGATGGCGCAAGAGGCGCCGCAGGCTGCCCCGCAGATGGACGATGGCGAGGAGATCATCGTCACCGGCCAGCCGCAGCGCGGCGCGGTACCGGGCAATATCGAGCCGGAACAGCAATTGAGCGGCGCGGACGTCCGGGCGCTGGGCGTGACCTCGATTTCCGAGTTGATCAGCGAATTGTCGCCCCAGACCAACGGGTCGCCCGTCATCCTGCTCAACGGCAAGCGGATTTCCAGCTTCTCGGAAATTTCCGACCTGCCGTCCGAAGCGGTGGCACGGGTGGATATCTTGCCCGAACAGGTCGCGCTCTCCTATGGCTATGCGCCGACGCAAAAGGTGGTCAACATCGTCCTGCGCCAGCGTTTCCGCGCGCAAAGCATCGACCTGCGCGGTGGCACCACCACCGATGGCGGACGCGAAAATGGCCAGGCGGAGGGCGGTTTCCTGCGCATCCAGGGCGACAATCGTTTCACCCTGAACGTCAAATATAGCCGCGCCGCACAATTGCTGGAAAGCGAGCGCGACATCGTCAACATGGGCGCATCCCGCGTCACCGCGCCCACGCGCGGCGCGGAAATCGACCCGGCGCTATCCGCACTGGCGGGCGCTATCGTGACCCAGACCGGCATCCCCGCCAGCGCCGCGACGGGCCTGCCGACACTGGCCAGCTTCGTGCCGGGCACGACCGCCAGCGAGGCCATCGACCTCACCCCCTATCGCACGCTCAGCCCCGCGACCGAAAATTTCTCAGCCAATGCCACCCTTGCCCGCGCCCTGGGCGGCGTGTCGGCGACGATCAACGGGCGGGTCGAACTGTCCGACAGCGATTCGCTGCAAGGCCTGTCGCAGGCCGCGCTTACCCTGCCTGCGGGCAACCCCTTCTCCCCCTTTACCAATGACGTCGCGCTCTCGCGCTATCTGGTCCAGCCCGGCGCGCTGGGGCAACAGGTGCGCGGCACGACGGCGCACCTCGGCGTGACGCTCAACGGGCGGCTGGGGGGCAGCTGGCAATGGTCCTTCACCGGCAATGGCGACCTGTCGATCACCCGCACCCGCACCGACCGGGGAGTGGCGACTGGCGCGATCCAGACGGCGCTCGACGCGGGGGACGCCAGCGTCAATCCCTATGCCAGCTTCGTGCCCGACCTGATCGCCACCCGCCTGACCGACAGCGCGCGGGCAAAATCGCAGGCGGTGCAGGGCGACCTGCTGGTCAGCGGCGCGCTGTTCGACCTGCCAGCGGGGCAGGCGATGACGTCGGTGCGGATCGGCGCGTCGGCCAATGGCTTTGAAAGCCGCTCCACCCGCGCCGGGGTAGAAAGCCGGTCCGATTACAGCCGCGAAATCGGCAGCGGGCAGGTCAGCCTCGACCTGCCGCTCACCAGCCGCTCGCGCGACGTGCTGGGCGCGGTCGGCGACATCGGCGTCAACCTGAACCTCGCCGCGCAGCAACTCTCCGACTTCGGCACCCTCTCGACGCTCGGCTACGGCCTGCGCTGGCAACCGGTCAAGGCGGTGCAGCTGTTGATGTCCGCCAATCAGGACCGCGCCGCGCCGACCGGCACGCAGATCACCGATCCGCTGATCGCCACCCCCAATGTCACCATATTCGACTATGCCACCGGGCAGAGCGTGTTCGTCACCCAGCTGTCGGGCGGCAATGCCAGTTTGCGCGAAAGCGTGCGCGACCAGTTCCGCCTGAGCGCCACGATCAAGCCGTTCGACAAGCCCAATCTGACGCTGACTGCCACCTATCTCAACAGCCGCACCAGCAACCCGATCGCGGCCTTTCCATCGCCAACCCCGGCGATCGAGGCGGCCTTTCCCCAGCGCTTCGTGCGCGACGCGGATGGCAATCTGCTCCAGATCGACACACGCCCGACCAATTTCCTCCGCGCGCAAAGCGAACAGCTCCGCTGGGGCTTCGACCTGTCGATCCCGCTCAAATCGCACATTCAGAAAGTCATGGAAGCCTGGCGCGCGGCAGGCGGCAAGCCGGAGGACCGCCCACCCGAATTGCAGGCCTTGTTCGGCAATCGGCAGCCCCGGTCCGAAGCCAGTTCCCCACCCGGCGCAGGCGGTGATCGGCCACGTCGCGAGGGTGGCATGGGCGCCGGCGGTGGTCGCCCCGGTGGCGGCGGCTTTGGCGGCCCGCGCGGTCCCGGCGGCGGTGGCGGGCGGCTGAGCTTCAGCCTCTATCACAGCTGGCACCTGACCGAGAGCATCATCATCGCGCCCGGCGTGCCGCAGCTCAACCTGCTGGATGGCGACGCGACCGGATCGTCAGGCGGCCAGCCGCGCCATGAATTGGAAGGTCGGATCGGCTATATGAACAACGGCATCGGCGCGCGGCTGGGCGTCGACTGGGAAAGCGGCACCCATGTCGATGGCGCGCTTGGGGGTGCGTCGCGGCTGGACTTCGGCAGTCTGGCGACGGTCAATCTGCGCATCTTCGCCAATCTGGGGCAGATGCCGCAACTAGTGAAATCCGTGCCCTTCCTGCGCGGCGCGCGGCTGTCGATCGGCATCGACAATATCTTCAACCAGCGTCGCGAGGTGACCGATGCCACTGGCATGACCCCGCTGCGCTACCAGCAGGACTATCTCGATCCGTTGGGCCGCGCGGTGACGATCAGCTTCCGCAAGCTGTTCTTCCCCAATTTTGCCGCCAATAATCGTCCACGTAGTTAAATTGCTGTTAGCCACGCCTAAAGCATGATGCGCCCCGGTCGTTATGATGTTCATAGATGGTTCGGGGAGACGGCAGATGAAGCCTATCAGAATTGTGGTGGTCGACGATTCGCTCACCATCCGTGCGATGATCGAAACCCTGCTCGAACGCGACCGCCGGGTCGAGGTGGTGGGCATCGCCCGCGACGGGGTGGAAGCGATCGAGATGATCCGGGCCGAAAAGCCCGACGTGGTGACGCTGGACATCGCCATGCCCGGCAAGGACGGGATGGCGATACTGGACGAGATCATGGATATGGAACCATGCCCGGTGATCATGCTGTCCAGCCTGATGCGCGACGGCGCGCCGATCGTCGCCGAAGCGATGGACCGGGGCGCGGCCGCCTGCTTCAACAAGGCGATGATCGTGCGGGAAGCGACCCGCTTCGTGACGCTCATTAAGAGCGTGGCACGCGGCCTGATTGAGGCGGAAGCGGAACCGGTCGCGATCGCCGCCTGAACAATTGATATGACATGCAAAAGGGGAGGGGCAGAACATCTGCCTCTCCCCTTTTGCATGTGGGCGGGATTGGAGGCACGGCGCCCTAGGGAGGCCATTTGTTGCCTCTTCCCACCCTCGCGCCCGTTACGGATTGCGGACATCCACCGCGATGTTAGAAGGCGGTATGGCTGTGCGCTCAACTTGGCTCGATGAAGTCGTAATCCTCAATGACAGCGATGGTACAAGCATCGAAGAGAGTATGCCGGGTGATGTTTCGATATATCGAAGCGAAGGAGATGCGCTTAATGGAGTGGAGCCGTGGGCTGTCGAACACTCGCAGATATTTGCCTTTAATGCCGCAGGAAAAAGACTTGTTTTGGGCCTGGGGTCGGCTGGGCAGGTGATTATCGTTCGGCGAGAAGATTGCCCGGATGGTCCTGAGATTGTATTGAAGTGGCTTACATCACTGGCTCAAAATACGGTCGATGCGAGGGCTCGAGTTGCTCAAAACGGCAGGGTCGTTCTGAGTGGATATGAGGAAGACGGGGCATTACCAACGACCATCGAAGGCCTAATTGCCTACATTGGTTTCCCATGGACAAGCCCCCGGAATTGGCTCGCGCCGGGATGCTTATTGCTGCTGGCCGTGAATGCAGCGCTTTGCATCGCCCTTCTATGGAAAATGCTTTGAAGGCTGGATCATCCCAACCCGCCTCACCTAAGACGCCAGCGCCTTGGGCGCATTACGCAGCGCGGTGATGTCCACGATCCCGGCAAACTCCACGCCCATCCGGTCGTCCTTCGACCAGCGGGCGGTGGCGTTGACGAACTGGCCTTCGCCTAGCTCTATCGCGAACAATGTACCGAGCGGCACATTCCACAACCCTTCGATCAGCGCGCCGGTGGCGGAGATATTGCGGACCCGGCCGGTATAGACATGGCCGTCATGATGCACGCCAATGGTGCGCAGCATCGTCTTGCGTTCCGGGCGGCTCGATTGGAAGCCGTCGGCCGATGCCGCGGAGCCGGTCGTACGCTGGCCGGCCAGCACGTCGGCGGCGGGCATCGGGCGGCCATAAATATAGCCCTGAATATGGCTGCATCCCAATTGCCGGATCAGCGCCAGTTCGTCTTGTGTCTCTGCGCCTTCGGCCGTCGTGTCCATGCCCAGCGCTTCGGCCAGGCTGACGATCGCCTTGATGATCGCGCTGTTGCGGCTGCCCTTGGTCGCGGCCCCGCGCACGAAGCTCTGGTCGATCTTGATCTTGTCGAACGGCGCTTTTTTCAGATAGCCGAGCGAGGAATAGCCGGTGCCGAAATCGTCGAGCGCCAGCCGCACGCCCAGCGCTTTCAGCCGCGCGAACATGGCGTCGGTACCGTCATCATCGTTCAGGAACACGTTTTCGGTGATTTCCAGTTCGAGCCGTTCGGGTGCCAGCTGCGCATTGGCCAGCGCATTCATTACCGTGGAGGGGAAACCCGGATTGGCAAATTGGGTCGGCGACACGTTCACCGCAACGCGAATATCCTCCTGCCATTGGACGGCGTCGCGGCAGGCGGTGCGCAGCACCCATTCGCCAATCTGGGAGATCAGGCCGGTATCTTCGGCGATAGGGATGAACAAAGCGGGGGAAATCGCCCCGCGCACCGGATGGTTCCAGCGCAGTAGCGCTTCATAGCCGGTAATCTGCTCCGTCTTGGACGATACGACCGGCTGATACACCAGATGCAGGCCGTCGGCAGCTAGCGCATGGCGCAGATCTTCTTCCAGCGCGCGGCGATCCTCCGCATCGGCGTGCATGTCGGACGAATAGAAACGATGGACGCCCCGGCCATTGCCCTTGGCCGCATAGAGCGCCAGATCGGCGTTGCGGATCAGCGCGTCGGCGGTCACGCCATCCTGCGGGCAGGAAGAGATGCCGATCGACACGCCGATGACGACCGCTGTTCCCTCGATCGAGTAGGGCTGCGATACGGTAGCAATGATGCTTTGCGCCAGTTGCGCCAGCATCGTCTGGTCCTGATGGCCCGGCAGCAATATCTTGAATTCATCACCGCCCTGACGCCCGACAAGACCACGGTTGCCGACCACGCGCTGCAGACGCTGGCTGACCTGCCGCAACAGCGCGTCGCCAGCCGGATGGCCGAGCGTGTCGTTAACGCTCTTGAACCGGTCACGGTCCAGCATCATCAGCGTGCAATCACCCGCCTTGCCGTGCCGGTCGGCCACGGCCTGCTCCAGCGAACGCAGCATCTGGATACGGTTGGCAAGGCCCGTGAGCGAATCGAACTGGGCCAGCCGGGTGACTTCCGCCTGGCTGCGGCGCATTTCAGTCAGGTCTGTGCCCGACCCGCGAAAGCCGTGAAACTGGCCATATTCGTTGAACACTGGCTGGCCGGAAATCGACCACCAGCGCTCCTCCTTCGCCATGGCGGCGCGGACGGAGATATCGGAAAAGCCGGTGCGCGCCGACAGGTGGAAACCCAGCGTGCGTTCGCCATCGCCCTGCTGCTTGTCGCCGGGGCGGATGATTTCGGTGATCGGACGGCCGATCAGCCCGTCCTTGGGCGCATCCAGCGTATGTGCCAGCGTATCGGAAATATAGGTCAGGCACCCCTGCCGATCGGTTTCCCAGAACCAGCCGCGCCCGGTGCGCTCATGTTCCTGCAGCAGCCGGTCGGACCTTTGCGCGCGCAAATCCTGCCGCTGGCGCTCAATCGCGCGTTCCCGGTCCGCCGTGGCCTGGCGGAGCGTGGCGACCGCCATGACGATGACGCAGCTGACCAGCAGGCCGATCTGCGCCAGGCCCGCCTTTTCAGTCACGGATACCAGCAGCGCACCCAGAAAATAGCTGATGCCCAGCAAACGTCGGTCGCCAAAGATGCACACCGCCAGCAATGCTACCGCCAGTTCCGGCACGGCAGCCAGAAACAGCGAATCAGACGCCGCCTTCGGCTCATGGCCCAGCCACAGACTGAAGGTCAGGCCGGACAGGAACAGCATCGGCAGCATCAGCCAGTTCTGAACATGCGGCATCCGGGCCTGAAACAGCGATAGGCGCGGCACCACCATCAACGTGCCGTCAACCAGCAGCATCACGATCAGGACGACTAACTGTTCATTGTCACCGGGCCGAAAGAAGGGGATGCCCAGCAGGGTGATCACACACAGCTTGGCCAGCAGGATCAGCGGCCACAGGCGCGCAATCTGGACAAAGGCGCCGGAAATCCACGATGCGGCAACCTCGGTCCCGCTCTCCGCCAGCCCCAGCGCAACCATGAGCGACATGGAACGGGAGGGATTATCGGAGAGGGACGCACGCAATGGAGACATGCGCTTTGTTTAACGCCCGTTCGTTTACATTGAATTACTTCAAACGAAAGGACTTTTGCATGTTTAACGGCACTAGACGCGCCTGCCAAACATGCCGCTGGTCATACGCGCATCGGCATCAATACATAGAGCGCCGGGCTGCGGTCATTTTCGCGGATCAATGTCGGTGCCGCAGCATCGGCCAGATGCAGTTCTACCGTCTCGCTATCGATCTGGCCCAATATGTCGAGCAGATATCGCGCGTTGAAGCCGATGTCGAAACCCTCGCCCTGAAATACGCCGGACACTTCTTCGGCCGCCGTGCCGTTTTCGGGGCTGGTAACCGACAGGGTGATCTTGTCGCGGTCCAGGCTCATCTTGACCGCGCGGGTCTTTTCGGTCGCGATGGTCGCCACGCGGTCCACCCCTTCCTCGAAGCTGCGCGGGTCGATCTTGAGCAGCTTGTCGTTCGCGGTCGGGATGACGCGGCTATAATCGGGGAAAGTGCCGTCGATCAGCTTGCTGGTCAGGATCGCGCTGCCCAGGCCGAAACGGATCTTGCTGGCGGACAGCGAAATCTGCACCGAACCCTCGACCTCGTCGAGCAATTTGCGCAATTCGCCGATACATTTGCGCGGGATGATGATGCCGGGCATCCCGTCCGCGCCATCGGGGCGGGGCACGGTGACGCGGGCCAGGCGATGGCCGTCGGTCGCGGCGGCCTTCAGCACCGGCTGGCCGTCATCCGACACATGGAAATAAATGCCGTTCAGATAATAACGTGTCTCTTCGGTCGAGATCGCAAAGCGCGTCTTGTCGATGATCTGCTTCAGCGTCTCGGCGGGCAGTTCAAAGCTGGTCGGCAGGTCGCCTTCCGCGATCACCGGGAAATCGTCACGCGGCAGTGTGGACAGGTTGAAACGCGCACGCCCCGCCTGGATCAGCATCTTGCCATCGGCGGCTTGAAGCGACACCTGGCTGCCTTCGGGCAGCTTGCGGGCGATGTCGAACAATGTGTGGGCGGAAATGGTGGTGGCGCCGGCCTGCTCCACCTGCGCGGAAATACTCTCGACCACCTGCAGGTCCAGATCGGTCGCCATCAGCTTGATCGCGCCATCGGCCGATGCCTCGATCAGCACGTTGGACAGGATCGGAATCGTATTGCGCCGCTCGACCACCGACTGGACGTGGCTCAGGCTCTTCAACAGCGTCGCGCGTTCGATGGTCGCCTTCATGTCCCTGTTCTGTCCGTTTCTTTTTCTGCAAGTGGCCCGGATGCAGTCGAATCCGGGTGACTATGATGGATGGTTCTTCATAACCGCTGTTGCGGCATGGGCAAGCACTCGCTCACGCTTTCACATCGGAGCGCGCTTGCAAAACGGGACAGGTTGCGCTCTGCCATGGCACATGAGCCGCATCGCTGCCCTGTTGATCGTCCTGCTGATGGTCGCAACCCCCGCCGCCGCGCGGGATTCGCTCGGCATGTTCGATCGCTGGGGGGCGTTTCGTGATCCCGGTGCTGGCCAGAACGGGCCGCGCTGCTACGCCATCGCCCGGCCGGCCAAACGCGGGGGGCGGGTCAGCAGCGGTTTCGCCTCGGTCGGCACCTGGCCACGTAACAAGGTGCGGGGCCAGGTCCATTTCCGCCTGAGCCGCAGTCGCGCGGACAAGGCCGTAGTGACGCTGAGTGTCGGCGAACGCCGCTTCACCTTGGTCGCGGGGCGCAGTGACGCCTGGGCTGCCGACCCGCGCGGCGACGCAGCGATCATCGCCGCCATGCGCTCCGCCAGCAGCATGAGCATCCAGACCAGCGACGCGAAAGGCCGCGCCTTCGCCGACAGCTACCCCCTGCGCGGCGCGGCGACGGCGATCGATGCAGCGGCGCTGGGGTGCGCACGATTGCGGTAAAGCGGCAGTGCTTTAAACATCAGCGAAAATCGACTATGGGCGCGGTCATGCAATCAGCCGCCAACCCCATCATGCCGATTCCCGGCCTTATCGACCCTGTGCCAGTTCCGCGCGCCGTGACGCCGCGCGCTGATGGCCGCACCGACCTGCTCGGCCTGTCCCGACCGCAGATCAAAGGCGCGCTGGAGGAGGCGGGGCTGGACGCGAAGGCGGCGAAGCTGCGCTCCAAACAGCTGTTCCACTGGCTCTATCATCGCGGCGAAACCGATTTCGAGGCGATGACCGATCTTGCCAAGCCGATGCGCGGCTGGATGGCGGAGCGCTTCGTCGTCGGCCGTCCGCAGGTGGTGGAGGCCCAGGTCTCGACCGATGGCACCCGCAAATGGCTGCTCCGGTCCGATGACGGGCAGGATTATGAGATGGTGTTCATCCCCGATGCGGATCGCGGCACGTTGTGCGTGTCGAGCCAGGTCGGTTGCACGCTCAACTGCCGCTTCTGCCACACCGGCACGATGCGCCTGGTCCGCAACCTGACACCGGGCGAAATTGTGGGTCAGGTCATGCTG
This sequence comes from Sphingobium indicum BiD32, assembly GCF_000382885.1. Taxonomy (GTDB): domain Bacteria; phylum Pseudomonadota; class Alphaproteobacteria; order Sphingomonadales; family Sphingomonadaceae; genus Sphingobium; species Sphingobium japonicum_C. The sequence continues at coordinate 10,685 of NZ_CAVK010000134.1, forward strand.
GCGCGCGATGCGCTGGGCGAATGGCCCAAGGGGAATATGGGCAGCGCCGCCGCCATCCCGGACGATGAGGATGAGGACGCACCCCAATATTCGCCCGACGGGCGGATGCTGACCAACATCGTCATGATGGGCATGGGTGAGCCGCTCTATAATTTCGAGCATGTCCGCGATGCGCTGAAGGTCGTGATGGACGGCGATGGCCTGGCCCTCTCGCGCCGCCGCATCACCTTGTCGACCAGCGGCGTCATTCCGATGATGGCGCGGGCGAGCGAGGAAATCGGTGTAAACCTCGCCGTCTCGCTCCATGCCGTGACCAAGGCAGTGCGTGACGAGCTGGTGCCGATCAACAAGAAATATGGGATTGAGGAACTGCTCCAGGCCTGCGCCGACTATCCCAAGGCCAGCAATGCGCGCCGCATCACTTTTGAATATGTGATGATCAAGGACAAGAATGACAGCGATGATGATGCGCGCGAACTGGTCCGCCTGATCCGCAAATATAAGCTGCCGGCCAAGGTCAACCTGATCCCGTTCAATCCCTGGCCCGGCACCGACTATGAATGTTCGACGCCTGATCGGATTCGCTCGTTCAGCTCCATCGTGTTCGAGGGCGGCATTTCCGCTCCGGTCCGCACTCCGCGCGGGCGCGACATCATGGCGGCCTGCGGGCAATTGAAATCGGCGAGCGAAAAGAAAAGCCGCGCGGAACTAGACCGGCTGGCCGAAGAAAAGCAGGCGGCGCTGGGCTGATCTTTTCCAGACGGAACCGTATCGCAGCAAGCCCCGCCAGCAATAGCGGGGCTTTTGCTTTGGGGGAGTGATGATGACCGACGCAGACATAGAGCGACTCGCAACCGGCTTTTGCGCCTGCACCCTGCCCAAGGCGCAATGGACACATGGCGCGCATTTCGCGACCGCGCTGTGGCTGATCCTCCAACGCCCCGACATCACGCCCGAACGCGACATGCCCGGCATGATCCGTCTCTATAATGAGAGCGTAGGCGGGGTGAATAGCGACATGGGCGGCTATCACGAAACGATCACCCAGGCATCGCTGCACATGACGCGCGTGCTGATTGCGGAACTGCCGCAGGATGCGACACCCGCGATCGCCTTCGCCGCGCTGATGGCATCGCCGCTGGGGGACAAGGACTGGCTGTTCACCTACTGGTCGCACGCAACCCTGATGTCGGTCGCGGCGCGCAGGGGCTGGGTCGCGCCGGACCTGCAACCCTTGCCCGCATAGAAAAAGGGCCGCCCGATGGACCGCCCTTTCCCTTATTTCAAACTGGTCCGCAAGGATCAGAAGCGGAAACCGACGCCGACCATCGCCGCGTCACGGCCACCCAGATTCTGCTCATATTCGGTGCGCTGATATTCAGCCGAGATATAGGTGTTCGGGGTCGCCGCGAATTCCAGACCGCCGCCGAAACGCACGCCCTCAAAACCGACGCCGACGCCGGCGGTTTCAAAGCGGGTGGTGGCATAGCCGACCTTGCCGAACGCCAGGACACGCGGGGTGGCGACGAAGCCAAGGCGCAGCGACGCGGCGAGATCGCGGCTGACGTCCAGGCCCGTATCGTCGATGGTGGTGTCGCCCAGGCTGACTTCGACGCCGCCGGTGATGCGCGGCGCGAGCGCCAGATCGTAACCGGCCGAAACGCCATAGGCGACGCCTTCTTCGCCGCCGATCTTGTCATAGCCCAGCGTCACGCCAGCGCGCGGCCCGGTGAAGGGCGCAGCATCCTGAGCGAAAGCAGGGGCCGAAACGCAGGCAGCAGCAATCGCTGCGAAAATCACAGTTTTCATAAAGTCCTCAATATATATTCATGGCCGAATAGAGAAATTCATCCGGCATTCAGGATCGATGCAAAGAAATTATGGATAAAATAACACAACTCCTCCTGCCCATATCTCCGCCTTGTCTGGGGAATATATGGACGCGATCGGCATCGTCATCGCGCAACCGCCATCTAGGTTCGCCCTTTTCGTTTGCAAAGGGGCTAGGTCTTTATTTCAAATGATTTCAATCCTCTGTTGCAAAAGTGTAACAACCACCCGTGGGATGGCCGTCGGCTCGATACAGCGAACGCCCGTGGACTAAGCGTCCCGATCGGTTAGAATAGGCGGTATGGACAGCGTGACCCCAAAGGCGACCGGCACCGTCAGGCGGCACCGCCTGTCGACACGGCTGTGGCACTGGCTGAACGCGGCTTTGCTCTATATCCTGTTCACCAGCGGGCTTGGCATTTTCAACGCCCATCCCCGCCTCTATTGGGGGCAATATGGCGCGAATTTCGACGCTGCCTGGCTGGAACTGGATCGCTTCCCCGGCTGGCTGACCCTGCCTGCGCTCTACAGCCTGGCCATGTCGCGTCATTGGCATCTGGCCGCCGCGCCGCTCTTTGCCTTCGCTTTGCTTTTCTACATGCTCTGGAGCCTCGCCAACCGGCATATCGTTTGCGATCTGGCTTTTCGCCGCGCGGACCTTGCCCCCCGCCATATCTGGCAGGATATCAAGGATCATGCCCGGCTACGCTTTCCCACCGGCGCGGCCGCGTTGCACTATAATGTGCTGCAAAAGGCCAGCTATATCGGCGTCATCTTCCTGCTGCTGCCGCTGCTGATCCTGACCGGCCTGACCATGGCACCGGGGATGAACGCGGCCTGGCCCTGGCTGGTCGATCTGTTCGGCGGGCGGCAATCGGCGCGCTCGCTCCACTTCATCGCTGCCTTCGCGCTGGTCGCCTTCTTCCTTGTTCATATCCTGATGGTATTGCTGGCGGGGCCGGTGAACGAGGTGCGATCGATGATCACCGGTCGGTATCGCGTGCCGGAGGAAAGGCCATGATTCTTACCCGCCGCACCTTGCTGCTGGGAGCCACCGCGACGCTGGCGGGCTGCGACCGGCTGGGACGGAATGAAACCGTGCGCGATGCGCTCTTTTCGGCTGAAAATTTCCACCGCTGGGCGCAACGCAGCCTGATGGCGCGCGACGCGCTGGCGCAGGAATTCCGGCCCGACCAGATTTCGCCCATCTTCCGCGCCAACGGCACCGCCAACCCGAATACGCCTGCCTATAAGGCGTTGTGGCGCGGTAACTTTGCCGACTGGCGGCTGCCCGTGACGGGGCTGGTGACGCGCCCGCTCTCGCTGTCGCTGGCGCAGTTGCAGGCGATGCCCCCACGCACCCAGATTACCCGCCATGATTGTGTCGAAGGCTGGAGCGCCATAGGCAAATGGCGCGGCGTTCCGCTGAAACCGATATTGGAGGCCGCGGGGCTGCACGACAACGCCCGCTATCTCGTCTTTCGCTGTGCCGACGATATGGGCGGGGGGCGCCCCTATTATGAGAGTATCGACCGGTTCGATGCCTTCCACCCCCAGACGATCCTTGCCTATGCGCTCAATGATCGCCCCCTGACCGTCGCCAATGGCGCGCCGCTGCGGCTCAGGGTCGAACGGCAATTGGGCTATAAGCAGGCCAAATATCTGATGGGGATCGAGGCGGTCGCAACATTGGATGGCATCGGCAAGGGCAAGGGCGGCTATTGGGAGGATCATGCCGGGTACGACTGGTATGCCGGGATTTGACCTGCGCCGTTCGGGGTGACAGATTATCGCCATGACACTGTTCGAGCGGATCCTGCGGCGACTGGTCAGTCACGGCCAGTTGACCATATTCACCCCTGACGGCAGGCATTTCACGGTCGGCACGCCTGATCCTGCTTTCCCCGATCTGGCGCTGCGGTTGCAGGACAAACGGGTTGCTTTCGACATTGTGCGCGATCCACGGCTGGGCATGGCCGAAGCCTATATTGACGGGCGGGTGACGATAGAAGGCGGCGGCATCATGGAATTTCTCTCCATGATCCGCGCCAATAATCCCTGGGAAAGCGGCCGCTCGATCGATGCGAAAAATACGCTGGCCCGCGGTCTGGGCAGCGCCCGGCAAAAATTGTGGCGCGCCAATCACAAGGCGCGGGCGAAGGCCAATGTCGCCCATCATTATGATCTGTCGGCCGCGCTCTACGCCCTCTTCCTCGACCGCGACCGCCAATATAGCTGCGCCTACTGGCCCGATGCGGACAATGACGCGGGCATCAGCCTGGACCAGGCGCAGGAGGACAAGAAGGCGCATATCGCCGCCAAGCTCCTGCTCAAGCCGGGCATGAAGGTGCTGGACATTGGTTGCGGCTGGGGCGGCATGGCGCTCTACCTCCACCGCACCTGCGGCGTTGATGTGACCGGCATCACCCTCTCGCAGGAACAGCTCAAGATCGCGCGTGAACGGGCGCAGGCGGCGGGCGTGGCCGATCATGTCCGTTTCGAGCTGATCGACTATCGCGACGTTCAGGGACCGTTCGACCGGATCGTGTCGGTCGGCATGTTCGAGCATGTCGGCACCGCCCATTACCGCACCTTCTTCAACAAATGTCACGACCTTCTGACCCCCGACGGGGTGATGCTGGTCCACACGATCGGCCGGATGGGCGGACCGGGTATCACCGACGCCTTCACCCAGAAATATATCTTCCCCGGCGGCTATATCCCGGCCCTGTCGGAAATGGTCGCGGGCAGTGAGGGCACGCGGCTGATGGTGACCGATGTGGAGGTGCTGCGCCTCCATTATGGCCTGACCATCCGCCACTGGTACAAACGGGCGATGGCGCATCGCGCCGATATCATCGCCCTCTATGACGAGCGCTTCTTTCGCCTGTGGACCTTCTATCTGGCCGGCGCGGCGACGGTGTTCGAGCATGGCGGCATGGTCAATTATCAGGTCCAATATGCCCGCGACCGCCGCACCCTGCCAATCACCCGCGACTATATGCAGGAAGCGGAGGCCGCCCTCCAGGGGCGCTGACTGGCTGAACCGCCGCTAAATGGCGCGTTCGCGGACGGTTCAGTCGGGCCGGTGCATTGTCCCCCTCATGGTCCCGCCTCTGGAGCGGTGGGGCGATTGAGGAGAGCGACATGAACATCATCTGGAAAGGCGCGGCGGCGCTTGGCCTGACTGTAGTAGGCCTGGCCATGGCAGCCCCCGCGCAAGCACAATATTATGGCGGCTATCGTGATGGCTGGCGCGGCGACCGTGGCCATCACTGGAATAATGGGCGCTGGGATAACCGGCGCTGGGACAATCGCCGCCACTGGCGCGGCGACCGGCGCGACTGGCGCTATCGCGGCTATCGCCAGCGTTGCTGGACCGAATGGCGCTACGACTATTATCGCGACCGCGACGTGCGCGTACGCATCTGCCGCTGATCGCATGACCAGCCTGCAACCCGCCGCCGATCGGAGGCGGGTTGCAGCAGGACGGGCAAACGGCTAGGCGCGGCGCAACCTTGCAGGAAATATCTGACCATGAGCGACACGCCCCCCGATCATCTGTCCACCAACCCGCGCAGCCCCCATTTCGACATGGATGTGCTGCAACGGGGTATCGGCATCCGTTTCAAGGGACGTGAGCGCAATGATGTCGAGGAATATTCGATTTCCGAAGGGTGGATCCGCGTTGCCGCCGGCAAGACCCGCGATCGCCACGGTAACCCGCTGACGATCAAGCTCAGTGGTCCGGTCGAAGCCTGGTTCCAGAATCCGGCGGAAGAGTCCGAAGAAAAACCCGCCGACGCCGAATAAGCGATATCGGCGCACTTCGCGCCGATCAGTTCAGCATCGTTTCCCGCTTCACGTCGGCGATGATCGCGCTCAGCGTCCGTTGCGACGGGGCGTTGTCGGCATATTCGACGATGAAGGGATCGGCCTCCAGCCGTGGCGCGGCCTTACGTCCGCTGGCCTTGACCCGCACCATTTGCGGGACGGTGCGGGACGGCGTCATCGCGGCGGGCAGCCGTTCGTCATCCCACTGTTCCCGATCGACACGGGCAAAGCGCACGCTGCTGCCCAGCGCCGGATCCGGCGTGAAGTCGTGCAGTTTGGCCTTGGCCGGATAGATGAAGCCGAAGGTCGGGTTGGTGCGCGCGCCCATCTGCCCGGTGGGGCTATGCCACACCCGCACCTCGCTCCAGTCGCCCGCGTCCGACACGTCGATCGCCAGCACATCCTCCTCGATCGCGCCGGGCACCGACCAGTTGGCATGGCGGATCAGCACGCGCCGGTCATCCAGCACGCGGCTGACCACCGCGACATGCCCCAATGTCATCGGTCCTGCCGGACGGAAGGCCAGTACCGCGCCCTTTTTCGGCTTTTGTCCGCGCTTATAGTGCGCCGCCGCCTGGTCCCACCAGGTCAGCGCATCCCCGCGGATCGCCACCCCTGACACGATGCGCGCATAGGGGACGCATTGCAGCACGCCCGCGCCCCACAGAGGCGCAGCGCTCAGGCCGGACAGCAGGCACACCGCCGCCCAGCGAAACTGTCGAATCATATGCGATTCCGAAACCTTGAGAATCGCCCCACCGGGATCGATCCTAGTTCCTGACCTGTTATGAAGCGGTTAAATGCTTTAGAAAGCGGAGCGCGCGGCACCGGCGACGCTTGGATCGGCCATGGCGACCTGGACCGGCTGGTCGATGGTCTTGGGCTGATCGGCATAGATGAAGCCGTTTGCGGGGTTGGAGCGCAGCCCCAGATTGCCGATCGGGCCATACCATACGCGCACGTCCGACCAGTCATTATTGGCCGATACATCGACAGCGCGGACATTGCGCTCGATGCCGCCACGATAGGACCAGTTGGCATGGGTCAGCAGCACTTCGCGCTGGCTCACCACCTTGCTGACCATGGCGACATGGCCGACCGGCATCGCACGGCTGGAGGCGAAGGACAGGACGGCGCCAACGCGCGGTTCATGGCCGCGATCATAGCGGCCCTGCGCCTGGTTCCACCAGGTATTGGCATTGCCGTGCAACTGGATGCCCGACACCTGACGGGCATAGGGCGCGCATTGCAGCACTCCGGCCGTCGCAGGCGAAACGATCAGGAAAGAGAGCGCACAAAGAGCAGCGGCGATAAGCCGTTGAAAACCACTGATCATGCGAATGCGACCCCGACCTTGTTCTAGGCTTTTGCCCCGTTGAGAGGCTTTAGGGCAGACGGAAGGTCAGATGAAAAGCGCTGGGCGACGAGTCGTTGCGGGGGCGGGTTATATCGCGGAACGAAAAACATGCCCCGCTGTTACAGTCAGCCGGGTTGCCGACGTTAATTCATTGAAAAGACTGGATTCGGTTCCCGTCATCCAGACTTGTCCGCCCGTTTCCTCCAATCGGTCGAACAAGGCGGCCCGTCGCGACGGGTCGAGATGCGCTGCCACTTCGTCGAGTAGCAACACTGGCGGCTGGCCGCGATGTTCGGCCACCAGCGCGGCATGGGCCAGCAGGATCGACAGCAGCAGCGCCTTTTGCTCACCGGTCGAACAGAGCGCGGCGGGCTGGTTCTTGGCAATGTGGATCACCGACAGGTCGTGCCGGTGCGGCCCGGAAAGGGTGCGCCCCGCCGCCGCGTCGCGCCGCCGTTCCCGCCCTAACCGCTCCGTCAATGGCGCGTCGCTGCCGTCATCCTCGCCCTCGATCGTCACGAACGGTCGGGCGAAGGGCGCGTCGGGCTGCCCCGCCAGCGCCAGATTGAGCCGCGCCACCAGATCGCTGCGCGCTACCGCCAGCGCCGCGCCATGCTCGCCCATCTGTGCCTCCAGCGCCGATAGCCACGCCGGGTCGGCTCGCCGCACATCGGTCAGCAGCCGGTTGCGCGCCCGCATCGCGGCATCATAACGCGCGCTGTGCGCCGCATGGGTCGGGTGCAGCGCCAGCGTCAGCCGATCCAGAAAACGCCGCCGCCCACCGGGGCTATCCAGGAACAGCCGGTCCATCGCCGGGGTCAACCAGACGATCGACAGATGATCGGCCAGCGCATTGGCGGACGATGCCACCCCGCCGATCCGCACCTGCCGCCGATCGGGCGTCGCGGCGGCAACCCCGGTGCCCAGCACCACGCCATCCACCTCCGCCGCAATGCCGAAACCGCCCGGCCCGTCCTGCCGCGCCATCGCCCGCAACGCCGCTCCCCGCAGCCCGCGTCCGGGTGCCAGCATCGACACGGCTTCCAATATATTGGTCTTGCCCGCGCCATTGTCGCCGGTCAGCAGGATGAAACCATGATCAGGCACGATCAGCGCGTCCGCATGATTGCGGAAATCGCTTAAGGTCAGGCGGCCGATCATCGCCCGGCTGTAGCCGGGTCTGCGCGCACGGGAAAGCGTTTAGCAGCGCTTGCGCGTCACTGCCGTCCCGTCATTGATGATCGTCAGCCTACTGCCATCGGCCGCAGGACGGAGGGTCAGTGTCCGGCTCCAACTTTGCCCCTCGCCAGTGAAGGTCGCTCCGACCGACAACTGGCCGTCCGCACCGGACGTCACCGCCTCGACCGTGCCGACGCTTTCGTGAAAGACCAGCTGGTCGGGCAGGATGTTCAGTTCCAGATCGGCCGCGCGGTCACCGCATTTGTCTGTCACGCCGGTCCAACGGCCCTGCAAGGCGGCGGGGATCGGCCCGGATGCCGGGGGAGGGGGGGATGGTTCCATTGGCATGGTCGCGTTGATCTGCGGAGGCGCGTCTTGCGCTTGCTCCGTCCGGTCGCTGATATTCGCGACGACGCCGGGCTGCGCTTCCGGCTTTTCGGCAGGCTTGTCGCAGGCGGCAAGGGCGATCAGCGGGAGGAGGGCAAGGGCAAGACGCATCACAACAGAACCGGCGAGCCGCCTTGCGGTTCCTGTGCCTGATCGTGACCGATTGCCGTCGCCATGCTATTCTCCCTGTCGATGTGAAAGAGGGAGAGCATGTCATGCCGGTGCTGGGAATGGGCGGATTATTCTTTCGCGCGCGTGATCCTGATGCGCTCAATGCCTGGTATCGCAACCATCTGGGCGTTGGCGCGGGTTGCGTGTCGGACCCGGATGCCAGGCCCGACGAATGGACCTGGCGGACATTGGGCGGGCCGATGGTGTTTTCCGCGTTCAAAGCGGACAGCGATTATTTCGCCGCGGACAAGGCATTCATGATCAATCTGCGCGTATCCGACCTCGATTCCCTTCTGACCGGCTTGCGGGATGCTGACATTGCCGTCATCACCAATCCCGAATGGGATCATCCCGATGTCGGGCGTTTTGCCCGTATTCATGATCCCGAAGGCAATGCCATTGAATTGTGGGAGCCGCCCGCGCCCGCCGCCTGACCGTCATTTTAAGGAGCCTGATGATGAAGCGCCTGTCCCTCTTGCTCGCTGCCGCCGCCACCCTACTGGGATCGAGCGGGGCGATGGCCGCCCTCGCCATCGGGGCCAAGGCGCCCGATTTCACCACCCGCGGCGCGCAGGCGGGCAAGACTTTCACCCTGACCCTGTCGCACCAGTTGAAGCGTGGTCCGGTCGTCCTCTATTTCTTCCCCAAGGCGTTCACGCCGGGCTGCTCGGCCGAAGCGCGCGAATTTGCCGACAATATCGACAAGTTCAAGGCGGCCGGGGCCACCGTGATCGGCATGTCGGCCGACCCGGTCGATGATCTGGTCGCCTTTTCGACCAAGGAATGTGCGGGCAAATTCGCCGTGGCGTCGGCCGGGCCGGGCATCGTGTCGGGCTATGACGTCGCGCTCAAGATGCGGCCGGGCATGACCGACCGCACCTCCTACGTCATCGCCCCGTCCGGCCGCATCGCCTTCGTCCATTCGGAAATGAATTACGCCGAACATGTGAAAAGCACGCTGGCGGCGGTGCAGGCGATGAAGCAGAAATAAGCGAGTGATTCCAACGCCCGTTCGCCCTGAGCCTGTCGAAGGGCCGAGCTTCGACAAGTCCGGGCCGGACGGGCGTGAGTATTATACACCCAGAAAATCCCCACCCTCGATTCGCGCCAGTCCCGCCACATCGCGCGCATAAATATAGGTCCAGGCCTCGACCGGCCCATCATGCCCCTGCACCGTCACCATCCCGCGTCGATATTCGTGCGGCGTCGGAAAATGGGCCGCACATTCCTCATAGTCGTCCAGTCGCGCCAGCAATGCAGCCGGATCGGGCAGGGCAAACAGGTCGCCCGTCACCGCGCCCTCACCGCCCGGCACGAAGCCGGGATAGGTCTCGACCCGATAGAGCGCACCGCGCGCGGTGGCCGGCCCGATCACCGGGGCCACCCTACGCAGCCATCGGGCCATCGGCCCATCGAAACCGGGCCGCAACGTGCCATAGACGAACAGAAATGAGTCGCTCATGCGGCGCCTTTGGAAATTATCCCGACAAACGGTGAATTTCCCCAACTAGCGGAAACTCTCACGCGCACAACATGCCAACTCGCAGCCGAAAGTCGCGAATTTCCGGGGGAAAGTGAAATTGGCACGGCTCCTGCAATCCTGTTGGGCATCAAGGCCGGATCGCCCGGCCAGCCAAAAATCAGGGAGTTCCTACCATGTCCATCGCCAAGTTCCACAACACGGCCGTCGCCTTTGTCGGCGCTTTCATCGTCGCCAGCCTGTTCGTCAGCGCTGCCGTCCCGGTCGTGCCGATCGCCTGATCGACCCGCATTTCCACCTGTCATCATCAGAAGGCCAGATACATGAACAACAGCTTCACCCTCGACCGTCGCCACGGCAAGATCATGGGCGTGTGCGCGGGCTTGTCCAATCGCACCGGGCTGGACGTCACCCTGATCCGCATTGCCGCCGTCCTGCTGACGCTGTGCGCACTCGGCCCCGTCGGCGTTGTGGCTTATCTGCTCGCGGGCTGGCTTGCCGAGGGGTAAGCCGACGGCAAGCTGATGGCTAATTAACCTATAATAAAAGAGCCGCCCCGGCATAGGCCATGGGCGGCTTTTTATGTCCCGACGAGTCGGGATAGAGATGAGCGCGGTTTGCGCTCAGGCGTAAAGCACCGAATAGAAGGTCAGCATCTGCACGCCGACCGCAACCACCAGCGCAGCGCCCTGAAAAGCCTGTCGCATATGTAACTCCAATATGGTCATTCATTGCCGCCCGTTCTGGGCGGATCGGGCCTATGCGCCCGTCATGCTGTTGTAACAATCGCAAAGCGCGGCGTACCGATTGCAATAAATGCAACAGTCTGTTGCTATAATGCGGCACCTAGTGCGAGTGCCGCCGCCGGATTGCGCTGCTTCGCCCCACTGATGAAGAAGGCAAAGACATCGCCGGACGCTGCCAGTGTCCGCGCCTTTGCCGCCCAGTCCGCCAGCGCCGCCGCGCCATAGCCGGTCGCCTCTTCCGCCTGAGTCCGCATCAGCCGCAGGTAGGAAAAGCCGACATCCGCGCCCCGGATCGCGGGATAGGTGTCATGATCGGCCAGCACTACCGCTGCCCCCGCCGCCTGCGCCATCGCCAGAAAGGCAGGATCGTCAAAACTGGCGTGCCGCACCTCCAGCGCATGGCGCAGCGGCACGCCATCGACGCTGGCGGGCAGCAGCTTCAGGAACGCACCGAAATCATCGGGATCGAACGCCTTTGTCGGCATGAACTGCCACAATATCGGTCCCAGCCGGTCGCCCAGCTCGGCTATGCCCTGCCCGACGAACTTGCCGACCGACTCGCCAGCTTCGGCCAACACCCGCCGATTGGTGCAATATCTCGACGCCTTGACCGCGAACTGGAAGCCGTCGGGTACCGCCTTCGCCCAATTGGCAAAGGTCGCGGGCTTCTGGCTGCTATAATAGGTCGCATTGATCTCGGTCGCGGTCAGATGTTGCCCGACATAGGCCAGCTCGTCCTTCTGCCGCAGCCCGGCCGGGTAGAAAGTCCCGCGCCACGGCTCGAACACCCAGCCGCCAATGCCGACCCTGATCCGTCCCGTCATCCCGACCTCCTGCGCGATATTGCGCTGCCTATGTCTATCTCACTGTCGGCCTTTTCAACCCGATCAGCCACGGCTTGACCCCGCGCGTCGGCTTCGCCGTGCCATCCATCCGCCGCGCTCGCTGGATCAGTATCGGCTTGACGATCATCTGCCCCCGCATCGGACCTGTTCCGCAACAGGTCGGCACCGCCAATATCTTTTTCACGACCGCCATCCCGCCCACGACATGGCCGAACGCGGCATAGCCGATAGATCCCTCACGTGCGTCCATCGTCGGGGTCGCGCCAATCGTGATGAAGAAATTGCCCATCGCCGAATTGGTCCGGTTGGGCCGCGCCATCGACAGGGTAGCGTCGCGATGGAGGATGCCGGTCTGGCTGGTCGGCTCATGCACCACCGGCGGCAGCGATCGCCGCACATCCATATCGATCCCGCCCTGGATCAACCCCTGCGTCGGTGCGCTCCTGCGCCGCGCCGCGCGATAGAAGGTCACGCCGTCGAACCTCCCGTCATCCACATAGGTCAGGAAATTGGCCGATGTCCGTGGCGCACGCCTTGTATCGAGCGCGACGATGATCGTCCCCACCGACGTCTCGATCGCCACCCGGATATAGCCCGGCGTCGGCCGGTTCGCTGGCAGTGCAAGGGCAAGGCCGGGCGTGAGGAGGGACAGCAATATGGCAAGGCAACGGGCAAACAGGCGCATCGACAGACGAACACTCACGGTCGGGAAGGGGGAACTCCAAGGCTAAAGTCCCCGCACGCCCGGCGCAATCTTCTGCTGCCAGATTGGGAGCAGGTGACAAAATAATGATGGAGGAAAAATGGTGCCCGGAGACGGATTCGAACCGCCGACACAGCGATTTTCAATCGCTTGCTCTACCAACTGAGCTATCCAGGCACGGCCAACTGCGGATGGCTCCGCCCGATGGAAGCGTGCCTATAGTCGTCAATCCGCGTCGCTGTCCAGCCCATAATCGCTGCTTTTTTGCATGCCCTCTTCCGCGGCTGGTCCCGGCACGCGATAGCCCTCGCCCAGCCATTGTAGCAGGTCGCGATCGCGGCAGGCGGGGCTGCAAAAGGGACGGGTTTCGGGCTTTGCGGGTTGGCGGCAGACCGGGCAGGCGGCGGGTTTAGGCGACATGGCCTGCGCCCAAAGCAAGCGCCGCGTCGGCCTTCAGGGTGATGGCGCCGCCGCGCCGCTTGGCCAATTGTTCGATCCAGTCGGTCTTGCGATAGAGCAAGTCGGTGATCGCCGGAGCGGCGGTCAATGTTGCAGGACCGCCATTGCCGTGCCGCTCGGCGCGTCGCAGCAGCGCCAGCGCCGCCGTCTCGACCGGATCGGCGCGCAGCAGTTCGATGAGGTTGGCCCGTTCGCGCTTGCGGATGATCTGGAGGAAGCCGAAGCCGTTGACCGCAGTGCGCTCGAAGGGAAGCGGCAGATATTTGTCGATCTGCGCCGCCGCGATCATCCGCTCATCCTTGTTGTTCATGGTCGGCAGGTCGATGCCGATCGACCCCGAAAGCCCCATGCGGCGAATCGTCTGCGCCGCGATCTTGGCACCCTTCGGCCCCAGTTGCGCAGGCGGCAGCGATCCATCGACATCGATCAGCAGCATGGCGGGCGTGACATAGAGGCGCAGCGCCGCCGCTTCGGTGCCGACATCGCCGCTGATCGCCTCCTCCATCAATTCAGTCCAGCCGACAGCCTCCAGCCGGTCCTCCTCATGCGCGGGGCAGGGGACGACGGGCGTGCCGGTGGCGCGCAGCCGTTGCAGCAGGCTTGGCCCGGCATGGGGCTTGCTGCCCGGCTGGGCGATCCGGCCCTTGGCGCGCTTGGGGCGGCCTTCTTCGGGGATCGCCTCACGCAATATTTCGACCAGCACGGTCGATCCTTCGGATGTGCGCGGCGGCAGCGGTTCGATCAGCACTTCTTCCTGGCTTATCAACCGCACGACGCCGCGCTTCTTGGGGATCAGCGTCTGGGTCAGGCGCCCTTGCGCGACGGCCCCTGCGCGCACGCCCCCGGTTTCGCGCTCGATCAGCGCCTCGACCAGACGGCCCTTTTCCACCAGCGCGGCGCGGGCCTCGCCAATGCCTTCTTCGTAAAGCCATTCGGCCATGTCAGTTCCTAATCGAGTGCATAGCCCGCCGCCTTCAACAGCGTGCGGGTTTCATAAAGCGGCAGGCCCATGATCGCGCTATGGCTGCCCTGAATCGCGCGGATCAGGCCAGC
>NZ_CAVK010000133.1 GCF_000382885.1 Sphingobium indicum BiD32
GCCTTTGGGGCCGCGCCGGAAAGGGGCTTTCAGCCCTGATAATCGAAGCCGCGCTCCCGCTTCGGCGGCACGTCCTTATGGCCGCTGCACAGATGGCAGGAGCAAGGACGGCAATGCGTCGCCGCATTGCGCCCGACCGCGCGCGGGGAGTGTTCCACGCCCGACAACCCGCGCGACCACAGGCCCATGATCCGACGCGCCCGCGCCTTCATGCGCTCTTCGTCCTGTCTACGCCGTGCCCGCATCGCCCGATCCTGCCGTTGCCTCATCTATGTATGAACGCGAAGCGCCATAGCCGATTTGCCTGGTAGTCGGCCAGTGGCAGCAAGTGCGCAAAGCTCGAATCGGAGGGCTGGCCTGCCACGAGCCGACAGGGCGACTGTTTGCGAGAAAAGAGCAGAATTTCCCCGCATGTCCGCGCGGCGGTTCCGCAAATTTTTCTGCACAATACCTGCACAGGCCAAAATGGCCTGTTTTTCTCATTAAATTTCAGGTGGTTCGACAAATCCAAAGATTTGGAGCGGGTGAGGGGAATCGAACCCCCGTCGTCAGCTTGGGAAGCTGCTGCTCTACCATTGAGCTACACCCGCGTTGCAGCGCCCATTGCCACGGGGGAAATGCCCCGTCAACCAATTGGGCGTCAACCGACCTGGCGCTTGGCGAGTTTGCGGGCGAGGGTGCGGCGGTGCATCCCCAGGCGGCGGGCGGCTTCGGAGATGTTGAACTCGCTGTCTTTGAGCGCCTCGTGGATATGCTCCCACTCCAGCGTCTTGATCGACGTGGGGCGGGGGGCAAGCGGGGTGGCGGTATCGCCGCCTGATCGGGCGAAGGCGGCTTCGATATCGTCGCTGTTGGATGGTTTGGCCAGGTAATTGGTCGCGCCCAGCTTGATCGCCTCCACGGCGGTGGCGATGCTGGCAAAGCCGGTCAGCACGACGATCAGCATGTCGGGATCATGGGCGTGGAGCGCCTGGACGCAGACCAGCCCCGATTGCCCGCCCAGTTTCAGGTCGACGACGGCATAGCCCGGATCATGATCGGCCAGCAGCATGGCGACCATTTCCTGGCTGTCGGCGATCAGCACGGTATAGCCGCGCCGCTCGAACGAGCGCTTGAGCGTCTTGGCGAAGGCGTCGTCATCCTCGACAATCATGAGCAGGCGGTTATCGGTCATCCTTCTCCCTCCCCAATGGCCAGCGTGCCGAGCGGCAGGCGCAGCAGGATCAGCGCGCCGCCATCCGCGCCATTGCTGGCGCTGACGCTGCCGCCGAGCTTCCGCACGACATTGACGACCAGGAACAGGCCGAGGCCACCGCCTTGCCGCCCCTTGCTGGAACGGTACGGCTTGCCGAAATCGGCCAGCATGTCGGCGCTGAAACCCGGCCCATTGTCGCGCACGGCGATGTTGAGCCACTGGCTGTCGCGGCCGACCAGCAGGTCGATATAGGTTGCGCCAGCCTCCCGCGCATTGTCGAGCAGGTTGGTGATCGCCTGCCGGATCACCGGGTCGGCGACGATGCGGGGATAGTCGTGCGGGCCGAAATCGCAGCGCAGCGGCATCCCCGGATTGGCGGCGCGCCAGCCCTGTGCCATGCTGTCGATGAAGGCGCGGACATTGGTGACCTGCGGCGCTTCGCCGCGCGCTTCGCCCGCCGAC
Source organism: Sphingobium indicum BiD32 (assembly GCF_000382885.1). Classification (GTDB taxonomy): domain Bacteria; phylum Pseudomonadota; class Alphaproteobacteria; order Sphingomonadales; family Sphingomonadaceae; genus Sphingobium; species Sphingobium japonicum_C. The sequence goes on from NZ_CAVK010000133.1 coordinate 1,658, forward strand.
ATCAATATGCCCGACAGGATCGCCTTGCACCGGGTGACGGCGGCCTGCATTTCCTCCACTTCCTCGACCAGTGCGGGGTGGGTGGTGATTTCGGGCATGTGCCGCCAGTCGCCCAGCACCACGGCGAGCGAGGAGAGGGGGGTGCCAAGTTCATGCGCCGCGCCTGATGCCAGCAGGCCCATGCGGACGATATGCTCCTCCTCCGCCGCCTGTTGCCGCAACTGCGCCAGATAGGCTTCGCGCGCCGCAAGATTGCGGGTCACGCGGGTCATGAACAGCACCAGCAGCACCGCGATCATGGTGAAACAGACCCAGGTGCCGATGATGTGGAGGTCGAACAACCGGCCCTCCAGCGTTTCGCTCAGGTCCAGCGGGCGGTAGAAGAAGGCCAGGCCCGCTGCGCACAGTGCCGAAACCGCGACGATCCCCCATACGCTCCAGCGATGCAGCAGCACCGCGCCGAGTGCGACCTGGAGCAGATAGAGCGAGATGAACGGATTGGTCGCGCCGCCGCTCATGTAAAGCTGGGCGGTGAGCGAGAGGACGTCGAACAGCAGCGCCAGGAACAGTTCGGCATGGGTGATGTCGGTGCGCCGTCGCAAGATGGCGAGGCTGGCAAGGTTCACCCCCGCCGCGATGCAGGGGACGACCAGCATCGGCACCATCGGCAGGCGGATGCCCATGCCATAATGGACGATCAGGATGGTCGCGACCTGTCCCGCCAGCGCGATCCAGCGCAACTGGACCAGCAGCGCCATATTCTTGCGCCCGGCGGCGTCGGCGGGCCACTGGCTGGGCAGCCAGCGGGCGTTGATCGGCAGGCGCGGGGTCATGGTCGGCGGCTTTGACGCATGAGGAGGATATAGGCACCCGCGACCATGGCGGCCAGACTGAACCATGTCAGCGCATAGACAAGATGATTGTTGGGGAAGCGGATGACGGTGAGGCCGCCGATGGGAAGGGTGGCGGGCTGGGGCGCGGCATCGGCGTCGATGAAATAGGTGGGCACGGTGGGCAGGGCGCGCGCGGTGGCGATGGCGGCAACGTCGCGCGAATACCAGCGGTTGGCGGAAGGATCGTTCGACCGCAGGAAGCCGCCGCCCGGTTCGGTGAGGCGCAGCAGGCCAGTGACGCGGACGGTCCCGGCGGGGCGGGCGTAGCGGGTGCGGGCATCCGGCGGCACGAAGCCACGATTGATGAGGAGGGTGGTGCCGTTGGCGCGGCGCAGCGGAGTCAGTACCCAATAGCCGGGGCCGCGGATGGTGGAGGCCTGCACCAAAGTCGCGCGATCATGCAGGAAGGTGCCGGTGGCGGTGACGCGGCGATATTCGTCCGCCTTTGTGGCGCTTTCCGGCGCGGCGACGGGGGCGGCGTGGATGCGCGCATCGACGCGGGCGATGAGGTCGCGCTTCCAGGCCAGCCGATCGACCTGCCACACGCCCAGCGCGCACAGGCCCGCAAACAGCATCGCGGCGATCAGCGTCAGGCCGACCGGAAATCGCCCTCTATGTTGGTCAGGGCGGCTACATTTGGCACGAACCGTCATGCTGAACTTGTTTCAGCATCCATTGCGCCGCCGCACCCTTCGGCTTGTGAGGCGAAATGGACCCTGAAACAAGTTCAGGGTGACGATGAAGGAGGGGGCGGCTCCATGACCGATAGCACTGCTGTGCTTGCGGGGGGATATCACGGCATCTGGCTCATATCATGCTCCATAGGGGGCATCATATTGGTGTTGAGATGATACATGACCCACATCGAACCGGACAGGGTGATGACCACCAGCACCAGCGTGAAGATGAGCGCCATCATCGACCAGCCGCCTTCGGCGCGGGTGTTCATGTGCAGGAAATAGATCATGTGGACGACAATCTGCACGACCGCGAACGCCATGATGATGAACGCGGTCGTCTGGGGATTGGCGAAGGTCTTGTTCATGACCAGCCAGAAGGGGATGGCGGTCAGCAACACCGACAGGCCGAAACCGATCATATAGCTGCCCATCGTTCCGTGGGCACCCTGCGAATGGTCGTGATCGTGCGCGCTCATCGCAGCATCCCCATGAGATAGACGAAGGTAAAGACGCCGATCCAGATGACGTCAAGAAAGTGCCAGAACATCGACAGGCACATCAGGCGGCGCTGGTTGGCGGCGATCAGACCCTTTTTGCCGACCTGCACCATCAGCGTCACCAGCCAGATGATGCCGAAGGTAACGTGCAGCCCGTGGGTGCCGACCAGCGCAAAAAAGGCGGACAGGAAGCCCGACCGCTGGGGCGTCGCGCCCTCATGGATGAGGTGCGCGAATTCATAAAGTTCGATGCCGAGGAACGCCAGACCGAACAGGCCGGTGATTGCCAGCCAGCCCTGCGTCGCGCCGACCCGGTTCTTTTCCATCGCCAGCATGGCAAAGCCATAGGTGATGGACGAGAAGAGCAGCATCGCGGTGTTGAGCGCGACGAGATTGAGGTCGAACAGGTCGCGCGGCCCCGGTCCCGCCGCATAATTGCTGCCCAGCACCGCATAGGTGGCAAACAGGCAGGCGAAGATGAGGCAATCGCTCATCAGGTAGATCCAGAAGCCCAGCGCCGTGCTGGACCCTTCGGGATGATGCGGCTCCTCGCCCAGATGGAAGAGAGGCTTGCCGTCATTGTCGAGGAAGGCGGGGTCGATTTGGGAGCGTGTGGCCATGATGTTAGCCCTTTGCTGCGAGCAGCGCGCTGCGCTCGCCTTCGGTGCGCTCGACCACATCCTTTGAGATGTAGAAATCGCGCTTGTAATTGAACGTATGGCCGATCGCGACGGCTAGGATGGCGACGAAGGACAGGCCCGCCAGCCACCACATGTACCAGATCATGCCGACCGAGAAGGCAACCGAAAGCCCCGCGATGATGATGCCGGTGCCCGTGTTGGACGGCATGTGGATCGCGGCGTAACCGGTCAGCGGACGCTGATAGCCGCGCTTCTTCATGTCGGCCCAGGCGTCGCCATCATGGATGACGGGGGTGAAGGCGAAATTATAGTCGGGCGGCGGCGAACTGGTCGCCCATTCGAGCGTGCGGCCGTCCCATGGATCGCCGGTCGTGTCGCGCAATGCCTCGCGGTTCCTAATGCTGACGGCGAACTGGATGAACATGCAGGCGATACCCGCCGCGATCATCACCGCGCCCAGCGCCGCGATCTGGAACCAGATTTGCAGGGATGGGTCATCGAACACGCGCATCCGGCGGGTGACGCCCATCAGGCCCAGCACATAGAGCGGCATGAACGCGACCCAGAAACCCACGACCCACAGCCAGAAGCTGCGCTTGCCCCAGGTCGTTTCCAGCCGGAACCCGAATGCCTTGGGCCACCAGTAGTTGATCGCCGCGAACAGGCCGAACAATACGCCGCCGATGATGACATTGTGGAAATGGGCGATCAGGAACAGCGAATTGTGCAGCACGAAGTCGGCGGGCGGCACGGCAAGCAGCACGCCGGTCATGCCGCCCACGGTGAAGGTCAGCATGAAGGCGACCGTCCACATCATCGGCAATTCGTAGCGAATGCGACCGCGATACATGGTGAAGAGCCAGTTGAAGAGCTTGGCACCCGTGGGAATCGAAATCACCATCGTCGTGATGCCAAAGAAGCTGTTGACGCTGGCGCCCGAACCCATGGTGAAGAAATGGTGCAGCCAGACCAGATAGCTGAGCAGCGCGATGACGATGGTGGCGTAGACCATCGAGCTATAGCCGAACAGGCGCTTGGACGAGAAGGTGGAGGTGACTTCGCTGAACACGCCGAACAGCGGCAGGATGAGGATATAGACTTCCGGGTGGCCCCAGATCCAGATCAGGTTCACATACATCATGGGGTTGCCGCCCATGTCGTTGGTGAAGAAGGCGGTGCCGACATAACGGTCGAGGCTGAGCAGCGCCAGCACGGCGGTCAGCACCGGGAAGGCCGCGACGATCAGCACGTTGGCGCAGAGCGATGTCCAGGTGAAGATGGGCAGCTTCATCATCGTCATGCCCGGCGCGCGCATCTTGACGATAGTGGCGATCAGGTTGACGCCGGATAAGAGCGTGCCGATGCCCGCTATCTGTAGCCCCCAGATATAATAATCGACGCCGACGCCGGGCGAATAGGCGATGCCCGACAGCGGCGGGTAGGCGAGCCAGCCGGTGCGGGCAAATTCACCCACGAACAGCGACATCATGACGATGATCGCGCCCGCCGTGGTCATCCAGAAGCTGAAATTGTTGAGGAAGGGGAAGCTGACGTCGCGCGCGCCGATCTGGAGCGGGACGATATAGTTCATGATCCCCGTGATCATCGGCATCGCGACGAAGAAGATCATGATGACGCCATGGGCGGTGAAAATCTGGTCGTAATGATGGGCGTTCAGATAGCCTTCGGAGCCGTCGAAGGCCATCGCCTGCTGGAGCCGCATCATGATCGCATCGGCAAAGCCGCGCAGGAACATGATCAGGCCCAGAATCATATACATGATGCCGATGCGCTTATGGTCCACTGTGGTGAACCAGTCGTGCCACAGCGTGCCCCACAGCCGATATTTTGTGACGAGGCCCAGTACGACCGCGCCGCCCAGCGCGACCATCAGGAAGGTGCCGATCAGGATCGGCTCATGCAGCGGCAGCGAACTCCAGTCGAGCCGACCGAAGATCAGTTTCCAGATGCCGCTATTTTCGGAGGCGGGATGCGGGGACATGGACGTTACGGCCTTGAAAGGGGGGAGGGGGATATTCCTCCCCTTGCAGGGGAGGTGTCTGGCGCAGCCAGACGGAGGGG
>NZ_CAVK010000132.1 GCF_000382885.1 Sphingobium indicum BiD32
GGGGCAAAGCTGACACAAATGTATCACGATCCGGCCATCTCGTTTGTCGTCAGGCGGCCAACATAACTGTCGTCACACACTCCTGCCCGGATCGCACGATGACCTGACCTCGAACGGCCAGCGACAATGGACCCTGTGATGGTGCCCAGCCCGGCAGTGAAGAACATACCGCTATAGGCTGCCTGGCTGAGGCCGAACTCTGCCATGAAAACGATGGGCGATGCCGTTATGAAGGCGAACATGCAGGCGAAGGAAAAGCCGTTCATTAGGCTGAAGCCCAGCGTAGCCCGATTCGCGAGCACGAAGCGGTAGCGCTTCAGAACCTCCACGGGGTGCAGCGGCACAGGGTGCGCAACATTATGGGTTTCCGCCAGGCCGAGCCAGGTGACGATGAGCAGCACGCCCCCGGCGGCGGCCAACATTGCGTAGACAGCCCGCCAATCCGAGCCCAATAGGACCAACGTCCCGAGACTTGGAGCAATGACCGGAGCAACACAGAGGATAAGCGTGATGAACGCGAGCCTCGACCGTGCCGCCGCTCCCTCGAACACATCCCTGACGATGGCCATGGGCAGAACCGCACCTGCGCCGGCGCCCATCCCCTCCACAAACCGCGCTAGCAACAGCCAGTCGATGGAGTGCGCATTGGCGCAGGCCACCGACGCAAGCAGGAAGATCACGAGGCCGGCCAACAGAACTGGCCGCCGGCCGTAGCGGTCCGACAAAGGTCCGAGCACGATCGGCGCGGCCGCAAAGCCAACCAGGAACAGGCTTAGAGCCAGGCTCGTGGTCGCTTCACTGGCATGCAACTGCGCGCTTGTCTGCTGAACCGCAGGCAGGCTCATATCGATCGCCAACGGCGGGATCGCGGATAAGGCCCCCAGATAGGCGGTATAGGCAAAGGACGTTTTCTGGAGGTGCATCGGCGTCGCTCTTCGAGAATGGGGCGCGGCCTGCGCTAAGCCGCGAGGCGCTCCGAAGAGGTAAGCTGTTTTATATTCGAAGATAATCCAGGCGAACCGGACATCACTATTCCAAATTCAGATCAATCAAGGGGCAACATCATGCTTCCCGCCCGGTGTGAGACGAACGGTGGCTGATCGGTTAGGCTTGCGGGTTCTTCGGCGACGCTTCACGCCGGCGTCGCGACCAGCCCGCCCGATCACGGACGTGCCTGACGGATTACTATCGTGCCCGGCAGATCGTTGCCGGCAAAGCGTATGAGCGGAGCAAGCCGCTCCGATCGGGAGAGCAGCCGGTGGAAGCGCTTCAGCACCGCTGTCGGAAGCATAACATCGATCATACCTCCGAAAGCCGGTGAACCGCAGGCTCGTTCAGCCGATCAGCTTGAGCGACAATTCCCACAAGCGCGCGGCCTGCTCGGGATCGATCGCCCAGCGGCGGACCCCGTTGGTCGCGGGACTGTCGTCCGCGACCAACGGGGAAATATCGCAATCCGCACAATAGACGCCCCCCATGCCGGCAAGCTGCGGGCTGGTCGCCGCCCAGAGGCTCGTCGACGCGCCCTGCGGCACCGTTTTGATAGCCGACGGTACATAGTTCGGCCCGACCGGCACCGCTTGCTTTGACGCTTCCTTCTCCTCGTCGGACATGAAACGGCTGAGGTTTGTCGTCGGAATCCTACCGGGATGAACGGCGAAGGCACGGATTCCAGCATCCTTTCCGATCCTGTCGAGCTGCACCGCGAACAGTGCGTTCGCCGTCTTGGACTGGCCATATGCCTGCCACGGGTCATAGGTCCGGTTCAGATAGTTGGGGTCGTCGAAATCGATGGCGGAAAAGCGATGTCCGAGCGAGGAGAGCGCGACGACACGCGCCGCGCCGGCGGCAGCGAGAGCGTCCCACAAGCGCGTCGTCAGCTGGAAATGCCCGAGATGGTTGGTGGCGAATTGCAGCTCGTAACCGCGACTGTCGCGTTCGAGCGGTGTTGCCATGATCCCGGCATTGTTGATGAGGATATCACAATGCTTATGCTCACTCAGATAGGCCGTCGCAAACGTATCCACCGACGCCGGATCGGCTAGATTCAGCTCGATCGCCTCAACATTCTCGAGACCGGACAGCACGTCCTTGGCCTTGGCGATATTGTGCGCGCCAACGACGACGGTTGCGCCGGCCTTGACGAGAGCTTTTGTGGTTTCCAGGCCGATGCCTGAGTGGCCGCCGGTGACAATGGCGACCTTACCGCCAAGCTGGATGCCTTCCATAACCTGTTCGGGCGTCGTTTCGACGCCGAAGCCGGAATTGATCGGCGTTTGCTGCGTTACCATGGGTTTTGCTCCTTGTGAGAAATGCCGCCTGTGCCTGAGCGCGTCGAAGGATGAGATGTGCTGCCAGTGTAGCTCGCCCGGCATTGGGCTTCACGGTACGTGATGGGGCGCATTTCGTTGGATGGGATATTTGCGCCTCGCCGTTGCGCTTGCCTGCTCGACGATTGGGAACGATCAGCTGCGCGGCCACTCGATCCCTGTCATCTTTTCGCTCAACTGCCAGAGCTTGTGGGCGAGTTCGGGATCAACCGCATAGTCGCGAACGGTGTTGGCCAGACGGCTGTCGCTCGTGACCACCGGCGAGATATCGCAATCGGCGCAATATACCCCGCCCTTGCCATCAAGTTGATCGCTCAAGGCCGCCCAGACCTGGGTCGCGGCACCCTCTCCTGTGGTTTTTACAGGGACTTTGGAGAGCAGAAGCAACGGCATCATCAGCAATTCCTTGAAGGTCAACGACCGCTTCAGGCTGGTTGAGGGGATGCGTCCGGGGTGTACCGCAAAGGAGCGAATACCGTATCGCTGGCCAAGTTCATCCAGGTGCACGGCGAAAAGGGCATTCGCCGTCTTCGACTGACCATATGCCTTCCACTTGTCATATGGCCTTGCCTCGAAATTCGGATCGTCGAAAATCACGGGCGAATAGCGATGGCCGTAGGACGACAATGTGACGACGCGCGCCCCATTCGCCCTTTTCAGCGCCTCCCACAGCAGGGACGTCAGATGGAAATGCCCAAGATGGTTGGTCGAGAATTGTAGCTCGAACTGCCGCTCGTCGTTTTTCAGGCGGGGTAGGGCCATGATCCCGGCATTGTTCATTAGTATGTCGATCTTGTCGCATGCCTCCAGCGCGCCTCCGGCGAAGGTCTGGATCGAGACGGGATCGGAGAGATCGAGGGGAAACGCCTTAGCGCCTGGAATATCGGCAAGCGCCGTATGCGCCTTGTCCATATCCCGCGCTCCGACGATAATTTTCGCGCCGGACCGGGCCAACACCCTCGTCGATTCCAGTCCGATACCGGAATGACCGCCGGTTATCAGAGCCGTCTTGCCGTGAAGATCATGGATCCTGGCAATTTCTTCCGCCGTGGTTCGTTCTCCAAACCCGGAGTTCATCGGCGTCTGCATAACAACTACTCCAATACACGCCCGGCCGCCATCGGCCGCCACTCTATAATCAAATAGACATAATTAGAATATCTGTATAGTAAGGCGAGGCATTGCCGTCAATGGCGATGGCATGGTCAGACCCTGAGCTCGTGCCACCACGCTCGGGCGCGAGACGCACGCCGTCAGCTTCGTCGAAGTGGACACATCTCTAAACCTTTTCGGAGCTGGAATTGGGGCCTTCACTGTTGGACCGCATAAGTCCTCGCACCGAAGCCAGACGCAGGCATGTTGCCGAATCGCGAATAAAATCAGGCGGCATGGCCGCTTGCCGAGCCTCAACGCACGGCGCGTCTCTGGTTAAGATGCGCGAGATGAAATCACGCCAGTATAGGAAAGTCGCCGAAAGCCAGCTTGAGGATTAGAAGGCCTCCATGATTTTCGCTTACGAAACCTTCGGTCAGCCGGCAGCGCCTAAGATGCGGATGCCCGGCATTCGTGACGACGATGCCCCTGGACGCCAACCCCTCCGCGATGTTCGATAGGCTGGAAGCTATATGTCACCGTCAATCCGCCTAGATTGGGACGATGTCCGCCTCTTCCTGGAGATCGCGCGCGCCGGCACGCTCAGCGCGGCAGCGCCCCGGCTGGGGCTGACGCAGCCCAGCGCCGGCCGCCGCCTCCGGGCCCTGGAAACGCTGGTTGGCGCGTCACTTTTCCAACGGACCTCGAAGGGTTTTCGTCTCACGGACGAAGGCGAGGCGATGCTGCTCCACGCCGAACGCATGGCCGAGGATGCGCAGGCCCTGGAACGCAAATTGCTCGGCCAAGCACGGGGCCTGGAAGGTGGCTTGCGCATCTCTTCCTCGGATTGGTTCTCAAACCACGTCCTGACCGACCCGCTGGCGGATTTCACGAGAGCCCATCCGAAGGTGACGATCGAACTCATCGCGGACTGGCGAATGCTCGATCTGGAACGGCGCGAGGCGGATCTGGTGCTGCGCTTTCGTCCCTTTGTCGGGCCGGATATCGTCCAGCGCCGCTTCACGACCGTCCGTTATGGCCTCTATGCGGCGCAGGCCTATCTGGACGGCCATGGCTGGATCGAAGGCGGCACAGGCGAGGGCAACCGGCTGATCGCCATGGACGAGGCGCTGGGCGAGCTGGCCGACGTCGAATGGTTGCGGCGCCGCTGGCCGGAGGCGAGCTTCGCGCTCCGCAGCAACAGCCGGGAGGCACAGGCCCGCGCCTGCGTGCGGGGGGCAGGCCTCGCGGTGCTGCCCCGCGTGATCGGCGACGCCCTGCCGCTGGTCCTGCTGGAGGTGGACGAGGCTCCGCCCGGCCGCGAGGTCTGGCTCGGCTACCACCGCGACCTGAAGCACCTGGCCCGCCTGCGGGCGCTGGTCGATCATCTGGTCGCGGCGGTTCCAGACCTGCTCTGACGGCTCAGAAGCCGGCGAGCACCGCCTTGCCCATCGCACTCCCGCTTTCCAGCAGCCGGTGCAGCGCCTTGAGATTGGCGGCATTGATCGGGCCATCGCTGCTCGTCATCGTCGAGCGCAGCACACCCGCATCGACCAGCGCGCTCACCTCTTCGAGAATGCGGTGCTGCTCGATCATGTCGGGTGTTTCGAACATCGAGCGGGTGAACATGAACTCCCAGCCCACACGCACGCTCTTGCGCTTGAACGGGTTGATGTCGAAGGCAGCCGGATCGTCGATCAGGGCCAGCGCACCCTGCGGCGCGATCAACTCGGCGATGGCGGGCAGGTGGCGGTCGCTGGCGGTGAGGCTGGCGACATACTCGGCCTGCTCGATGCCCGTCTCCTTCAGCGCCTGGTCGAGCGGCCGATGATGGTCGATCACATGGTGTGCGCCCATGTCGCGGACCCACTCGATCGTCTCGGGCCGCGACGCCGTGGCGACAATGGTGAGGCCAGTCAGCCGCCGGGCAAGCTGAATCAGGATCGAGCCGACTCCACCGGCGCCGTTGATCACGAGCAGCGTGCCGCCGCCTGTCTTGCGGCCATAGGGAACATGGAGACGATCGAACAGCAGCTCCCAGGCGGTTAGCGTGGTGAGCGGCAGGGCGGCAGCCCCATCCCAGCCGAGCGAGCGTGGCTTATGGCCGACGATCCGCTCGTCGACGGCGTGAAGCTCGGCGTTGGTGCCCGGCCGCTGCAGCGCGCCGGCATAGAAGACTTCGTCGCCGGGCCGGAACAATGTCACCTGATCGCCGATCCCTTCAACGATGCCGGCCGCGTCCCAGCCCAATATCCGCGCTTCGCCTTCGGCGGGCGCTGAGCCGCTGCGGACCTTGGTGTCGACTGGATTGACCGACACGGCCTTCACCCGCACCAGCAGGTCGCGCGGACCGACGGCCGGCACGGGCAGGTCGAGATCGACCAGGGAATCCGGGCGGTCGATGGCTCCCGGTGCGTAATAGCCCACGGCCTTCATGCTGCATTCTCCTTGTTGATCATGTCGTCGAGCGCACTCACCCGCGCGTTGCCGAGATGGAGGCGCGACAATTCGTCCAGTGCGGCTGTGCCGATACGCGCCTCAGCGTCTCGCCGTACCAGCAGGGTCGCTTGATCCGTGCCACCCAATAGGCCGAGCGGTTCCACGAGCGCGCGAATGCGATAACGGGCGTGGAGGAACTGCGGATGCCACAGCGGCACCACCACCCAGCGGGCGTCTTTCATGGCCGCCTCGAACCGATCGAAGCATTCCGCCTCGGTACCCGGGCGGAAATGATAGCCGGCCTCCGCGAGCCCGTAACGCTCCACCATGGCCGCCGAGAAGCGGCTGATGCCGGCTCCCGGGTTGATGCCCTGGATCAACCGGTCCATCCGCTCCAGCGCGGGTGGTTTCAGCAGATCTGAAACGCTGGCCACCGCATCCTTCGGAACGTGCTCGGGCACGCCCCAGATGCAATAAGGCTCATACAATATCGTCACCTTGCGGACCTGATCCTCGAACGGTGCGAGATAGGCGCCGTGGCTTGCCCGCAGCCAGGCCGAGACGAGCATGTCCACCTCACCGGCGCCCAACCGGCGGAACATTTCCTCATGGGGTGCGGCCGAGTGCTCGATGCGTTCGCCGTGGGCTTCGAGCACGCGCTCCAGTTCCCGCGCGCTGGCGTCATGGAAGCTGAGATCGATATGACCAATGCGAATCGGAGCGTTCACTTGCGTTCTCCCTGGACGGGAGCAAGCGATATACGGAAGAGCTGCACTGGGCGCATGACGCGCGAATGGCCGCCGTTGAAGAGCGCCACGCGGTCGATCTGCGGCACGGGTAGCCAGAGCGTGCCGTCAGGCGAGAGAAAGGGGGCATCCACCTAGTGCAGTCTATGGTCGGTGACCACCGTGTCGATGGTACCGTCCGGCGCGCGCCTGCGGATTGAATCGGTCGCGAGGTCCGAAAAATAGAGACTGCCGTCGGGCGCCATCGTCGTGCCGCCGGTGGGTGGGAGGTCGGTCCAGCGTTCCACTGCCGCCGCCAGCCGCTCGGCCGAGATCGAAGGATCGTCCAGCAATGCGGTCGGCACGCGCGACCATGGGCCGGAGAGCGGGCCGTAGAGCAGCCACCTACCGTCCGGTGTCACTTCCAGCGGATCGGCGTTGACGCGTAGCGGCTTGCCGTCTGGGCCGTTGAGGCGGCGACCCTCGACAATGATTGGGCGGTCCTGGCTGGCGATCGTGGAGGGATGGTCGTCCAGCACGCGGCGGCCCCGGCCGGTTGCAAGATCGACGACGATCAGGCCGGGACGCCCTGCATCGGTCAGATAGGCATGGGGACCATGGAAGCGCACATCGTCGATATAGCTGCCCGGCAGCGCTACGTCCGGCCCGAAGCGGATCACCCGATCAACGCGATCGGTGGCGAGATCGATCCGTACCAGCTTTGCGCCGCCCGGCAGCGGGTTCCCGCCGAAATCTGGCGAGCCGGTATCGACCACCCACAGTCTGCTATGCCCATCAAGGCGGATCGCGTTGATATTCACGAAGGTGTCGGCCGCGTTCGCTCTGCGCTGCCAACCGTTCCAGCGCCTATCGGGATAGGCATGGGAGCCGCCTTTTGCGTCGAGCGCGACGAGTGAAGGGCCACTCGCTCCCGTCCAGCGAGGTCCGGCAAGGAATATACGGTGCCCGGCGACGGCAACGGCGTTCCAGACTGCGGCAGGGCTGCCAGCGACTGCGGAAAGACTGCTTGGATTTCGTTCTGGCGTCGTTGCGCTAGTTACGGTCGCCGACGAAATAATCCCCAGTGCCAGAATTCCGAGCGACCAATGCAGGCGAAAAGACATGACGACACCTCCTTCCAAGCGATATGCATCATGCGGCACTAAACATTCTACGGGAGAAAAGGCATGTCGCCCATGCGATTACGCATGGCATAAGACCGGCGCATTATTTGAGCGCCGCCAGCCGCTAACCAGTAGTGGCGAGGAGCAGGAACAAAATCAGCGCTGCGTCTCCCAGCATGTCTGCAATACGGAAGTCTGACTCTCGGGCTTTCCGGGCCGATCACGAGTGAAACACTGCTCAACGTTGCTGTGAGTTATTCTCAAGGATAACAAACTGTCGTGCGCAGTTGATGCTAGGGACCGGCGATCTGTGATGCGGTCGCGAGGAGGTAATTGAAAATGCGCTTTCTAGGCAAGGTCATTCTGGTGACCGGTGGAACCTCCGGCATCGGCCTCGCCACGGCCTGCAGACTGGCAAGCGAGGGAGCGCGACTTATCGTTACCGGCCATAGCTCGGATCATCTAGCGACCGCTCGGCGTGCGCTGCCTGATGCCCTGGTGATTGACAACGACGTCGCCGATCCAGCCGCGGCCGATGAGTTGGCCGAGGTCATCAGAAAGCAGGTTGGCATCCTTGATGCGGCCTTCCTCAATGCGGGTTTCGGCGCATTCGCGACGCTGGCGGAAATCGGAGCGGACGATATTGACCGCCATGTGGCGATCGACCTGCGCGCGCCGCTGCTTCAGGCCAAGGCACTGGAGCCGCTCCTCAGGGATGGTGGGGCGGTGTTGCTGATCGGTTCGGCGACGGTTGGTTCTCCGCGCGCGGATGCGCTCGTCTACAGCGCGGTAAAGGCCGGGATACGCCAGGCGGCGCGCTCGCTCGCGACTGAGTTTGCGCCACGCGGGATCCGCGTCAACGTCATTGCTCCGGGCGCGACCGAGACCAATTTCCACAGCCGCGGCGGCATGTCCGCGGAGGAACAGAAGCTCTATAAGGAGAAGACCGCCGCCGCCGTGCCGCTCAAGCGCCTCGGCCGGGCCGAGGACGTCGCCGCGGTCGCCTGTTTCCTGCTCTCGGATGACGCTGGCTATGTCACCGGCGCCGAACTTCGCGTCGATGGTGGCCTGTCGATGGCCTGAACGTCGAACCTCCGAAGGCCGTCCTGAGCAGACGCGAAAATAGCCCGACTGGCCGCATCGGACCCGGTCACCGTGATGGCCCACATCACGCCGTCACGACTCGAACGAGAGGAACATCACAATGTCCACGCCTCGAACCCATTACACCCCTCCCGTCCGGTTCGGCATGGGCGGCGTGCCGCTCGGCAACGAATTCGCCGTCGTCACGGATAAGGAGGCCTTTGCGACGATCGAGGCGGCGTGGAGCGCCGGCGTACGCTATTACGACGTCTCGCCCTGGTATGGCCTTGGCCTTGCCGAGCGGCGCTTCGGCAATTTTCTCCACACCCGCAACCGGGACGAATATGTCCTCTCCTCGAAGGTGGGCAAGTTGCTCAAGGCCTCGCGGCATAATCACGGAAAGGAGTATTTTCCGTTCTCGCCTTCGCCCAACGACGTCGTGTTCGATTATACGGCGGATGGCGTGCGGCGATCGATAGAGGACAGCCTGCAACGGCTTGGCGTCGACGCGCTCGATATGGTGTTCGTGCACGACCTGTCGCCCGACAACCCTTTCCTGCCGACGCCGTGGGAGGAGCAGTTCGAGATCGCGCGCAGCGGCGCCTTTCCGGCGCTCACCCACCTGCGGGAGGAGGGGATGATCAAGGGATGGGGGCTGGGCGTCAATCGCCCGGAGCCGATCCTGCGGCTATTGGAGGTCGCCGATCCCGACATCTGCCTGCTGGCCTCGCAATATTCGCTGATCGATCACAAATATGCGCTCGACACCGTCTTCCCGGCCGCGCGGACGAAGGGCGTGTCCTTCGTGGTCGGCTCCTCGCTCAATGCGGGCTTCATCAGCGGCAGCGCGCGTTATAATTATGGCAAGGACAACTACAGGATTCCGCCGGCCTTCCTGCAGAAGCGGGAGCGGCTGCGCGAGGTCGCGGCGCGGCACGGGGTCGATCTACGCACCGCGGCGCTGCAATTCTCCGCGGCGCCCGATGTGGCCGCGGCCCTGATCGTTGGCGCGAGCACCGAACAGCAGATCGTTGCTGACTACAGTTCGTTGCAGACGAAGATACCGGGCGAATTCTGGGCGGATCTCCAGGACCTCGGGCTGATCGAGCGAAGCGCGCCGACGCCAGCGTAATTGCGTGGGCACCGCAGCGCGCGCTAACGTCGCGGCAAGTCCCGCCATCTTTCGAGCGCCCCGTTTCTCCCGCGTCTTTCTTCTCGCTAGGCGGCTTTGAGTGCTGTCCCGGGCGGCGCCGCCCAGCGCCAGCGTCATACCCACGATGAAGGCCGTCTTCTGGCCAGTTCCTAGGCGTTTGAACGCTTCGCGCGGATAGTTGAGACTCATTTTCTTGCGGTACCGCATGTTTCGGTCGGCAAACCGACGTGTTCCTTACAATTGCGTCAGCGAGCGGCTCGACTTGGCTGCAAAATGGAGAGGCATCGTCGCCGTTATAGGGCCTTCGTGCTGTCTGGCCGACTCGAGCTATCAGGCGATGGACCACTCAGACGCGGATAGCTCTTCTTCGTAGCGACGGACGAACCTGATCTCGTGCACCAGTTGGAACACTGTACCGAGAATCAGGATCGACCTTATGCTTCTGAAACGCGGTGGCATGTTCAACGAGGCACTCCTGCGCACCGGCCATTGATGAGATCAGCATCTTGATGGTCCCGGCTATCCAAGGCGCGCACGGGGACATCCGCCGCCCGCTGACCGAGCGAAGCTCCTTCGCCAGGAGACTCTCGACGGCGATATCCGATGGCCATCGTGACGCAGTGGCAGATGGTCGACCTGATGATGAGTGTGGTTCAACATGGCATCAAGCTGTCGTGCGATTGTTGACGATCTCGCGGTGGCCTAAAACGGCGGCGGCCCCTCTGATCTTCCTCTTCCGATCCGAGGTGCGCCGGTGCGCGTCCGGATGCTGAGCCCGGAACTGTCGATGGCTCACGTCTGGACGCGCCCGACTTGTGCAGGAGCAACAAAGATGGCGAGCCGCCTCACGGCCATGCAAGAAGCGCATAGCACCACATCCGAGCGGTTCAGGCAGTCAGCGCCGAGGCGCGCAATCTATGCCATGGCGCTTCGTGCGTTCACGCTAATCGCGTCCGACTTCATGGCTGTCAGCCGGATGAGAGCGATTGAAGGCTCGGCATCTAATTGAGGGACAGGCCAGCCAAGCGATCGCGATTTTCTAGCGTTCGGCACTCCTGGGCGGTCTGATGAACGGATTCAGCGGATGGCGCGGCGCGTTCTTTGCAGCATTGTCCATGGACGGCGCATGCCGACCCGAGGCTGACCACAGCGCGATGAACGAAGCTTTGAGTCTCTTCCGCTTCCTCGGCGATTGCGCGAGGCGGGGCGAGCGCACGGCGCTCGTGACGCTCACCGATGTTACCGGCGGCTCCGCGCGCGCGCCGGGCACGCACATGGCAGTCAGCGAGTGCGGTGCGTCGATTGGGTCCTTTTCCGGCGGATGCGTGGAAGCGGCAGTGATCGCTGAAGCTCAGCAGGTGATCCTGGCCGGCCAACCGCGCACGCTTCGCCTGGGTGCAGGATCGCCCTACATCGACATTCGGCTCCCATGCGGGGGCGGCATCGATCTGATCTTCACGCCGCAGCCGGCTCTGGATCAGATCGATCGCCTCTGCGTGCTACTCGAACAGCGGCAGCCCGTGGCGGTCTCGCTAACCACCGGGGGGCAATTCGACATTGCGGCCGCGGCGGCGGGCGATCGCACGTGCTGGCAGGATAGCAGGTTCGTCGTACGGCATGATCCCGCCCTCCGGCTGGTCGTGATCGGGCATGGCGCCGAGCCCGGCGCCCTGTTGCGGCTTGCGCTGGCCTATGGTGCAGAGGCTCTCCTGCTCAGCCCGGATAGCAGGTGCATTGATGATGCCAAGCGGATCGGCGTTCCGACCGTACGCCTGTGGACGACGGGTCGGTGCGATCGCCTCGCGACGGACGCGCATACCGCAATCGTCATGCTCTTCCATGATCATGATTGGGAAACGGTCCTGCTGCTGCAGGCGCTTGAGCAGGATCCGTTCTACATCGGTGCAATGGGGAGCAGGCGAACGCAGGCAGAGCGTCGCCAGCGCTTGCTCGATGCGGGCGGATTCCCCGCTGCGATCGACCGCATCGTCGGGCCGATCGGCATGATCCCAGCGACACGCGATCCCCGAACAATGGCAGTTTCGATCCTGGCGCAGGTCGTGTCGGCTTACGAGAGCATGATCCGCGACGGTAGCTCATCCACGGTGTCGATATAGTTTCATGAGCGGTGCTCAACGCAGCATCAAACAAAGCGGCCGTTCTGGTAATCTCGTCCGGGCGTTACATTCAAGTCTGGGTCATTAATCAGATTCGCTGTCCGTGGCTGTGATCGACATATCGGGACTGGACCGTTTTGGGCCACTTGAAGAGGACAAGAATAGATATGCCGAACTCGCCCGAAATTTCAATCTCCCGGCGCGGCGTTCTAGCAGGGAGCGCCGCATCTGCGGTGATCGCCGCAACCACCGCCGGCGCTGCCCAACGGGCCGCTCCCGCAACGCTTGCTCCACTGCCGGCGCCCGCTCCACAGCCAATGCCGGTTTCATTGACGGTCAATGGGAAGGTGCAACGCTTATCGCTCGACCCGCGCACGACCTTGCTCGACGCCCTGCGTGAGCACTTGCATCTCACCGGCACCAAGAAAGGATGCGACCACGGCCAGTGTGGCGCCTGCACTGTCATGGTGGAAGGCGTGCGGATCAACTCCTGCCTGTCGCTCGCCGTGATGCACGAAGGCGACACGATCACCACCATCGAAGGACTGGGCACGCCAGACAAGCTGCATCCGATGCAGGCCGCGTTCGTCAAGCACGACGGCTATCAGTGCGGCTATTGCACGCCGGGGCAGATCTGTTCGGCGGTCGCGGTGCTCGACGAGATCAAGCGCGGCGTGCCCAGCCACGTTTCGGTCAGTCTCACCGATCATCCGCAGGCGACCAACATCGAGATGCGGGAGCGGATGAGCGGCAATATCTGCCGTTGCGGTGCCTATTCCAACATCGCCGAGGCCATGGCCGAAATCGCCGGAGAGAACGCATGAAGGCCTTCACCTATGAGCGCGCCGGATCGGCAGCGGATGCCGCCGCCAAGGTCGCATCGACCCCGAATGCAAAGTTCATCGCCGGCGGCACCAACCTGCTCGACCTGATGAAGATCGAGGTGGAGACGCCGCAGCATCTCGTCGAAGTGAACGGTCTTGGCTTCGACAAGATCGAGGCTACGCCTGAGGGTGGGTTGCGGATCGGCGCACTGGTCCGCAACACCAACCTTGCGTCCGACGCCCGGGTCCGCCGGGACTATGGGGTGCTAAGCCGTGCCATCGTCGCGGGCGCAAGCGGCCAGTTGCGTAACAAGGCAACCACCGCGGGCAATCTACTCCAGCGCACGCGCTGCCCCTATTTCTACGACACCAACCAGCCGTGCAACAAGCGCCAGGCCGGCTCTGGCTGCGCTGCGATCGGCGGGTACAGCCGGCAGCTTGCCATCATCGGAACGAGCGACGCGTGCATTGCCACCTATCCCGGCGACATGGCCGTCGCGATGCGGGTGCTCGACGCGCAGGTGGAGACGATCGATGCACGCGGTCAGGCCCGAGTGATTCCGATTGCCGACTTCCACCGGTTGCCGGGCACCACGCCACGCATTGAAACCGCGCTTGCGCCTGGGGAACTGATCACCGCGGTGACGCTGCCGAAGCCGATCGGCGGGCAGCATTTCTACGAGAAGGTGCGCGACCGAGCTTCCTATGCCTTCGCGCTCGTATCGGTGGCGGCCGTCATCCAGAAGGATGGCAGCGGTCGGGTCGCCCTGGGCGGCGTGGCGCACAAGCCGTGGCGTGTCGAGGCCGCCGAGGCGCAGATGCCGGCGGGCTCCAGGGCCGTCGCCGCGCAGCTGCTGGCGGGTGCCAGACCGACCAGGGACAATGCATTCAAGGTGCCGCTTGCCGAACGGACGCTGGCGGCAGTGATGAACGAAGCGAGGGCCGCATGAAATTCGATACGCCCGCGGGCACCAATCCCATCGATCGCATGAAGGTCGTCGGCAAGCCGCTCGACCGCATCGACGGTCCCGCCAAGACAACCGGCATGGCACCCTATGCCTATGAGCATCACCGCGAGGCACCCAATGCCGCCTACGGCTATATCGTCGGTGCCGCGATTGCCAAGGGACGCATCTCGTCGATGAACGTCGCCGATGCAAAGGCCGCACCCGGCGTTCTGGCGGTCGTCACTGCGTCCGAAGCGGGCAAGCTTGGCAAGGGCAAGTACAATACCGCCAAGCTCTTGGGCGGACCCGAGATCGATCACTATCACCAGGCGATCGCGGTCGTCGTCGCCGAGACGTTCGAGCAGGCACGGGCGGCCGCGGGGCTGGTGCGCGTGAGCTATGCGCGCGCCACCGGGCGATTCGACCTCGAGGAGGCGCTCAAGACCGCGCCGCTCGCGAGTGGAAGCCAAGATACCCCACCGAAACCGGATCGCGTCGGCGACTTCGAACAGGCATTCGCCGCCGCACCGGTGAAGCTCGATGCCCGCTATACGACGCCCGATCACAGCCATGCAATGATGGAGCCGTTCGCTTCGATCGCCGCCTGGGAGGGGGACAGGCTCAACGTCTGGACGTCCAACCAGATGATCGACTGGGGGCGCACCGATCTCGCCACCACACTTGGGATGCCCAAAGAGAAGATCCGCTTCATGTCGCCCTATGTCGGTGGTGGGTTCGGCGGCAAGCTGTTTCTGCGCACCGATGCAGTGATGGCGGCACTGGGCGCAAAGGCGGCGGGACGACCCGTGAAGGTAGCCATGTCGCGCCCCTTCCTGATGAACAATACCACGCACCGGCCGGCAACGCGCCAACGGATCCGCATAGGGGCGAACCGCGACGGCAAGATCACCGCGATTGCGCACGAGAGCGGTTCAGGTGATCTGCCGAACGGCCGGCCCGAGACGGCGGTGACCCAGACCAGGTTGCTCTATGCCGGTGCGAACCGACTGACCTCGCTGCGGCTCGCCGTGCTCGACCTTCCCGAGGGCAATTCGATGCGTGCGCCAGGCGAAGCGCCGGGGATGATGGCGCTGGAAGTGGCGATGGACGAGATGGCGGAGACGCTGGGGCTGGACCCGGTCGAGTTCCGGATCAGGAATGATACGCAGGTCGATCCGGCAAAGCCGGAACGCCGCTTTTCGCAGCGCAATCTCGTCCGTTGCCTGCGCGAGGGCGCGGATCGCTTTGGGTGGACACGGCGCAATGCGCAGCCCGCGCAGGTGTCCGACGGCCGCTGGCTCGTCGGGATGGGCGTGGCGGCGGCGTTCCGCAACCATGTGAGCCTGCCTTCGGGCGCGCGAGTGCGGCTAGGTCAAGACGGTATCGTTACAGTCGAAACGGACATGACTGACATCGGAACCGGCAGCTATACGATCATCGCCCAGACAGCGGCTGAGATGATGGGGCTGCCAATAGAACGCGTCGTGGTGAAACTGGGTGATTCCAGCTTCCCGGTCTCGTCGGGTTCGGGTGGCCAGTTCGGCGCGGGCAGCTCGACATCGGGCGTTTATGCCGCTTGCGTCAAGCTTCGTGATGCGGTCGCACAGCGGCTCGGCTATAGTTCCGCCGATGCGGTCTTCGATGGCGGGAAGGTCCGCAGCGGCAACCGCTCCACCGATCTTGCCGAAGCGGCGCGTGCTGGCGAACTGGTCGTGGAAGATACGATGGAATGGGGCGACCTCGACAAGACCTACCAGCAGTCCACGTTCGGCGCGCATTTCGTCGAAGTCGGCGTAGACCGTTTCACCGGCATGATCCGCATACGGCGCATGCTCGCGGTCGCGGAGGCGGGACGCATTCTCAATCCCAAGTCGGCGCGTAGCCAGATGATCGGCGCAATGACGATGGGTGTCGGCGGCGCGCTGATGGAAGAGTTGGCCGTGGACAAGAGATTCGGCTTCTTCGTCAACCACGATCTCGCCGGATATGAGGTGCCGGTCCACGCCGACATCCCGCACCAGGAGGTCATCTTCCTCGAGGAGGTCGATCCGACCGTCTCGCCGATGAAGGCCAAGGGGATTGGCGAACTGGGCCTGTGCGGGGTCGGCGCGGCAGTTGCCAATGCTGTCTATAATGCCACGGGCGTGCGGGTCCGCGATTATCCCGTCACCCTCGACAAGCACCTCGATCGGCTACCTGCGGTTGCCTGAGGCAGGCAGTCGGCGGTGACATAAACCGCAAGCTGATCTGAAGCCGACATAATGCCAGCTCGACTACGCCGCGACGCTGCCGCCTTTCCGGTACGGCGTTGCGCCCCGATTACCGAACGGACGGAGAGCATCATCATGGACGTGAAGAAAACTGCGGTCCTTCTGATCGAGTATCAGAATGATTTTACGACCGAGGGCGGCGCGCAGCACGCAGCCGTCCAGGCGGTGATGGACACCACGGGCATGATGCGCCACAGCCGCGCGCTTCTCGACGCGGCGCGCGCGCGCGGCGTCACGGTCCTGCACGCACCGATCTCGTTCGCAGAAGGCTATCCGGAGATACCAGTCCATCCCTACGGCATTCTGGCCGGAGTCGTCGGCGCGAAGGCGTTCCGCAAGGGAAGCTGGGGCGCCGAGATCGCCGCCGAGATGGCGCCTGTCGAGGGTGAGATCGTCATCGAAGGCAAGCGCGGGCTGGACTGCTTCGCCAGCACCAATCTCGATTTCATCCTCCGGCAGCGCGGCATCACCGATCTTGCGATCGGGGGCTTTTTGACCAACTGCTGCGTCGAATCGACGATGCGCTCGGCCTATGAACGCGGCTACCGCGTCGTAACGCTGACCGATTGCACCGCCACGCTGAGCGCCGCCGAACAGACCGCCGCGGTTGAGAAGAACTTCCCGATGTTCTCGCACCCTCTCACGCACGATGCGTTCCTTGCTGAACTGGATCAAGGGGCCGTCTCATGAAGTTCCAGGTGCGCGGCAAGGCCAAATGGATCGGCGGGATCGTCGCAGCGGCGGTTATCGTCGCTGCCGCAGGCACAAAGCTCGTCTTTTATCCAGAGGATGCAAAGCTGGCCGTCGCCCGCGGAACAGGGCCGTCGCCCACCCTGCCGCCGCCGAATGCGACGCTGATGCCCACCGTCAATATCGCGCCGGCGGTGGGTTGGCCCAAGGGCGCCAAGCCGGTCGCTGCCTCCGGGCTGAACGTCGCGGCCTTTGCAAGCGACCTGCACCACCCGCGCTGGCTCTATCTCCTGCCGAACGGGGATGTCCTGGTCGCTGAATCGAACAAGCCCAATTCGGGCGATCGTTCGGTCGGCATCCGCGACTGGGTGGCTGACAAGATCAAGGGCCGCGCTGGTGCCGGCACCGCCAGCCCCGATCGCATCATCCTGCTCCGCGACAGCGACGGGGACGGCCGAGCGGACGTTCATAGCGTGTTCCTGCGCGGCCTCCACTCCCCGTTCGGAATGGCATTGGTGGGGAACGACCTCTACGTCGCCAATGCCAACGCGGTGATGCGTTTCCCCTATCGCGGAGGCGAAGTCGAGATCGGCGAAGCAGGCGTGAAAGTCGCCGATCTCCCTTCGGGGATCAATCATCACTGGACCAAGAACATCATCGCAAGCCGCGACGGCTCGAAGCTCTACGTGACGGTCGGCTCCAACAGCAACGTTGGCGAAAACGGCATGGCGGTGGAGCAGGGCCGGGCGGCGATCTGGGAGCTCGATCGCGCAACCGGGCGGATGCGTCTGTACGCAAGCGGCCTGCGCAACCCGAACGGCCTCGCCTGGGAACCCTCCACCGGCGCGCTCTGGACTGCCGTTAACGAGCGCGACGAGATCGGCAGCGATCTGGTGCCGGACTACGTGACGTCCGTGAGGGACGGCGGCTTCTATGGCTGGCCGTACAGCTATTACGGACAGCACGTCGACACGCGGGTGAAGCCACCGCGCCCCGACCTGGTGGCACGCGCGATCGTGCCCGATTACGCGCTCGGGCCGCACACGGCCTCGCTTGGCATCGCCTTCTCCTACGAGGCCCATCTACCGCCGCAATGGCGGAGCGGGCTCTTCGTCGGACAGCACGGTTCCTGGAACCGGCGCCCGAAGAGCGGCTACAAGGTCATCTACGTCCCCTTCGCCGGAGGACGGCCGAGCGGACCGCCCGTCGATGTGCTCACGGGATTTCTCAACTCTCGGGAGGAGGCTCAGGGACGGCCTGTGGGGGTGATCCTGGACAGCGCCGGTGCGCTGCTCGTTGCCGATGATGTCGGCAATGTCGTCTGGCGGGTGACGGGAGGATCGCGCTGAAGCCCCCGGCTACCCCCTGCGAGAAGGCGATGCTTTGCATGCCGTGGTGCTCAAGTTTACTTTTTTGAACGCGAAATTGCAGGCTCATACTTTGTTGAGTCGCGCTCAAAGTAACATGGGGTACAAGAGCGCCCGGGCGCTTGAGATGGCACGATCGAATAATGGCGAATAATAATGGGGAATAATAATGGCGTTGGCGAATCCGTGCCGCGATTCCAACATGTCCCTGCACGTGCAGGGTGTACATCAGGCATCGGTCTCACGCGAGCAACAAGACTGGCGGCCCCAGACGGACGGCCAGCGATTGCCGGACACACGTCGACCTTCTCGAAACCGCGCGCACCGCGTCTGGTGCGCGGACTATCAATAGTGATGTGGCCGGTCCCGTCGTCTTCCATGCTCTCGCTGGGACGACCCACGGCGAACTTGGCCCGATCGATGCGGCGCGGGGATGGGTTGCTGACCGGTTCCGCGATGGTCGCCTCCTCGCTCGATGCGAGCCTTATCAGCAGCATCCGCTACAATCACCGCAAGGGGAACCGCAAGATCCCGCCGGTCTTCCTGCAAAAGCGGGAGTCGGCTGCGTGTGGCGGCTGCATGGCATCGCGTGGATTTTTGCACGGCGGCGCTGCAATTCCCCGCAGCGACCGATGTGGCGGCCAAGCGGATCGTCAGCGCGAGCAAGGAGCAGGAGATTATTGCCAACTACAGATCGTTGCCGACGAAGATTTCAGCCGAGTTCTGGGCGGCCTCAAACAACAGGGGCTTATCGAGCGCACCGCGTCTGGAAGTTGCGCGGGCGTCACCGTTGCGGCATGAACCGGTAAATGCCCGCCTTTGGCCAGTCCGACCTGCCCGAGCTCCACGTCTTCGCAACCATCGCGCGACGGCGCAGCTTCAGGCTGGCGGCGATCGAACTCGGCGTCACGACGTCGGCGCTGAGCCATCGGATCAAGAAGCTGGAAGCGCGGCTTGGTGTCCGCCTGCTTCACCGCACCAACCGCACCGTGATGCCGACCGCAATCGGCGAACGGCTGGCCGAACGCCTGGGGCATGGCTTCGAGGCGATCGAGCAGGCGCTGGGCGAGATCGAGACCTACCGTGCCAATCCCGCAGGCGAACTGAGGGTCAACGTGCCGCGTGATGCATCTCGCCTGTTGATCGGCCCGGTGCTGGCCGAGTTCACCGCCGCCTATCCTCACGTCCAGCTTGTGCTCGCAGTGGATGATCGGCCCGTCGATATCGTCGCGGAAGGCTTCGACGCCGGTATTCGCTACGGCGGCACGGTGCCGGAGGATATGGTGGCGATGCCGCTGACCATGCCGCTCCGCTGGGTTGTGGTGGGCTCGCCCGCCTACCTCGCCGCGCACGGACGACCTCAGGTGCCCGAGGATCTGCTCGGCCATGCCTGTATCCGGGTCCGCCTGGGGGACAACTCAATTTTCCGGTGGGAGCTCGGCGACGGGGAGGCGATGCTGCGCCTCGACGTGAAAGGCCCGTTCGCGGTCAACGAGACCGAAGCCACGATCGATGCGGCGATCAACGGCGTCGGTTTGGGATATGTGCTCGAGCGGCGCGTGGTGGAGGAGGTGGCGCGCGGGGCGCTTGAAATCGTGCTGCCGGATTGGGCCTCCATCGGACCGCCATTCTACGCTTATTACCCTAGCCGCAAACACAGCGAGCCGGGCTTGAGCCAGCTGGTCGAGATGATCCGCACTCGCGAACAGCAACGTGGATCGCCAGCTGTTCCGTGATCCGATCGCAATGCTGCGTTTAGCCGATCTCATCATCCTTGCGCTGGCTCTATGGTCTTTCGCTTCTTACAAGGCATCCGTCTAAGGAGCTTGTCGATGAGTAATATCTGCGGTGCCCGCGCCGCCAACACCGACGCCGTATAAACGCCGGAGCGCGTGCGTAATTACCCCGTGACTATGAACAAGACCTGGAGGGAACGGCCTAAGGCGCGTCGATCCCGCCGACGTCCGATTTCCGGCGTCCCTCCAATCGCAGCCTTCCCGGCCCAGCCCCCCCCCGGCCGGGAAGGCTGCCCCACTTTCCCGAGGAGACTATTCTTGAGCACATCCACAAAGGTCGTTGCCTCGTTGCCCCTGCGGCCATTTGGACGCACCGATATGTCGATCACCGCTGTCGGCTTCGGCGCCTGGGCAATCGGTGGCCCGGACTGGGCGGTGGGCTGGGGGCAGCAGGACGACCGCCAGTCGGTGATCGCGATCCGCCACGCGATCGACCGCGGCATCAACTGGATTGACACTGCAGCGATCTACGGTCTTGGCCACTCGGAGGAGATTGTCGCCCAGGCCTTGCGTGAGATCCCGGCTGACCGTCGCCCCTACGTCTTCACCAAGTGCGGGCTCGTCTGGGACGAGGCGGATCGGCTTGCGCCTCCCAGGCAAGTGGGTGCGCGTGACAGCATCCGTCGCGAGATTGAGGCATCGCTTAAGCGGCTCGGCATCGAGCGGATCGACCTGTACCAGATGCACTGGCCGGCCGAGGACGGCACGCCGATTGAGGATTATTGGCAGACTCTGCTCGATCTGAAGCAGGAGGGGAAGGTGCGCGCCGTCGGTCTGTCGAACCACAGCGTCGCCCAACTCGAGGCGGCCGAGCGGATCGGCCATGTCGATACGCTGCAGCCGCCCTTCTCGGCCATCCGGCGCGATACGGCAGCGGAGCTGCTGCCCTGGTGCGAGGCGCATGGGACGGGGATGATCGTCTACAGCCCCATGCAGGCAGGATTGCTGTCGGGCCGCTTTACGGCGGAGCGCGCGGCGGCGCTGCCGAAAGACGACTGGCGCTCGCGCAACCCGCTCTTTCAGGGAGAGGCGCTGGAGCGGAACCTCAAGCTCGCCGAGGCCTTCAGCCCAATCGCGGAGCGTCACGGGACGACGGTAGCCGCTGCGGCGGTTGCGTGGACGCTGGCCTGGCCGGGCGTCACGGGTGCCATCGTTGGCGCGCGAACCCCGTCGCAGGTCGATGGCTGGCTCGACGCCGCGACGCTCAGCCTTACGCCCGAGGACATGGCGTCGATCGCGCGCGCGATCGAGGAGACCGGCGCTGGCAGCGGCCCGGCCAAGCCCGAGCGCGGCTGACCGCGGCAGGCCCGAGCACGCTGCAGCATTCCTAGCGTACGCCGATCCGATTACGCATTTATGGGTTCGGGATCCGCCTAAAGCTATACTTTTCCAACTATCGGAGACCCATCGTGCCGTTCCCTCTTGCCTATGTGCCCCTACCTGACCGCTATGACGGGCGGATGCCCTATCGCCGTTGCGGTCGCAGCGGCCTCGACCTTCCGGCGATCAGCCTCGGGCTGTGGCAGAATTTTGGCGGTGACGACGTGTTCGAGAATGCGCGTGCGATGTTGCGCCGGGCGTTCGACCGGGGCGTCACTCATTTCGATCTCGCAAACAATTACGGTCCTCCCTACGGCTCGGCCGAGGAGAATTTCGGCCGGGTGCTGGCGTCCGACTTCGCCGGGCTGCGCGACGAACTGGTCATCTCCACCAAGGCGGGATGGGACATGTGGCCGGGGCCGTACGGCGATATCGGCGGCAGCCGCAAATATCTGATCGCGAGCTGCGACCAGAGCCTCAAGCGCATGGGACTCGACTATGTCGACATCTTCTACTCGCACCGCGTCGATCCCAAGACGCCGCTCGAGGAAACGATGGGCGCGCTGGTGCAACTGCACCGGCAGGGCAAGGCGCTGTATGTCGGCATCTCGTCCTACTCGCCCGAACTCACCGAGCAGGCGGCGGCGATCCTGCGGGAGGAGAGGGTGCCTTTGCTGATCCACCAGCCCAGCTACTCGATGCTCAACCGCTGGGTGGAAGGCGGATTGCTCGACACCCTCGAAGCGCTTGGCACGGGCTGCATCGCCTTCTCGCCGCTCGCGCAGGGGATGTTGACGCGGAAATATCTGGACGGCGTGCCCAAGGATGCACGGGCGGCGCGTGACGGCTCTTTCTCGCCTAACCTGCTGACCGAGGAGAATGTCGCGCGTATTCGCGCACTCGACGCGCTTGCCGCGGCGCGGGGTCAGTCGCTCGCGCAGATGGCGATCGCCTGGGTGCTCCGCGATCCTCGAGTCACGTCCGCGCTGATCGGCGCGCGGACCGTTGCGCAACTCGACGAGTCGCTCGATGCCTATGTCATTCCGACCTGCATTTCGCCGAACAGGATTTTGGCGTGCCGTTGCCCGCCGTGCTGGGGCATGAACTGGCCGGCATAGTCCTGGCGATCGGCCCCGAAGTGCGCGAATTTGCGGTGGGCGATCATGTAGTGGGGTCGCTCATTCAGTTTTGCGGCCATTGCCGCGCCTGCATCGCCGGCAAGACCTATCAGTGCACCCATCCCGAAGAAACGCTGCGCGACGACCCCGACCATGCCCACCGGCTGACCCGCAATGGCGAGGGCGTGGCCCAGGTGTTTGGCACGGGTGCCTTTGCCGAACGCGCGCTGGTGCATGAAAATCAGCTGGCCATCGTGCCCAAGGAACTGCCCTTTGCCCAGGCGTCCTTGCTGGGGTGCGGTACGATCACCGGTGCTGGCGCGGCGATCAACACCGCGTCGGTCCGTCCGGGCGATACGGTTGCGGTCATCGGCATCGGCGGCGTCGGGCTGAACGTCATTTCGGGTGCGAAACTTTCTGGGGCCGCGCGGATAGTGGCTATCGACATGCAGCCAAAAAAGGAGGAACTGGCGCGCCGGTTCGGGGCCACGGATTTCATCGATGCTGCGGCGGGCGACAGCGTCGCCGCGCTCCAGGCGCTGATCCCCGGCGGCGTGGACCATGCGTTCGAAGTGGTCGGCATCAAGGCGACGTCCGAACAGGCGATCAAGATGGTTCGCAAGGGCGGCGGCGCCTATCTGATCGGGGTCCATGCGCCGACCAGCACAATCGACGTCAATGTGACGATCGACCTGCTGACCAATCAGGTCGATCTGCGCGGCGTTTATATGGGGTCATCTAATATCAAGCATGACATACCGATGTATGCCCAGCTTTATCTGGAGGGCAAACTGAACCTGGACGACCTGATTTCGCGCGAGATCAACTTGGCCGACATTAATGAGGCCTATAAGGAACTCAAGGGCGGCTCTATCGCGCGCAGCGTCATCACCTCCTTCTGATCCGAAGCGCGCCAGGGGCGGTCGGCCGATCCAGCCGCCCCTGACGGCGACCATTGGTCAGTCGGCGATGGCCGGTTTCGTCATCGGTTCGGTCAGCGTCATAACGATATGGTCGATGTCGGCTGAATTGAATCCATGATGTGCCAGATAGCCTGCGGCCGACCCGAACTGATCGTCCAGCGTTGCGAACAGGCTATCGAGATAGGCCAGATCGGTCCCCAGCATCACCCGTCGACATGCGTCCGGCAAAGCAGCGTAGAGATCCAGCTTCGCATCGGACAGCATATTCTTGAAATGGGTGTCGCCATCGAGCAGTGCGCTGCTGCGCAGATAATCGCCCATGATGTCCGCGCGCGCGACGCCCAGCAGGTCGAGCAGCAGCGCTGATGCCGCCCCGGTGCGATCCTTGCCTGCCGAACAATGGATCAGCACGGGCAGGCTGTCGTCCGCGATGGCGTGAAACATTGCGACCAGTTCGATGGCATAGGCGTCCAGCATATATCCGTAGAAGGCACCGAACGCCTGTGCCCATGCCTGGCCGGTCCTTTCTGTCTGCGCGAAGATGCGGTTGAAGATGAAATCGGTGTCGGGCTTTGGCGAGAGATAGTCGGCGGGCATCCGCAGCGCCGCCGGTGTCGGCTGGGCCGCACGCTCCCGTTCCGACCGCAGGTCGATCGTCGCCTTGATACCCAGCGACCGCACTCTTTCCGCGTCAGCGGCGGACAGGCGCGACAATTGGCTGGACCGATAGACTCGGCCGTGCCGGACCTTGCGTTGCCCATGGGCGTCATATCCCCCAATATCTCGGAAATTCGGTACGCTTGCCAACATTGTCTATCCTCTCCCGTCCGTGCGGATTGTGCAAAGGGGCTAAATCCTTATCGGCGCGGACCGCCAATAAGAAAACGGAAATGCCATTGTATAATCATGGCCGAACACCGAGCAGAGAGGCATGACGATGGTCACCAGGCGACGATCGTACAAGGGCGCAGTTGTCCGCCAGGGATGCGCGGGTTAATGACACCTCCGCCCGGTCGGGTGTAGACACCGAAAAGGGGAGTTGGACGTAGCACATCGTTCGATTGGTCAGGAGCCGTTTCGATTTTCCGGTCGCGCCGGGGGCGTCATCATCGCCAGATGAACTTGGCACGCTGATCGATTGAGAAGCTGTCGCGAACTTCTTGTTCCGCTACACTGAGGCATCGGAGGCGAGCCCGTCTGACCGCCGCGGTATTCAAGTACTGCTGCTTTCGATCTGACATGATGTGTCAGCCATAAAGCTGTCGGAGGCGATCAATGATCGCACTTCGTTTGATTACTTCTGCCGTTCGAACAGTCTTTCCCGTCATCTGAGCCAGCGATTGCAGGCAGCATTGGTTGAGACTGAGGGCCTTTCTTTCAACATTGATATGCCCGAAGAACTCAAGGGCATATCCGTGCTTGGCTTGCGAACAAACTGATCTGCTATCCAGATACCCGAAGATTACGGCATTTGGCGTTTCTGCACTCTCAGGCCCAATTCATTAGTGAATAGGGGATTGGCAGGATTTCCGTGTGCGGCGAGGCATAATCGGCAACAAAGAGACCCAGTATGTCACGACGGCAAGAACCCTCGATACCGAATGAGATTCTCGATCAGCTGTTAGCTGGCACTAACGCGGCGGCGGCGCTCAGCCAGGGCGGCTTGCTCGATTCCCTGAAGAAGGCTTTTGCCGAACGGGCCCTCACGCGGAGATGGATCATCATCTCAGACATGATGATCAGGTCGCCAACAACCGCAATGATGATGGTCGCAAGACGGTAACGACCGACGGTGGGCGGATCGAGATCGAGGCGCCGTGCGATCAGGCTGGCAGTTTCGATCCGCAGCTGATTGCCAAGTATCAGCGTCGCTTCGCAGGCTTCGATGACAAGATCATCTCGATGTGTGCGCGCGGCATGAGCACGCGAGAGATCATGGACCATGTGCGCGATCTATATGGCATTGATGGTTTGCCCGATCTGATCAACACGATCACCGAAGCCGTGCTGGAGGACGTGGCAGCCTCGTAGCAACGCTGGCTGGACCCAGCCTATCCCTAGTTTTCTTTGACGAAGGCATGGTGCGCAATAGGGCGATCCATATTTGCCTAGGCGTCATGGCTGACGGCACCAAGATGGTCCTGGGGCTATGGCAGGAGTAGAATAAAGGTACCAAGTTCTGGCTCCGCGTCGTGAACGAACTGCGCAACCGTGGCGTTGAAGACGTCATGCTGGCCGTCGTCGATGGTCTCAACGGCTTCCCGACGCCATCACCGCCGTCTTCCCCGAAGCGATGGTTCAAAACTGCGTCGTCTATATGCTGCGAAACTCGATTGATTTTGTGGCGTGAAAAGACCGTAAGGCGCGCGGAACGGCCCTGAAGGCCGTCGACCGTGCCGTCGATGCCGCCGCCGAAGAGGCATTGACGGTGTTCGAGGCCAGCTTCTGGGGCCAGCGCTATCACGCTATCGGCCAAAGTTGGCGTCGGTCTTGCAATGAGGTCATCCCATTTTTTGCCTTCCCCGATGAAGTCAGGCGGATCGTCTACGCCACAAATTCTATAGAGGCGCTCAATTCCAAGCTTCGCCGCGCTGTTCATGCCCGGCGGCATATCCCCAACTATGGGTCGGCAACCAAGCTCCTCCTTCTGATCTTGAACCGATCGGGAAAAGAGTGGAAAATGCCGCCCGCGAGTGGAACATGGCAAAGGCGTAATTTGCCGTGCTCTTCGGCGAACGTTTTATCAGAGCCATGACGGCATGATGGTCAACGGCCTTGCCGCAAATAGAAATCCCTATAGTCTCGTGAATAGGCGCTTTCTATCATATTTGTGCGGAGATCGGATGTCGGCTCCGGTTGCATCGCCCTCCCGCAACCACCGAAACCGACATTCCACAAAGCCCCGACGCAAAAGCGTCGGGGCTTTGTGCATTCTCGGCCAATCGACGCTGTTCGATCCACT
>NZ_CAVK010000131.1 GCF_000382885.1 Sphingobium indicum BiD32
TCGTTCTGGTCGACCAAGAGCTTTGGCGTCGCGGATGGCGCCCAGCTGCGTCTGGGCGCGGGCGTGGTCCATAGCGGCAAGAGCATATCGACCAACGCGCTCTGGTCGATCGTCACCCCGGCGCGTACCACGGTCGATGGTCTGGCGGAGATCAACTGGCAGAACTGGCGCTTCGCGCTCAACGCCACCAATTTGCTGAACAACAGATATTATGCCTCGTGCCTTGCCCGCGGGGACTGTTTCATGGGCGCGCCCCGCAATGTCATGGGCACGGTCGGCTATCGTTTCTGATCGGCTTGCCCCAGCATTGCCGTAGATTCGCGCAGGACCAGTCGGTGCTCCAGATATTTTTCCGTCGGCGCGGCTATGCTTTCCCTATCTCCTCTGGCGAGCGAGACGGCCAGAATAGCTGCTTCGGCAGATATGTCCTTGCCCGGATGTTTGACCGTGGTCAGCGATGGCCAGATTTTGACCGCGATCGGCGTGTCGTCAAAACCTGCCACCGACAGGTCACGCGGCACATCCAGTCCGCGCCGGTGCGCCAGCGATATGATCGCTGCAGCCATGTCGTCATTGCTGGCGAAGATGGCGGTCGGTCGGTCCGGCAGGTCCAGCAGCGTTTCTCCCGCCACCAGACCTGACTCAAAGCTCATGTCACCGGTCACGATCAGGTCCTGACGGATCGGCAACCCCGCGTCCCGCAGCGCCGACTGATAGCCTTCGCACCGGGTCCGGTGGATCATGTGACCCGCCCCCCCCCGGATGAAACCGATATCACGGTGCCCCAGTCCGATCAGATAGGCCGTCATGTCCCGCGCCGCGCCAAAATCGTCGATCCGCACGATATGGTCCCCCGGCAATATGTC
This sequence comes from Sphingobium indicum BiD32, assembly GCF_000382885.1. GTDB lineage: Bacteria > Pseudomonadota > Alphaproteobacteria > Sphingomonadales > Sphingomonadaceae > Sphingobium > Sphingobium japonicum_C. The sequence continues at coordinate 867 of NZ_CAVK010000131.1, forward strand.
ACCGGGCGACATCGCCACGACCGGCACGGGAAAGTCGCGGGTCAGGCCATGGTGATTGGCGACCTCGCAATAGGGCGGTACGATCAAAATTGCGTGCGCGCCCGTTTCCACCAACCCTTGCATCTGCTGTGCGATTTCCTTGGGATCGCCGCTTTCCAGTGGTCGCAGCAGCAATTGGGCACCCAGCCGACTGGTCGCATCCAGCGCGCCCACCAGAATCGAACTCAGAAACGCATTTTCGATATTGCGATAGAGCAGTCCGATCCGGATCGCGCTTGCGCTGGCCAGCGCGCGCGCCGCCATATTGGGGACATAATTGAGGTCTCGCACCGCCGTCATCACCGCGTCGCGCGTCGCCTGACGCACGCGCGGGCTGTTGTTGAGAACATTGGACACGGTCATGGCGGACACGCCGGCGCGCTCCGCGACGGTCTGAATAGTGATAGCCTGGCTGGTACGACGCCCCGAACGGGCCATGGCTGGAGACTCCTTGAACGGACGCGGACGCGCCCTTACGCGCTGTTTAACGCTATATCCCTGAAGGTTGCAAATGGTGGACGGTCCTGCTGTTGCAAAATATCCGCAGTCCGAGCAAAAAATGTAGCGCTAAAACATTCATATTGACTCGATCGCCAGTTCGGAAGATTTAGCGCTACAACCTAGCGGACAACCGCAGGTGGAAATCACTATTACCAGACCGCGCGCCGACACAGGCACCGGATAGGGGAGGATATATGCGTTTTTCCAAAGCCATGATGATGCGCCGCACTGCGGTGTCGCTTTTCAGCCTGAGCGTCGCGATCACGCCTGCAGCCGTGATGGCGCAGGACGCCACGCCCCAGGAACCGCAGGATGGCACCGACATCGTCGTCACGGCGCAGAAGCGCGCCGAGCGTCTGCAGGATGTGCCGCTGGCGGTAACCGCCGTGAGCGCTGACGCGCTCGCCAATCGTCAGATCAACGACAGCAATTCGCTGGTGCAGGCCGTGCCGTCGCTGACGTTCCAGCAGGGCGCGACCCCCACCAACAGCAGTTTCCGTATTCGCGGCATCGGCACCGCGCTGTTCGGCCAGGGAGTTGAATCCTCGGTATCGACCGTCGTCGATGGCGTTGTTGCCGTCCGCCAGACCCAGGGTTTCACGGACCTTGCCGACATTGAGCGGGTTGAAGTACTGCGCGGCCCGCAGGGCACATTGTTCGGCAAGAACGCGACCGCAGGCGTCATCAGCGTCACGACCGCGCGCCCATCGCGCGAATTGGAAGGCCGTGGCGAAGTCACCATCGCTGAACATGGCGAATATCGCGCCCGTGGCACCGTGTCCGGTCCGATCAGCGACACGATGCGCGCCCGCGTCACTGGCTTCTATAACGACGTGCGCGGCATTGCCCGCAATATCGCCACCGACAGCTGGGACAATGGCTCCAAATCCTGGGGCGTGCGTGGCAAGCTGGAATGGGACGCGACCGAAAACCTGAACCTGCTGTTCACCGGCGAATATCGCAAGACGACCGCCGATTGCTGCGCATCGACCTGGATCGCGATCACCAACCCCAATTTGCAGACGCTGGTTGGCCCGATCAACGCCACGCGCAACAACCGCACGCTCAATGACGAAACGGTCACTTATTCCAACAGCGACCAGCAGACCTATTCGCTCCAGGCCGACTGGGATCTGGGTGCCGCGACGGTCACCTACATCTCTGCCTATCAATCCTACAATCTGGACGTGAACCAGCCGATCGAGCGTATCAACAGCACGGTTCCCCTGTTCGTCGGCGCGGCTGCACCCTATGCGATGTGGAGCCAGAACCACGGCCAGGTCGATCTGAGCGCCTTTAGCCAGGAGTTGCGGATTGCCAATAATGGCGGCGGCGACCTCAACTATGTCGCTGGCGTGTTCTACATGCATTCCGACATCAAGCGGCCATTCGACCGTCGACGCGTGCGTTGCACCGCAGGCACCTTTGGTCAGCCCTGCGCGCCTGCCAACACCATCTATCAGTCCTCGGCCAGCAATGTCCGCCTGAAGCAGGACAGCGTCGCCGTTTTTGGCCAGGTCGATTATCGTATCGTCGGCGGGCTGAAGGCGATCGGCGGGCTGCGCCTGCAATATGAAAAGGGCACCAATAGCGGCAGCCGCATTTCGCCGCTCGTAGCGGGTGACGCGGTGCTGCCGGGCAATGCGCCGGTGAGCGGATCGATTACGGCCAGCGATACGGCGGTCACCGGCAAGGCTGGCCTGCAATATGAATTCAGCCGCAATGCCCAAGTCTATGCCAGCTATACGCGCGGTTATAAGGGGCTAGGTTATGACATGGAAATCGGCACCGATCTGGCAAACCAGACCGTGCTGGAGCCAGAACATGTCAACGCCTATGAAATCGGCTTCAAGGGCCGTACCGCCGACGGCGTCCTGAGCGTCAGCACTGCGCTGTTCCTGGCCGACTATTCCAACCTTCAGGTGCAGGCCAACCGGTCCGATATCGCCGCAGGCGTGGTCCAGTTCGTGTCCACCAATGCGGGCAAGTCGCAGACCAAGGGTTTCGAGGTCGAAGCGACCGTGCGTCCCGACGACAATTTCAGCCTGACCGGCGCCGTCACCTACTCTGACGCCACCATCGACATTGATGGCCTCAACTGCCCGCAGCAGTTCAATGCGGCGGCGCCGATCATGTCGGGGATGCCGACCAACATCTGCTATCGCACGGCAGCGGGCGTCACCCCGACCCAGAATCTTCGCGGCGCAACCCTGCCCGTCAGCCCCAAATGGAAGATTACCGTTGCGCCGCGTTACGAGGCGGACATTCCCGGCACCGACTTTGCAGGCTTTGCCCAGATTGGCGTCAACTTCCAGAGCGCCATGAACTTCTCGGTCGAGCAGGACCCGCTGCTGGAACAGCCCGCTTATACTCTGGTCGATGCCAGCATCGGCGTGAAGCAGCTTGACGGTCGCTACAGTCTGACCCTGTTCGTCAAAAATCTGTTCGACGAAAATTATCTGACCAGCATCGGCCACACCTCCTTCCTGGGGGGTAATTATGATCTGGTCGGCACCTTCAACAAGGATGCGGATCGCTATTTCGGTGCCACGCTGGGCGTGAAATTCTGACCAAAGGGCGCGGCGGCTTCGGTCGCCGCGCCTGCCATATTGAACCGGGAGAAGGTCGGATGAAGGCGCGTTGGTCGTTGGCCGCATCAATGCTGATGAGCATGGGCATTTCAAACGCATTCGCTGCCCCTAAATCCGTCCAGCCTGCCAAGCCCCGCACGCAATTTGTCGACGCAGTCGATCTTGCCCCGACGCTGCTCCATGCAGCCGGAACGAGTTTCGCCCCTGCAATCGACGGGGCTGCCCGCTATCCAGCCAAACTGGCGGAGACGAAGGCGCGCCGGTGGCGCGAAGCGCGCCAATACAGTACGCCGTTTGCCGAGCCGCTTGAGATTTTTGTCAGACGCGCGCGTTACGACGACGCCTTTACCGACCAGAAATGAGCGCGACCATCGCCATGCCCCCTTTCGACGCGCCGTTGCGCGCCTCGCCCCTCGCCCTGTCGCGGGAGGATCAGCACTGGGTTGAGCAGACGCGCGACGCGATGAGTGTCGAGGCACAGATCGCACAACTGTTCGTCCTGTCGGCGCGCCATGACAATGCGGCGGAAAATGACGGGCTGCTGGCCCATGCGCCGGGCGGCATCCATCGCTTCCCGACCCGCAATCTCGACGCCGCCTGGGGCGCTGCACGCCACGCGATCGAGCGGTCGGACGTGCCGCTGATCCTGTCGGGCGACATCGAAGGGGGTATGATCAGCTATCCCTTCACAACCGCCATCCCCAACCAGATGGGCATCGCGGCGTGTGACGATCTCGCCCTCAGCACTGATCTGGCCGCCATCGTCGGGCGCGAAAGCCGGGCATTGGGTTATAACTGGTCGTTCACGCCCGTGGTCGACATCAACCGCGCCTTCCGCAACGCCGTGGTCGGCACCCGGTCCTATGGCTCCGACCCGGAGCGCATCCTGGCACAGGCGCGCGCCTATGTCCGCGCGTTGCAGGCGCAGGGTGTCGCGGCCTGCGTCAAGCATTGGCCGGGCGATGGGCTGGACGATCGCGACCAGCATCTGGTCACCAGCGTCAACGACATGGACATGGCGGAATGGCGGGCGACCTTTGGCAATATCTTCGGCACATTGGTCGATGACGGCGTGATGACGATCATGTCAGCTCACATCGCCCTCCCCGCATATATCCGTGAAGAACTGCCTGACGCTGGTGCGCGGGCATTCGAGCCAGCCTCTGTTTCCCGCCTGCTGAACCTGAAACTGCTGCGCGGCGAACTAGGTTTCCAGGGTCTGATCGTGTCCGACGCCACCATTATGGGCGGCCTCACCAGTTGGATGGCGCGGACGGAAGCGGTACCCGCAGTCATCGAAAATGGCTGCGATGTTTTCCTGTTCAGCCGCAATCCGGCGGAGGACATGGCGCTGATGTTGCAAGGCCTGCGCGAGGGGCGCCTCTCCGAACAGCGGCTGCATGAGGCCGTCACCCGCTTCCTGTCGCTCAAGGCGAAGCTGGGCCTGCACCGCATGACACTGGACGAGCGGATCGCCCCGTTGGAGCAGGTGCGCGAAACGCTACGCCAGTCCGATCATCTGGATCAGGCAGCGCGCGCTGCGGCGAGCAGCGTCACGCTGATCAAGGATCGCGATGCCCAGCTGCCCATTGCCCCCGATCGGCATAAACGGGTCGTCATCATCGCCGACGAAGGCTCCAGCTTTTTTTCCGGCGCGCCCGAACGCGACTTCACGCCGCTGCGCGCGGGCCTCGAGCGCCGGGGTTTCATCGTCCGCAGCTTCGATTCCGACGCGATACCGACGCCCGACGACGCCGACCTCATCCTCTATCTGATCGGGCAGGAAGCGACCCCGGCGCACAGCCATATCTTCCTGGATTTCGCCAGGCTGCATGGCAGCCCGCGCAATGGCATGATCCAGTTCAACCGCGAAATCCCCACGCTGCTGGTGTCGTTCGGCCAACCCTATTATCTTTATGACGCACCAAATTTCTCGACCTATATCAATGCCTATGCCTCGCTGCCCGATGTCCAGACTGCATTGGTGGAAAGGCTGACGGGCGATGCGCCCTTTACCGGGGTCAGCCCGGTCGACGCCTTTTGCGGGAAGGAACAATTGACATGGTAAGGGCGCGCTGGATTTTGGCGGCGTCGCTTTGCATGCTGGCAGTGCACGGTGTGGCGGCATTGCCGACGGGCTGGCGCGACCTTAACCATAATGGCCGGCTTGATCGTTATGAGGATGTGCGCGCCCCGATCGACGCGCGAGTCGAGGATCTGCTGGGACAGATGACGCTGGCGGAAAAGGCCGGGACGCTGCTGCACGCCACCCTGCCTACGCCGGGTTCCTCGATCGGCTTTGCGGGCATTGTCTATGATGCTGACGCAACCACTAAACTGCTGCGTGATCGCCATATCAGCAGCTTCATCACCCGGCTGGTCGTCGCGCCCCTCGACCTCGCGGCACAGAATAATGCGGTACAAAAACGCGCGGAGGCTGGTCGGCTTGGTATCCCGGCGACCATCAGTACCGACCCGCGCCATCATTTTCAGGCGACCTTGGGAGCCAGCACGACTGGTGGCGGCTTTTCTCTGTGGCCCGACACGCTGGGTTTCGCCGCATTGGGGGATGCCGATACGGTCCGCCGCTTCGGGGACATTGCGCGACAGGAGTATCGCGCGGTCGGCATCCATATGGCGCTGTCGCCGCAGGCCGACCTTGCCACCGAACCGCGCTGGCCGCGCTTTTCGGCGACCTTCGGTTCCGATCCCGCAGCGGTATCACGTCTTGCGGGCGCCTATGTCGAAGGCTTTCAGCATGGCCGCTCCGGCGTGCGGCCCGATGGCGTCGCCACGGTGGTCAAACATTGGGTCGGCTATGGCGCGGAGCCGGAGGGTTTCGACGGCCACAACTATTATGGCCGCAAAGCCAAGCTCAGCGACACATCTTTCGCTCAGCATGTCCGCGCCTTTGACGATAGCCTGGCTGTTCGCAGCGCCGGGGTCATGCCCACCTATGTCATCGTCCATGGGCCGAAAATAAAAGGCCAGTCGATCGAGCCGGTCGCCGCAGGTTTCAACAAGCAGTTGCTGACCGGCCTGTTGCGTGGGGAAAAGCAGTATCGCGGCCTGATCGTCTCGGACTGGTCGATCACCCGCGATTGCCCGCAAGCCTGCATGGCGCCCGACGCCGCCAATCCCCAGACTCCTGCGTCGATCGGCACGCCCTGGGGCATGGAAGCAGCAGACAAGACGACCCGCTTCGCCAAGGGGATAGAGGCGGGCATCGACCAGTTTGGCGGCGCGGACGATCCCGCGCCCATTCTGGATGCGGTGGCCAAGGGACTGATCAGCGAAAAGCGGATCGACGAGTCCGTGCGCCGCGTGCTGCGCCTGAAGTTTGAACTGGGCTTGTTCGATAATCCCTATGTCGATGAAGCCGCTGCCGCACGGATCGTCGGGAACCAGAAAGCACAGCAGCAAGCGGACGCCGTCCAGCGCGCAAGCCAAGTCTTGTTACGCAACGACAAGGCGACCTTGCCGGTCGCGCCAGGGAAGCGGATATGGCTCTATGGCGTCGATGCGACGGCAGCGCGAGCGGCTGGCTTCACGGTGGTGGAGGATCCCGCGCAGGCGGATGTCGCTCTCGTCCGCACCGCGACCCCCTTTGAAACGCTGCACCCGCATCATTTCTTTGGCGCGCGCCAGCATGAAGGACGGCTCGATTTCCGCGCCGAGGACAAGGATGTGCAGGCGATCGCCCGTGCCTCCGCCCATGTCCCCACGATCGTCGCGGTGGAGATGGACCGACCCGCCATCCTGACCGCTATCGAGCCAATGACCCGCGCGCTGATCGTCACCTTCGGCGCGAGCGACGCGGCGGTGCTGGATGTGGTTACGGGCCGGGCAGTGGCAAAGGGTCGCCTGCCCTTCTCGCTCCCCCGCTCCATGACCGATGTCGAGGCGCAAAGCTCCGACCTGCCCGACGACGGCCCGCCGCCCGCCTATCCGCGCGGCGCTGGCATATTGCTCAAGGCTGCCGATCGCCGTGACTGAGGGCATGATCCACTTGCCCGGCGGCACTTTCCAGATGGGATCGGACCGTTTCTATCCTGAAGAAGCGCCAGTGCGCCGGGTGCAGGTCGATGGGTTCTGGATGGACGCAACGCCCGTGACCAATCGCGACTTCGCGCGGTTCGTCGAAGCCACCGGCCACGTCACGCTGGCGGAATTGGCGCCCGATCCCAAAGACTATCCCGGCATGGATCCGACGATGGCGCAGGCCGGGTCGCTCCTGTTCCAGCGAACCAATGGTCCCGTACCGCTGGACGATGCCAGCCAGTGGTGGCGCTTCAGTTTCGGCACCGACTGGCGGCATCCCCACGGACCCGACAGTGAGCTGGACATATTGGCGGATCATCCCGTCGTACATGTCGCCTATGCCGATGCGGAGGCCTATGCCCGATGGGCGGGGAAGGCGTTGCCGACCGAGGCAGAATGGGAATATGCCGCGCGGGGCGGGTTGGACGGGACGGACTATGTCTGGGGTGACGAGTTGGCACCCGGCGATATTTGCCAGGCCAATTATTGGCAGGGCGCTTTCCCTTTCGCCAACACATTGGCGGACGGCTATGAGCGCACCTCGCCAGTGCGGACCTATCCGGCCAATGATTATGGTCTGTTCGACATGATCGGCAATGTCTGGGAATGGACGACCGACTGGTTCGCCCAGCCCCGGATCGAGCGCAAGGCCAAGGGGAGCTGCTGCGTCCCCGCCAATCCGCGCGGCGGCACCAAGCGCGGAAGCCTGGACCCGGCCACACCCGACATCCCCATTCCACGCAAGGTGCTGAAGGGCGGATCGCATCTGTGCGCCGCCAATTATTGCCAGCGCTATCGCCCCGCCGCGCGCCATCCGCAGGCGGTTGACAGTTCGACCAGCCATATCGGCTTTCGCTGCATCATCAGGGACAAGAAGGGAAACCGCCCATGAAGAACGCCCGTCGCGCGCTGAACGCCGCCATGATTGCCGCCTGCACCCTGTTGGGACCGGGGGCGCTGGCCAAACCGGTGAACGCGCCGCAACAGAAGCCCACCAACATGATCTTCGTGCTGGTGGACGATCTGCGCTACGACGCGATGGGTTTCCTGACGCCTGGCCTCCAGACGCCCAATATCGACGGGCTGGCCAAGGATGGCGTCTATTTCCCCAACGCCGTGGTCACCTCCTCGCTCTGCTCGCCCAGCCGCGCCACCATCCTGACCGGCCAGACCGCGCGCAACCATGGCGTGGTGGACAATAATAACAGTTCGGAGGAAGGGCTGACCTTCTTCCCCAAATATCTGCAGCAAGCGGGTTACCAGACCGGCTTCTTCGGCAAATGGCATATGGGTTTCGACACCGACGCCCCGCGCGACGGATTCGACAAGTGGGTCAGCTTCAAGGGTCAGGGCACCTATTTCCCGACCGAACAGCTGTCGCCTGAGCGGATCGCCGCGGGCGATCGACAGATGCTCAATGTCGATGGCACACCCGTTAAACGCACCGGCTACATCACCGACGAACTGACCGATTATGCGATGAACTGGCTGGAGAAAGGGCGCGACAAATCCAAGCCCTTCTTCCTGTACCTCAGCCACAAGGCGGTCCATAGCGACCCGCTGCCGCCAGACCGGTACAAGACGCAATATAGCAAGCTGGACATCAAGCTGCCCGCCAGCATGGCGAACACGCCGGAAAATAACGCGGGCAAGCCGATGTGGGTCCGCAACCAGCGCAACAGCTGGCATGGCGCGGATTTCCCCTATCACACCAACAACCCGATGACGGAACAGGTGCGTGATTATTATCGCACCCTGTCCCCCGTCGATGAGAGCCTGGGCCGTATCATGGCCTATCTGAAGAAGAACCGGCTCGACAAGAATACGATGGTCGTCTTTTATTCCGACAATGGCTTCCTGATCGGCGAACATGGGCTGATCGACAAGCGCAACGCCTATGAGCCGTCCGTGCGCGTGCCGATGGTCGTGTGGGCGCCGGGGCTGCTGCCAAAAGGGGTGACCAACCCGGCGGTCGTGCGCAATCTCGACCTGGCGCCGACCTTCCTGGACATCGCCCATGTCGCCAAGCCGGCGCAGATGGAGGGCAAGAGCTTTCTGCCGGTGGCGGAAGGCAAGATCGATGAAAAGACCTGGAATCCCGGCGATTTCGTCTATGAATATTATTGGGAATGGAGCTTCCCGCAGACCCCGACGACCTTCGCGATCGAGCGCGACCGGGTGAAATATATCCAATATCATGGCGTCTGGGATCTGGAGGAGTTGTATGACCTCAAGAGCGATCCCGACGAGATGCGCAATCTGATCGACGATCCCCAATGGCTCGATACCAAGATCACCCTGCGCAAGGCACTGTTCGACCAGCTTGGCAACAGCAAGGGCGCGCATGTCGTTCCCTATACGCGCAAGACCAGTTCGGGTCTGGTGAACCGCAATATCGATGGTTCGCGCGCCGCCGACTTCCCGGCCGACTGGTATGTGCAGCCCAACCTGCCGACCAAGATGAACGACTTGTTCGCCGACAGCCCGGCCAAGGCGAAGGCTGATGCGGAAGGCAAAAGCTATCACCCCTGATCGCCCGTTTGAAAGGTCGCACCGATGACCCCTTCGCCATCGCCTGAAACCGCCCGTCCGTCTGTGTCGCTCGGCTTCGTCGCTGTCTATGTGCTGGCGCAGTTCGGCATCTGGGTAGCGCTGCTGACGCCAGTGGTGCTGACGCTGGCGCTGCGGGTTGGCGAAATTGCGAGCGAGGCGGAAAAGGGCCGCTGGCTGGGGATCATCCTGGCGATCGGCGGCTTCGTCGCGCTGGTCGCGACACCGATTTGCGGCGCGCTGTCGGACCGGACGCGCAGCCGCTTCGGACGGCGGCGGCCATGGCTGGTGGGTGGCCTTGTGGTGGCGGGTTTGGGCCTGCTGATCCTGGGCCTTGCCCCCAATTTGCTGCTGCTTGGGCTGGGCTGGATCATCTGTCAGGCCGGGTTCAATGCGATGCAGGCGGGGTGCCTGCCGATCCTGCCCGATGTCATCCCCGTGCGCTGGCAGGGCCGCGTTGCCGGGATGCTGGGCATGACATCGACCATGGGGACGTTCGCGGGCAGCTGGATCACCCAGTTTACACAGGGGGCGCCGCTGCTGATGTTCCTCGCGCCCTTCGCCATCACCGTGGCGGGCATCGGCGCGCTGTGCCTGATCCTGCCCGATCGCCCGGCGCACGGTGGCGATCTTCGCCGCCTTGGTCCCTTTGCCATGCTCCGCGCGATCGGCGCGCCTTTCCGTGACTGGGATTTCAGCTGGGCGTTCGGCAGCCGCTTCCTCATCATGATGGCCTGGTCGTTCCTTTTGACCTATCAGCTCTTTTTCCTGACCGATCAGCTCTCGCTACCGCGTGGCGAGGCGACGCAGGTGATGGTCAAATCCATGGCGATCATCGCCACCGCCACCATCGCCATCTCGCTGATCGGCGGCTTCATCACCGACTGGACCGGCCGCCGCAAGCCGCTGGTGTTCCTGGCCGCGACGCTGGAGGCCGCTGGTTTCCTGACGATCGCGCTGGCTCCGTCCGTCCCGCAATTTCTGGTCGGCGTGGCGATGGCCGGGATCGGCAAGGGGCTGTATTTCGCCGTCGATCTCGCCCTGCTGGCCGCCATCCTGCCCAAACCGGAGGACAGCGCCAAGGATATGGGCGTGTTCCAGATCGCCAACAGCCTGCCCCAGTCGCTCGCCCCCGCCATCGCCCCGATCATCCTGGCGATCGGCAGCGCCCAGGGGGACGATTATGCCATCCTCTACATAGTCGGCTGCGGCTTTGCCTTGCTGGGTGCTGTCACCATATGTCCGGTGCGGCGATCACGATAAGAACAAGCCGCTCTCACGCGGCAACGGGCAGTTCCGCTCCGCTCGAAAAGCGGTTGCGATAGTCGCCCGGTGACAGGCCTACGATGCGGTGGAACACCCGGCGAAAGGCGGTCGCATCCTCATAGCCCACGGCCCAGGCGATCTGGTCGATCGATCGTTTCGTAAACTCCAGCAATTCGCGTGCCTTGCCCACGCGCAGATTCTGGACATATTCGATCGGCTTCATACCCGTCGCACCCTTGAACCGGCGCAGGAAGGTGCGTTCCTCCAGTCCCGCCTTCCCCGCCATATCGCCCACACTCACCGGGCGCCCTGCCCGCTCCTGCAACCAGTGCTGGACCTTCAGCACCGCTTCGTCGCCATGGGTCAAGCGCGGCGCAAAGCTGCTGAAATGGCGCTGTTCCCGGCCAGATGCGTCGATCAGCAGGAATTTGCCCGTCTCGATCATCACCGTGGGGCCAAGCAGGCGATCGACGATCCGCATCCCCAGATCGGTCCACGCCATCAGCCCGCCTGCCGTGATGATGTCGCCATCCTCGATCACCATCTTGTCGGTGTCGAGCCGCACATCGGGAAAACGATCACGAAACTGGTCGGCAAACAGCCAGTGGGTCGTCGCGGGCCGCCCGGCGAGCAAGCCGGTCGCGGCCAGCAGGAACGCGCCGCCACAGGTCGAAACTAGCACCACTCCCTGCGCGTGGCGATCGAGCATCCAGCGCGCATAGGGGGCCGCTTCTTGCGCGTCGGGCGGGCCGGTCAGGCGGCCGGGGCTGATCAGCATGGCGGGCATGGTGGTCTCAGCCGGATGCGTGTCGAACGCGCGGGTGAAACCACCCTGATCGTCCATCGCCCAATGGCTGACGCGCAGCACCCCGCCGCCCCGGTCCGCAGAAAAATGAGAGGCGATGACAAACAGGTCGGTAATCCCGTGGACCATCGCCTGCTGGCAACCGGGATAGAGGACAAGCCCCACTTCGGCGATCACACCGGCAGCCGTCCGCGCTGCATTTGTCATGCTGAACTCCCGTTTGTCGGTTTTGGCCTGCTAATTGTCGGAACTGCCGATCCTGCCGATCCGCCAGCGATAGTATCCCTTCGATCACAGGGCGCAACCGCCCGATCAACGAAGGGATCACGCCATGACCATCATGACCACCAGCGACGGCACCGGCATCTTCTATAAGGACTGGGGCGTACGGGACACGCAGCCGATCGTCTTTTCCCACGGCTGGCCGCTGAGCGCCGACGCCTGGGACGCGCAGATGCTGTTCTTTGCCAATGAAGGCTTTCGCACCATCGCCCATGACCGCCGCAGTCATGGCCGGTCGGATCAGGTCTGGCACAATAATCATATGGACCAATATGCCGATGATCTGGCCGAACTGATCGACACGCTCGACCTGCACGACGTCATTCTGGTGGGCCATTCGACCGGCGGTGGCGAAGTCACCCGCTATGTCGGTCGCCACGGCACGGCGCGCGTCGCCAAGGTTGCTCTGGTCGGGGCCGTGCCGCCGCTGATGCTCAGGACCGAAGCCAATCCGGGTGGCCTGCCGATTGCGGTGTTCGACGGCATCCGCAAGGGCACTTACGACAATCGCAGCCAATTCTTCCGCGACCTGACCATCCCCTTTTACGGCTATAACCACGAAGGGGCCGTCATTTCCGAAGGCATCCGTGACGATTTTTGGCGGCAGGGGATGATGGGCGGCCTGAAAGGGCAGATGGACAGCATCCGCGCCTTTTCCGAAAGCGATTTCCATGCCGACCTCGCCCGGTTCGACGTCCCGACTTTGATCCTGCACGGCGATGACGACCAGATCGTACCGATCGACGCATCCGCCCATGCCAGCGCCAGGATCGTGAAACAGGCCGTGCTGAAAATCTATGCTGGCGCGGATCACGGCCTGACCCAGACCCATCAGGACCGGTTCAACGCCGACCTGCTCGACTTCATCCGCAACTGACCGCCACCCCACCATTCCGACAGGAGTATTTGACATGACCAAAGGCACTTTCCTCATCACCGGCGCGTCCGATGGCATCGGCGCGGTCTATGCAGACCGGCTGGCCAGGCGCGGCCACGACCTGATCCTGGTCGCCCGCCGCGCCGACAAGCTGGCAGCCCTTGCACAGAAGCTGGAGGCCGAGACAGGCGTTACGATCGAAACGCTGAGCGCTGATCTTTCGACGCCCGATGGGCTGGCGAGCGTCGAGGCGCGGTTGCGCAGCGATGCGGCGATCACCGGCCTGGTCAACAATGCGGGGATCGCGGGCGAGACAAGTCTGGTCGACACAGACGCCGCCTATCTGACCGGCATGATCAACCTCAACATATTGGCGGTGACGCGGCTGACCGCGGCCATCGCACCGCGCCTGACGGCGACAGGCTCAGGCACGATCATCAACATGACATCCGTGACCGCCCTGATGCCCGACGGCTTCACCGCCGTCTATCCCGCCAGCAAGGCGTTCGTGCTGGCCTTTACCGAAGCATTGCAGGTCGAACTGGGGTCAAAGGGCGTGCGGGTGCAGGCGGTTCTGCCCGGCATCACCCGCACCGCCATCTGGGAAGAAGAGCAGCTTGCCCACATCCCGGCGGAGATGGTGATGGAGGTCAATGACATGGTCGATGCCGCCTTTGCCGGGCTGGACCAGGGCGAGGCGATCACCATCCCGTCGCTGCCCGACATCGCCGACCTGGACGCCTATCTGGCCGCCCGCGCCGCGCTGCGCCCCAACCTGTCGCGGGACCGGGCGGCTGCCCGCTACACCGCCTGAAACAAGGCCCGAACAGGGAGACATGCCATGACCAAGACCATCCTGTGTGGTCAACCGGGCTAGTCGAGGCCGCCCATCTGTCCTTGCGACCATATCTTTCAGAGCCTGAAATGCTTCATTGCAGGATGATCACCATTGGCATACCGGTCGCGCGGACCGCTGCCGCGAACGGATCGCCCCGGCCCAGATCATGCTTGATCGCCGGGGGCGATCGACCGTCCGGACTTGTCGGCTTCGTCGATCATGTCGCGAACCTTGCTGGCAATGGCGTCTATACCAAAGGGCTTGGTAATGACGTGCATGCCCTGTCCCAGCAATCCGTTGCCTATAACGGCATTTTCAGCATAGCCCGTGATGAATAATATTTTGAGTTCGGGACGATAGACCCGGCCAGCATCCGCGACCTGGCGACCGTTCATTCCCCCCGGCAGGCCGACATCGGTAATCAGAAGATCAATACGCAGGTCGGATTCGAGCACCTTGAGACCGGTGGGACCATCCGCCGCTTCGATGACATGGTAACCGCCGTCGGTCAGGACATCGACGATGAGCGAACGAACCGACGCTTCGTCGTCGATGACGAGTATTGTTTCGCCATGGCCGCCGGGATCGATATGTGTCGGCTTGAAATATTGCTCCGCCTCGACCCCGGCCCCCATATAGCGCGGGAGATACAGACACATGGTCGTGCCCGCACCGACTTCCGAATAGATCCGGACCTGTCCGCCCGACTGACGCACGAACCCGTAAATCATCGAAAGACCCAGTCCCGTGCCCTCGCCGAGCGGCTTGGTCGTGAAAAAAGGATCGAAGGCGCGGGCGATCACGTCGGGCGTCATGCCGGTGCCGGTGTCACTCACACATAGCGACACATATTGACCAGGCGGCAGCTCACGCTCGCGCGCCATGCGATCATCAAACCATTTATTGGCCGTTTCGATCGTCAGTCGCCCGCCGTCAGGCATCGCGTCCCTAGCGTTGATACACAGGTTCAGAAGCGCATTTTCAAGCTGGTAGCGATCAACCAATGTCATCCATAAGCCACCCGATCCTACCACCTCAATCTCGACGGAGCGGCCGACCGTACGGCGTATCAGGTCTTCCAGGCCGGAAACCAGTCGATTCACATCGACCGGTGTGGGATCAAGCGTTTGGCGACGCGAAAAGGCGAGCAGCCGCTGCGTCAGCGCAGCTGCGCGCTTCGCGGCGCCCTGTGCCGTTTCGATATGGCGACCAATCGCCTCCAATCGGCCTTGCGCAATGCGCAGCTCCAGCAACTCCAGATTGCCCAAAATGCCCGCCAGCAGATTGTTGAAATCGTGCGCGATGCCCCCCGTCAACTGTCCGACCGCTTCCATCTTCTGGCTCTGGCGCAAAGCATCCTCGGTTGCAGCGAGCGCCGCAGCGGCTTCGGTTTCAGCGGTAATATCCCGCCCGAACAGATAAAGCATCCCGCCCTCTGGCACGGTCGTCCAGGCAAAGCGGTGATGGCTACCATCCTGCGCGCGAAAGACGCTCTGGGATTCGACGACTGCAGCATCAGGCTGGGCAAGGCGCGCCAGCCTCTTCTGCGCAGCGTCCTGTTCTTCGGCGACGAACTCCAATATATTGCGACCGACCGTTTCGGCCTGGGCCCATCCAAGAACTTTCGTCCAGGATGGATTGACGGCGCTGATGATGCCCTGGGTTGTCGCCACCACCTTGACGATAGGGGAGATCGCCCAAATCCGTTCCCGGTCGCGGGCCAGCTGACGCTCCTGCGTTATGTCACGCGCCACGGCATGGATGCGGCCCGCATCCGGCACGGCATTCCAGTCGAGCAGGCGATAACTGCCGTCCCGGCATCGATAGCGATTCTCGAAGCTAAGGGTAGTAATGCCCTGGCTGAGCTTTTCGACCTCCCTGGCCGTGCCGCCCACATCCTCAGGATGGACCAGATCGGCCAGCACCTTGCCGATGATCTCATCCTCTTGCCATCCCAGAAGCCGGGTTGCCGACGGGTTGACCGATCGGATGATACCGTCGAAGTCGCATACCAGCATCAGGTCCTGGCTGAGCGACCATAGCCGATCGCGGTCGCGGCGTTGGGCCGACACAGCGTCGATGGTGGCAAGCGCACCGGCAATCTGCACCGCGATGAGGCTTGCAAAATCACGGGTTGCGTCATCAAGGACGCGATAGGGATTTAGCCCTAGAACCAGTGCGCCGACGGCTTGCGTTTCCCCTGGCTGTTCAACCGCAAGGATCAACGCATCGCGCGGCGGTATCTGCCAAACCCCAGTTGGAAAATCCTCCCCGAAGCCATCAAGCGCAATGACCGTCTGCTTCTCGCCTTGTTCGATAGCAGCGATCGGCCAACGTGCTGCATCGCCGGACGCGGGATAAGGACTGCCGGGCAGATCGAACAATATGAGGTCAGCAAAAGGAAAGTCGCGACTCTCCCGGCCAAAATTGACCCGAACGGCGTCGGTCACGTCCGATCGACCTTGCGCCTTGAGCAATGCTGCGGCGAGATCATTCAACTGCTTGATCCGCCGTTCGCTGATAACCCTGTCAGTCTCTTCGCGGACGACACACATCAGTCCTTCGACGGATCCGGTATCGCCGATCAGCGGGCTGTAGGAAAATGTGTGATAGGTCTCCTCCGGATAGCCATTGCGCTCAAGGAAGAGAAGCAACTGCTCGTCCCAGGTCGCAACGCCATCGCGCATGACGGATGTGATGCGATCCTTGACGTCCTCAAACACTTCCTTCCAGACCTGCGCCATGGGCAGGCCCAGAGCGGCTGGATGCTTGGAACCCAATGTGGGAATATAGGCGTCATTATAGAAGAAGCTCAGATCTTCTCCCCAGCCAAGCCACATTTCAAACCGCGACATGAGCATGAGCCGAAGCGACGCTTTCAGTCCCTCCGGCCACTGGTCTGGAGGTCCCAGAGTCGTAGCATCCCAATCATGGGCGCGCATAAGGGCGCTCATCATGGAATCACCGGGGAATATGTCAGGCAAACGGTCGATCATATCACCCCAGAACTACCGTCCCCAAAACTAAAGTCTAGACGCCGCACCAATAGGACCCGTTGTCAGAAGAAATTCCCGAAGGGGCGTAATGTTGATCCATATGTGGTCGCCCCATCCGGCAAGGGCATTTGTCGAGACGGGTTTGATCGGTTGCTTTCCTATGTCCGGCCTCTGGGTGCGGTCGCACATGACCGCGGGCCAAGGTGGTTTCCGCGACGCGAGTTCCAAACAGACAAGCGACCTTTGATGGCCACTGATTCAAACGGATTGTCACGCGTCTCGGATCGATCGATCACACCACCTGTTCGTTCACTTGCAAGTTCCAGCCTCAACTCGGCGCGGTATCGTCACCCGTACTCTCCGCGCCTGAGTGAGCTCTATACCGCGATTGCCGCTGAGGGTGCTACGGATCGCGAATGGTAGGCCGCGCCCGTTATCATCATTTTCCAGGCGATGCGGGCGATCTTGTTAGCCAGCGCGACGGCCACGAGTTTGGGCGGCTTGCGCCGAAGCATGTCAACGAGCCAGGGCGACGCATTCCTCGCGCGCCCGGCTCGAATTTGTCGCAGAAGTGAGGTTGATCCGACGACTAACGTTCGTCGCAACGCCTCATCGCCGGCACGGGTAATAACACCGAGTTTGACCTTGCCAGCTGTCGAATGATCTTGGGGTGTAAGTCCAAGCCACGCCGCAAAATCCCGCCCGGAACGGAAACGCTCAGGCGCTGGTGTCTTCATGATCAACAGCGAAGCCCCGATAGGCCCCACACCCGGTATCTGCGCGAGGCGGCGACTGCACTCGTCAGCGCGGTGCCAATCCATCAACCTGGTCTCGACCTTCTCGATTTCCGCCTGCAACTGCACATATTCACGGACGTGGATTGCAAACAGATCGCGCGCCATTTCTGGCAGCGTCTCATCGGTGGCGATCCGATCAAGCAGTGGCGCAATATGCCGAACCCCCTTGGCAGCCGTATACCCCAATTCGGTCGCATAGCCCCGGATTGCATTTGCAAGCTGGGTCCGATTGCGGATCAATCGATCGCGCATACCGACCAACATCAGCGCGGCTTGCTGCTCAGCTGTCTTTACCGGCACGCTGCGCATAGTCGGTCGACTCATCGCCTCGCACAGCGCCTCGGCATCAGCGGCATCATTCTTTCCGCGCTTCACATAGGCCTTGACGTACTGTGGCGGCAGAATCCTCACTTCGTGCCCCAAGCGTTGCAACTGCCGCGCCCAATGGTGGGATCCACCGCATGCTTCGATCGCTACTACCGTCGGTGGCAATTTGGTGAAAAAGTCCTGCATCTCCTTGCGCCGAAGCTTCTTCCGCAAAACCGGCTCCTCCGCCGCATTCACCCCTGCTAACCGCCCGCGTTGTCAAACACGCGCGCAGGGAGAAAGCTGTTCTGATTTTGCTTCGCACCGACAGTGCCTGTATGATGCTGTGGTCCATAGGCTGTCGGCATAAACACTTGCTTATGCCCTCCGACGATCTTGCGACAAGCATTTGAGACGAAACGTTTCCCGTTGATGCAACCAGGCTGTGTCTTAATGCTTGTACCGATGCAGCCTGCCGCTGGTCGGGGAACGGAGGGCTCCACTCGATTGAGAGGAACGCCTGCATGAAGATCGCACAAATTGCCCCCTTGGCTGAAAGCGTGCCACCCAGATTTTATGGCGGCACTGAGCGTATCGTTTCTTATCTGACCGAAGAACTTGTCCACCAGGGTCATGATGTCACCCTGTTTGCCAGCGGGGATTCGCAGACGAGGGCTGAACTGGTTCCGATCACCGACATGGCGCTCCGGCTCAATCCAACAGTGATCGATACCATTCCCTACCATATGATGATGCTGGAACAGGTGCGCCGCCGCGCCAATGAATTTGACGCATTGCACTTCCACATCGACATGCTGCACCTGCCGATGGTGCAGGACTTTATTGGACGCACTGTTACAACGTTGCACGGTCGGCTTGATCTGCCTGACCTTCCGCCTTTCTACCGCGCCTTCCCCGATCATAGCCTGGTGTCGATTTCCGACCATCAACGGCTGCCGATGCCTCCGGTCAACTGGGGTGGGACTATCTATCATGGCTTGCCCGCAGATCTGCTGGCACCGCGATTGGGCGCGGGGGAAAATTATCTCGCATTCCTGGGCCGGATATCACCAGAAAAACGGCCGGATCGGGCGATCCGCATCGCTGCGCGATCGGGCCTCAAGCTCAAGATCGCGGCCAAGATCGACAATGTCGATCGAGCCTATTGGGAAGGTGAAATCGCGCCACTGGTCGATCGCTATCCTAATGTCGAATATATTGGCGAGATCAACGAGCAGCAAAAGGCGCAGTTTCTGGGTCAGGCAAGCGCGTTGCTG
Organism: Sphingobium indicum BiD32; assembly: GCF_000382885.1. Taxonomy (GTDB): domain Bacteria; phylum Pseudomonadota; class Alphaproteobacteria; order Sphingomonadales; family Sphingomonadaceae; genus Sphingobium; species Sphingobium japonicum_C. The sequence goes on from NZ_CAVK010000131.1 coordinate 20,033, forward strand.
TTCCCGATCGACTGGCCCGAACCATTTGGCCTGGTGATGATCGAAGCTATGGCCTGTGCGACACCCGTGATCGCCTTCCGCTGCGGATCGGTGCCCGAAGTCATCGAGCACGGCGTTTCAGGCTACATCGTCGATAGCGAAGATGAAGCGGTGGAGGCGGTCGCAGTCTTGCCATATCTCGACCGCGCGCGGGTGCGCGGCGCATTCGACGCACGGTTCACGGCGGAGCGCATGGCCACCGACTATGTCGCGCTATATCATGATTTGCGCGGTGCCCGCACCGACGCTGCCCGGTTGCGCCGTCTTCGCGGCCAGGACGCCGCACTCCAGATTGTAGCATAGGAAACCCCATGACGCTGATCCAGCCCCAGCCTGAATTGCCCGGCATTGCGGGCGGACAGGCGCTTTCCCAGGCGCAGACCCAGTTCTTCATCCCGGCGACGGCCTCGCTTCATGAGCGCCGGCCGCGCACGCTTAAACATGGCGATAGTTTCGCCGTGTTCGACCATAGCGGCGACGCGATTTCTGGTCCGGGCAGTCCGGAAGGCCTCTATCATCGCGACACCCGTTATCTCTCACACCTTTATCTTACCATCAACGGCATGCGACCGATCCTGCTGAGTTCGGCGTTGCGCGACGATAATGCCATGCTGACTTGCGATCTGGCCAATCCCGATTTCTTCGGGGACGATGGCCGGGTTGCTGTGGAGCATGACCTGATCCACCTGCGCCGTACCCGCTTTCTCTGGAAAGACGCGCTGTACGAACGGATCACCATCCGAAATTTCGATACGGAAACGCGGCAGATCAGCCTCGATTTGAGCTTTGCGGCGGACTTTGCCGACCTGTTCGAGATACGTGGCATGACGCGCCTGCGCCGTGGGGTAATGCGTGAGGCACAGGTCGGGGCGGCAGACGTGCTGTTAGGCTATGTCGGACGGGATGATCGTGAACGACAGACCCATCTGCATTTTGATCCGGTGCCCAGCAAACTGACCGAGGGCCATGCACGCTATGACGTGACAATTCTGCCAGGCCAGCGCTGCGCCCTGTTCACCCGCATATGCTGTGGCCGGGCCCAGACCGGCGACGCGCTGCCCAAGCAGTTTCTCAAGTCCCTGCGCGAGGCGATGCAAGCGCTGGGGGCCGCGCGCAAACGGGCGGCGACGCTGCATTCGTCCAACGACCTCTTCAACGAAGTCGCGCGCCGATCCGTAGCCGACATATCCATGCTGTCCACCGATACCGAATTTGGACCCTATCCCTACGCCGGCATCCCATGGTTCAGCACCATATTCGGGCGTGACGCCATCATCACGGCGCTTGAGACCCTGTGGATGGACCCGGCGATCAGCCGTGGCGTGCTGGGCTATCTGGCCGCGCATCAGGCGACCAGCTTCGATCCGGCGGCCGATGCCGAACCAGGTAAAATATTGCATGAGGTCCGCCATGGCGAAATGGCCGAATTGGGCGAAGTGCCCTTCCGTCATTATTATGGCAGCATCGATTCCACCCCGTTGTTCGTGATGCTGGCGGGTGCCTATCTTGAACGCACCGGCGACATCGCCTTTTTGAACACGATCCTGCCAAATATCGACGCAGCGCTCACCTGGATCGACATATGTGGCGACCGCGATGGCGACGGATTTGTCGAATATGGTCGCCTGACTGATCAGGGTTTGCAAAATCAGGGTTGGAAGGACAGCCATGATTCCATTTTCCACGCCAACGGCAGCATCGCGCGCGGCCCGATCGCCCTCGCCGAGGTTCAGGCCTATGTCTATGGCGCTTGGAAGGCGGCCGAGACGCTATTTGGCGCAGTTGGCGATGATGAGCGCGCAGCGGCTTATCGGGACCGTGCCGGGCAATTGATCGACCGGTTCGACGCAGCCTTTTTCGATGCGACACTTGGCACCTATGTGCTGGCACTGGATGGCGACAAGAAGCCGTGCCGGGTGCGATCTTCCAACGCCGGGCACGTTCTATACACCGGGTTGGCGCGGAAGGAGCGCGCCGATGCGGTGGCGCGTACCCTGATGGCGCCGGCATCCTTTTCCGGCTGGGGCGTGCGCACAATCGCCTCGACCGAAAAACGGTACAACCCGATGAGCTATCATAACGGCTCCATCTGGCCGCATGATAATGCGCTGATCGCGGGTGGCTTTTCTCGCTATGGCTATCAGCGTGAGGCTGCGCGGATCTTCGAGGGGCTGTTCGCCGCCGCCACCTATGTCGATATGATGCGCCTGCCCGAACTATTCTGCGGCTTTCCGCGCCGCCGCTCTCAGGGACCCACCTTCTATCCGGTCGCCTGTAGTCCGCAGGCATGGTCGGCTGCCGCGCCGCTGGCGCTGATCCAGTCGAGCCTTGGCCTGCGATTTGACGTCCCGACAGAGCAGATTTCGTTTCACAAACCCACGCTGCCGCATTTCCTCCAAAGCCTGGCCATAAGGAGACTGGGCATCGGCTCGGCGAAAGTGGATATCGCGTTTGAGCGGATGAGCGATCAGCTTGTCGTCAAGCCTATGTCTCATGGCAGCAGCGCACGAATAGTAACGATCGCTTGATCGCGGGGCCCGCGGGCCGCTGAACAGAAGGTGGGGAACCATCCTCGTGGCTATACGCTGATAGCGCGGAGGTCGTTCATGCCCGCACGCGCATATTGGCAAGGTCAAATCAAGCTGGCACTGGTTTCGATTCCGGTCGAAATTTATCCAGCGACCAAATCCGGCCCGGCCATATCCTTTCGCCAGATCCACGAGCCGACCGGCAAGCCGATTCACTATGACAAGGTGGTAAGCGGCGTGGGTCCCGTCGATCGCGACGAGATTTTCAAGGGCTATGAGATTTCCAAGGGGAATTATGTCCTGCTGGAACAGGACGAGATTGAGTCGGTCAAGATTGAAAGCCGCAAGACGCTAGACCTAGTACAGTTCGTCGATGCCGATGCGATCGACGTGCTCTATTATGAAAAGCCCTATTTCGTCCTGCCCGCCGACGATCTGGCGGAGGAAGCCTATGCGGTGCTGCGCGACGCATTGCGGCAGACGAAGAAAGTCGGCCTGGGCCAGTTATCGGTGCGCGGGCGCGAGCAGTTGGTGTCGTTGAAGCCTTGCGGACGCGGGCTGGTGCTGGAAGTGCTGCGTTACGCCGACGAGGTAACCAAGGCCCAGGGCTATTTTCGGGCACTTCCGGGCGAAGAAGCAGACCCGGACATGCTGGACCTGGCCGTCAGCATCATCGACAAGCGCACCGCGCCGTTCAAGCCGGAGGAGTTTCACGACCGCTATGTCGATGCACTCCATCGCCTGATCGACAAGAAGAAGAAGGCCAAGGGCAAGCGGATCATCGAGGATGTCGATGACGAACCTGCGGGTCGCAAGGCGGGCAATGTCATCGACCTGATGGCCGCGCTGAAAAAATCCGCCGGGACGGGCAGGAGCGCGCCGACTAGCAAGGCGGGTGCCAAAGCCAAGCCAGCGGCCCAGCCCAAGAAGGCAGCGACGGCAAAGCGCAAGAGCGCGTAATGGAATTGAACCCCGCCACGCCGCTGCACCTGATCGATGGCCCCGTATTGCTGCGGTTGGGCGCTGCGGCGATACTCGGCCTGCTGCTGGGAATGGACCGGGAGTTGCGCGGCCATGCAGCAGGGATGCGCACCCATGGCCTTATCTGCTTTACCGCCGCGCTGATGACCGTGTGCGCCATAGCCCTGCACCTCCAACTCAAAGGAGAGGGTAATATCGATCCTCTTCGTGTGTTCGAGGCATCCGCCGCCTTCACCGGTATTATCGCGGCTGGGCTGATCGTGTTCAGCAAGGGCGAGATCCGCAACCTGACCACCGCAGCGCATATCTGGCTGGCGGCCGTTATAGGCATCGCCTGCGGCGCGGCGCTCTGGCCACTGGTGATCAGCGCGACCATCGTTGCGATCATCATGCTCACCGTGCTGGGCTTTGTCGAACGCCGCTGGCTCGATCCTTTGGATCGGAAAGAATGATGGTCAGCAAGGATGCCCTTTCCCCCTACAACGCCAAGCGCGATTTCGCCCGCACGCGGGAACCCAAAGGCAAGGTTGCGAAAACCGGAGGCAATAGCTTTGTCGTGCAGAAACATGCCGCGACCCGGCTGCATTGGGATTTCCGGCTCGAGATAGACGGGGTACTGAAAAGCTGGGCTGTCACCAAGGGACCGAGCATCGACCCTGCCGACAAAAGGCTGGCTGTGCGGACGGAGGATCATCCACTCGATTATGGCACTTTCGAGGGGTCGATTCCCAAGGGCGAATATGGCGGCGGCACCGTGATGCTGTGGGATCGCGGCACCTAGGAGCCGATCGCGGGAAAGAACGCCGCCGACCTCAAAGATGGTCATCTGCATTTCATCCTGCATGGAGAGCGGATGAAGGGGGAATGGCTGTTGGTGCGGATGAAAGGGCGTCCCAAGGAGAAGCGTGAGAATTGGCTGCTGCGCAAGATCGACGACAAGGATGCCGGATCGGGGGACGCGCTAGTCGAGCGTGCGCTGACCAGCGTGCTGACGGACCGATTCATGGCGCAGATCGCGGGGGACAAAGGCGGCGAACAGTCACTCGCCGGGGCGAGAGGCAAGAGCTTCGCAACTAAGATGGCGGCGGCAAAGGATCATAATGCCAAGGTCGGGGGCAAGCAACGCAAGCGACGCAAGCGAAACGCTGCCCTGCCCGGCTTTGTAAAGCCACAGTTCGCCACGCTGGTAGACGCCGTGCCGACCGGGAATGACTGGCTGCACGAGATCAAATATGACGGCTATCGTGCCCTGATCGCAGCGAGCGGAGACAAGGTGAAACTCCATACCCGCAACGGGCTGGACTGGACCGACAAATTTGCGCTGCTGACAGACGCGATCGCCGCGCTGGACCTGCCCCCTTGCCTGATCGACGGCGAAGTGGTTGCGCTGGACGGGAACGGCAATCCCGATTTTTCGACGCTACAAAAGGCGCTGAAGCGCGGACATGGACAGGAAGATCCGGCGCATCCACTGCACCTGTTCGCCTTTGATCTCCTGTCACTTGACGGGCAGGATCTTAAAGGGCTGACAACCATCGAACGCAAGGAGCGGCTGGAGTCGTTGCTGGGCACGGCTGAACCGCCCATCCATGTCTCCGATCATGTTCTGGGTGCTGGCGAAACCTTGTTCCGGTCCCTGTGCGAGGCTGGACAGGAAGGCATCATCTCGAAACGAGCCGACGCCCCTTATCGCAGCACCCGCACGCGCAACTGGGTGAAGGTCAAATGTACCCGGCGACAGGAATTCGTCCTTGTCGGATGGACGAAGAGCAATGCCAGGGGACGCCCCTTTGCATCCCTGCTGTTGGCCCAGCATGAGGGAAGGACGCTGGCCTATAAGGGGAAGGTCGGCACCGGGTTCGACAGCGCGACGATGGACGAACTGGCCAAGGCGATGGCCTCGCTGACTACGAACAAGACCACAGCCGACGTACCGAGCGCGGAGGCGCGCGGGGTGAGTTGGATCAAACCGAAGCTCGTCGCCGAAATCGCCTTTGCCGAATTTACTGGCGATGGTCGCGTCCGCCATGCCAGCTTTCTTGGCCTGCGAGCAGACAAGCCGGCCAGAACGGTGAAATCGGAAAAGCCCGCACCGGTACCTGCCCTCCAAAGCACAGTCAGGATCAGCAGCCGCGATCGCGTCATCTTCCCCGAAAGCGGCCAGACCAAGGGGGAACTGGCGGACTATTACACACGCATCGCGCCGTTGATGCTGCCCTTCGTCGCCAATCGGCCGATCAGCCTGGTCCGCTGTCCGCAGGGGCGTGCGAAAAAATGCTTCTTCCAGAAACATGACAGCGGTGCCTTCGGGAAGGCGGTACGACAAGTGCCGATCCGCGAAAAGGATGGCGGATCAGAAGACTATATCTATGTCGAGAGCACCGACGGCCTGCTCGCCTGCGTCCAGATGGGGACGATAGAGTTTCACGGCTGGGCCAGCCGGGCCGACGCTGTGGAGCGGCCGGACCGGATGATCTTCGATCTGGACCCAGACGAAGGGCTGGATTTCAACAAGGTGAAGCAGGCGGCTATGGACATACGCGATCATCTTACCGACATAGGCCTTGTCTCCTTCGCGATGCTGTCGGGCGGCAAGGGTGTGCATGTCGTCGTGCCGCTGACGCCCGGCCACGGCTGGGACAGACACAAGGACTTTGCGTCCCGCTTCGCCCAGGCCTTGAGCGCCGCCGAGCCTGACCGCTTAACGGCGACGATGAGCAAGGTAAAGCGCAAGGATCGCATCTTCATTGACTGGCTGCGCAATCAGCGTGGCAGTACTGCCATATTGCCCTATTCCGTCCGCGCCCGCCCCGGTGCGTCAGTCGCCGTCCCGATAGACTGGGCTGAACTGGACAGAATGAAGGACGCCCACCCCTTTTCGATCGAAGATCTCGAAACACTCCTGAAGAGGAGTGCAGAACTTAGAGGGTGGGGGTTCGCAACGCAGGCTCTGCCCGAAATTTAACTGGTCCCAGACGCACCTACTTCCGCTCGGCCGCGATCATAAAGGCTCGCACAAGAAGCTGGACACCCGCAAGAACTCTGGCGGATTTGGTGCATTGATGATTCATTGAGCGGGTAGCCATTGGAGGCGATCTGCCATGGACCCCAAGTCTCTTTTCAGCCTGAACGACCATCTTGAGATGCTGAGCCGCCATGGCGATCCGCTTGAAGTTCTGGAACGGACCGTGGACTTTGAGTATTTTCGGGTCTGGCTTGGTCGACGGACTTGGTTATGGCCATGGCAGCAAGGGCGGCCGTCCGCCGTTTGACCCTGTCGCCATGTTCAAGATACTGATCTTGCAGGCCCAGCATAATCTGTCCGATGCCAGAATGGAGTATATGATCCGGGAACGGCTGAGCTGGATGCGGTTTCTGGGTTTTGCGCTCGGCGATCTGTTGCGCGACGATCAGGGTTCTCATCCTGATTGCCGCCCAGCAGCGATCGCACCCCCGACGAGAACAGCATCCGGCATTTCCGCAACCGGATGACGGAGACCGGGACACTTAAGCGGGTGATGAAGGCTTTTGACTGGCAACTGCACAAGAAGGGCTACATCCCCATGTCGGGGCAGATCATCGATGCCAGCCTGGTGCCCGCGCCCAAGCAACGTAACACCGATGATGAGCGGCAAGCCATCAAGGATGGAAAGTCGGCGCAGGATATCTGGCCTGATGACCCGGCAAAGGCGGCACAGAAGGACACAGATGCGCGCTGGACGCTCAAGATCGGCGGGAAGGTGCGCTACAAGAATGGCAAGCCGCTGCCGATGATCGCCTTGCCGGTGTTCGGGTATAAAAGCCATATCAGCATAGACCGCCGTTACGGGTTCATTCGCGCAGGTGAGGTCACCTCGGCGGCGCACGCCGATGGGCGCATGTTACGCCATGTGATCGCAGAGAATAGCAGCAGCGAGGTCTGGGCCGACACAGCATACCGCTCCGGGACGAACGAAACATGGCTGGCCGATCGCATGCTGACCAGTCGCATCCACCGTCGCAAACCCAAAGGCAAGCCGATGCCCAGGGCGACCGCTCGCGCCAATGCTACAAAATCTGCGATCCGTGCCAGGATCGAGCATGTGTAGAGGGCGGTGACAAACCAGGCCAATGGAACGCCAGCGATTTGCTGAGCGTGGCGGTTTAAAAACCAGCCATTGGATAGGTTGCTCCTTTTAATGGGGGTGGCCGGGGATGTTTGCCGTGGAGAGCTACGCCGCCGTTCGGCACTTTGTTTTTGTTGAAGGTAACAGCCAGCGCGAGGCCGCGAAGGTCTTTGGACTGAGCCGCGAGACGATATCGAAGATGTGCCGGTTCTCGCTGCCGCCGGGCTACACGCGGACCAAGCCTGTGGCGAAGCCGAAGTTGGGGCCGCTGCTGCCAGTGATTGACGCGATCCTGGCAGCGGATCGCATTGCGCCTGTGAAGCAGCGGCATAGTGCCAAGCGGATCTTTGAACGTTTGCGCGACGAGCATGACTTTGGCGGAGGCTACACTGTCGTAAAGGATTATGTCCGGCTGTGCCGAGCGCGGGGACGCGAGACGTTCGTGCCGCTGGCGCACCCGCCAGGACATGCTCAGGTAGATTTTGGCGAAGCGGTGGGCGTGATCGATGGTGTCCGCCGGAAGATGCACTTCTTCTGCATGGACCTGCCGCAATCGGATGCCTGCTTTGTGAAGGCCTATCCAGCGGAGACAACCGAGGCCTTTCTGGACGGGCATGTATCGGCGTTCGCCTTCTTTGGCGGTGTGCCACTGTCGATCCTTTATGATAACACGAAGATCGCGGTTGCCAGGATCTGCGGGGATGGAAAGCGCGAGCGAACACGCGCGTTCACCGGGCTCGTCAGCCATTATCTTTTCACCGATCGCTTTGGTCGGCCTGGAAAGGGGAACGACAAGGGGAAGGTGGAAGGCCTGGTCAAGCACGCCCGATCGCACTTCATGGTACCGATTCCGCATGCGCCCAGCTTCGATGACTTCAATGATGAGCTGTTGGACCGCTGCCGGGCCCGGCAGGAAGAGCGGGCTGGCCGACATAGTGAGACGATCGGCGCACGGCTTCTGGCCGATCTGGCGACGATGCGGGCATTGCCAGCAGGGCAGTTCGAGCCGTGCGAGACCAGGGCCGCTCGCGTATCGTCGACCGCCCTGGTGCGCTACCGCACCAACGAATACTCGGTGCCGACCCGGTACGGCTTCCAGGATGTCATGGTGAAGGGCTTCGTCGACACGGTGGTCATCCTATGTGGCAATGAGGAGATCGCCAGACATCCGCGCTGTTATGGTGAGGCCATGTTTGTGGCGAACCCGCTGCATTATCTGGCGCTGATCGAGACCAGCCCAATGCGCTCGATCAGGCCGCCGCGCTGCAGGACTGGGCTCTGCCGCAAGCGTTCCAGCATATGCGTAACCTCCTTGAGGCGCGCATGGGCAACAAGGGCAAGCGCGAGTTCATCCAGATCCTGCGCCTGTTGGAGGCGATGCCGATGGAGATCGTCACCTTCGCGGTGAACGAGGCGATCTGTATCGGCGCAATCGGCTTTGACGCGGTCAAGCAGATCGCGCTGGCGCGCATCGAACGGCGACCCGCCCGCCTGGACCTGGCAGCCTATCCCCACCTGCCGAAAATGGACGTGAAGACGACGCGTGCCGCCGACTATGCCGCGCTCGTGCCCCAAACATCTCAGGAGTTGGCGGCATGAACCGGGGCACAGAGGACAAGATGCCCACCGGCACTATGGCGGGGACGCCGCAGGTTCTGCTCGCGCACCATCTCAAGCAACTCAAACTTCCTACAGTGCTGCGGGAATATGAGAAGCTGGCGCATGAATGTGCACGCGAGGGGGTCGATCATAGCCGATACCTGCTTCGCCTCATCGAACTTGAGCTGATCGACCGTGAGCGCCGCACCGTGGAGCGCCGGATCCGGGCTGCGCGGTTCCCGGCGGTGAAAAGCTTCGACACGTTCGACTTCACGGCCATTCCAGGCCTCAACAAAATGCTCGTGCTGGAGCTGGCCCGCTGCGAATACATCCTGCGTCGGGAAAATATCATCGCGCTGGGCATCAGCGGCACCGGCAAAACCCATGTGGCGCTCGCGCTGGGACTGGCGGCTTGCCAGAAAGGCTTCACGGTCGCGTTCACGACCGCCGCTGCCCTGGTCAACCAGCTGATGGAGGCGAGGGACGAAAAGCGACTGCTCAAGATGCAGCGCGATCTTGCAGCGGTGAAGCTGCTGATCGTCGATGAACTGGGCTATGTTCCTCTCTCGCCCACAGGCGCTGAGCTGCTGTTCGAGACCTTCTCGCAGCGCTATGAGCGGGGATCGACGATCGTCACATCCAACCTGCCGTTCGAGGACTGGACGCAGGTCCTGGGATCCGAGCGGCTCACCGGCGCGCTGCTCGATCGGCTCACGCACCACGTCAGCATCCTGGCCATGAACGGCGACAGCTACCGCCTCAAGCAGTCCGCCCGCCGCCGTGCTGCCGGGGCGGAGCAAAACCAGGCCACCCAGGTTGTCGACCCGGAAACCGGCGAGATCACTGCCACCTGATCAATGAAGACAACGATATGAAGAGGGCCCCG